>JBFICP010000021.1:0-21347 GCA_041581935.1 Gammaproteobacteria bacterium | reverse complement strand
TCGAGGACGACGCGCATCTGCGCAATGGATTGAACGTTCACAAGGGACACATAACGCAGAAGGAAGTTGCGCATGATTTGGGCTATGCGTTCAGGGATCCGCTCGAGGCGATTTATGACTGAGTGACGGGCTTATTGAGATGTAATAGTCGGCATCTGATCTGACAAATAGTGTCACCCGAAGCAGACGCTCAAATGGCCGAAAAGACGCATCTCGGTCGTCTTAAATCGGCCACTAATGGACATTTGTGGCGCTACCTTTTTGATGATTTTTTCGATGTTTGGACGCGAGCCGCCGAGGTATCTTCACTCGCCATAGAACCACGAATCTCAACGCCCAATTCCAGGTTCAATCTTCCATCTTCCTCTAAGACTCCGACCATTGTGCCTTCGGCGTTACAGACGACAGGAACAGCTTCTTGAAATAGTGGCCTACGAACAAATCGAAGCTCCCAGCCGAACCTCTCCAGGTTCGGAAGAGCTATCAGCTGCGCCTCGTTAAGCGTTGCCTCCAGATTATCCGGGATTGGCTTATCGCCCTTGCGTCTTTCTGAATCCACAGCAGGTCTCCTTGGAGGAATTTGTGCAGCAAGAAGAAAATTCGTGAGTACTATTAGAAATTCTAGAATGCTACCGAGAAGTATCGACCGACGTGTTGGTGAACTTTATGGCATCGAACATAGGGCGCGCTAACATTTTGGGCACAGATTGAGGATTGTCAACGCTGCCCAGTTGCCTCTGGGCTCGAATGACTGGAATGGGTCGATAGTGCGCGTTCAGTGCTGGTTCATCGACTGTCCGCTATCGGGGAGGTGAGGGTTTCGACCAGCTCGGACACTGTCTGTCCGGTGAGGTATGAGCTATCACAATTGAGGTTCCGCACCGCGCATATCAGGTACGCCGAACGCTTCTTGTTTTCACCCTCTCCCTTGTCCCCTCTCTCTCCCCTGCGGGGAGAGAGATCGCGTCGATTTAACTAATTGCACGCTCTCGCCCGAGGGGCGAGAGCGGTTCACATGAGCGGGCTCTCCACCGCTCCTCGTTTTCACCCTCACCCCTGTCCCCTCTCCCATCGAGGGAGAGGGGGACCCTTCGTTTGGGCACCTATAACACTTTGCCGGGGTTCATGATGTTGTTGGGGTCGAGGGTACGTTTGAGGGTGCGCATCAGCGCGAGCTCCACCGGCGATTTGTAGCGCTCGAGTGCTGTCTTCTTGAGCACGCCGATGCCGTGCTCGGCGCTGAAGCTGCCATCGAGCTCGGCGGCGATGTCGTGAACGCCGGTGGTGATCTCCGTTTCCTTGGCGAGGAATGCTGCCGGATCTGCACCAACGGGCTGCATGACATTGAAGTGCACATTGCCGTCTCCGATGTGCCCGAAGGCCACGACGCGCGCGCCCGCGATGGTCTCCTCGCAATACTTCGTGGCGCGCAGGATGAACTCCGGCACCCGCGAGACCGGCACCGAGACGTCATGCTTGATACCGGCGCCGAGGTTCTTGTGCGCCTCGGGCAGGGTTTCCCGCATGCGCCAGAGTCGCTCGGCCTGCGCTCCGCTCGAAGCGATTACCGCGTCGACGGCGATGCCCGCCTCGAACGCCTGTCCCAGCGCCTGCTCGAGCAACGCGGCCAGACCGGCGTCGCGCCGGCTCGAGGTCAGCTCCACCAGCGCATAGTGCTCGTAGACCACATCGAAGGGGTCGCCGAGATCGGTGTGCGCCGCCAGAATATCCAGACACGCTCTGTGCATGTATTCGAAAGTCGAAATGTTGTCGCCGCTCGCTTCGCGCAGGGTCGCGAGCAGCGTTGGCGCCGACTCGATCCCCGGCATGGCCACCATTGCGGTGGCGCTGTCGGTGATCATCGGGAACAGCTTGAGCACCGCGGCGGTGACGATACCGAGACTGCCCTCGGCGCCAAGAAACAGCTGCTTCAGATCGTAGCCGGTATTGTCCTTGCGCAAGCGGCGAAGGCCGTTCCAGATCGCCCCGTCGGGCAGCACGACCTCGAGCCCGAGCACCAGCTCGCGGGCGTTGCCGTAGCGCAGAACCGCCGTGCCGCCGGCGTTGGTGGACAGGTTACCGCCGATCTGGCAGCTGCCCTCGGCGGCGAGGCTCAGGGGAAATAGTCGCTCGGCATCTCGGGCGGCGGCTTGCACATCGGCGAGCACGCAGCCGGCCTCGACGGTCATGGTGTAGTTGATGGCGTCCACATCCCGTATTCGGTTCATGCGCGAGAGCGACAGCACGATCTCGCCGCCCGACGCGCCCGGGATGCTGCCGCCCACCAGGCCCGTGTTGCCGCCCTGGGGCACGATGCCGATACCGGCGGTGCTGCAAACGGCGACGATGGACGCCACCTCGGCGGTGCTCGCCGGCCGGACAATCAAGGGCGAGACGCCGTGAAACAGATCCCGCCAGTCGGTGAGATAGGCGGCTTTATCGGCGTTGTTTTCGACGAAGCCCCGGGGTCCGACAATTGCCTTGAGGCGCTCGAGCGTGTCGCTGGGGATGGCTGAGTCGTTCATGGCCGCACGCCCATGATACCGGCAGCGGCACGGCGCTTGGTATCCGCCGGCTGCTGAGGGCTTGCAGAGGATATAAAGATATGCTTATATCCATCTATCGTTATTTGAGCCCGATACTATGGATACCCTGCTCAACGCCCTGCGAGCCGCCGGAGAACCGACTCGACTGCGCCTGCTGGCACTGCTCTCGCGAAACGAGCTGACGGTCTCCGAGCTCACGTGGATTCTCGGCCAGAGCCAGCCTCGCGTGAGTCGCCACCTGAAGCTGCTCTCCGAGGCGCATCTGGTGGACCGTATTCAGGAGGGGGCGTGGGCCTTCTATCGCCTCGCCGACCGGGGTCCCGCCTCCGAGGTTCTGTCCGCTCTGGTGGCGCTGCTCCCCGAGGACGATGCCGATCTGCTGCGCGACCGCCAGCGTCTCGAAGCCGTCAAGAAGGAACGATCCGAGGCCGCGGCGGCGTACTTCCGAGACATTGCCGAGAGCTGGGACCGCATACGCGACCTGTACGTGGCCGAATCCGACGTCGAGCAGGCGATGCTGGCCGCGGCCGGCGACCGACCCATCGACACGCTGCTGGATCTCGGCACCGGCACCGGACGCATCCTGCAGGTGTTTTCCGATCGCATCGCGCGTGGGCTTGGCATCGACTCGAGCCGGGAGATGCTGTCAGTGGCGCGCGCCAATCTGACCAAGCAGAGTCTCAATCACTGCCGGGTTCGCCACGGCGACATCTACAACCTCCCGGTGCCGGCCGGCAGCATGGACGTGGTCACGATTCATCACGTGCTGCACTTTCTCGACGATCCCGCCACCGCCATCGTGCAGGCGGCTCAAGCGTTGCGCCCGCGGGGCAAGCTGTTGATCGTCGACTTCGCCCCGCATCAGCTCGAGATGCTGCGCCGCGACTATGCGCATCGGCGCCTGGGATTCGATGACGCCGAGGTTGCCGCTTGGTGCCGCGCTGCGGGTCTCGAGGACGTGCGCGTCGAGCACCTGACCGTGAGCGGCGAGACTGACACCGAGAATCTCACGGTATCGCTGTGGGTCGGCGTGCAGCGTGCCGACGCACCCGCCCACTACGAGCTCGATGTGGCCTGAAACCGTGACCGCAAGCGATCAGCAATCACCGCGCTTCACGCCGATCAAATCGGGGCTCGCGGTGTCCTTCGAGTTCTTTCCGCCCAAGACATCCGCCATGGAGGAGACCCTGTGGCGCTCCATCGAGCGGCTCGCGCCCGTCGGGCCGCGTTTCGTATCCGTCACTTACGGTGCCGGCGGAAGCACGCGTGAACGCACCCACGCAACCGTCAAGCGTCTTCTCGACGAGACACCGCTCACCCCGGCGGCGCACTTGACCTGCGTCGATGCCACCCGAGATCAGGTCGACGAGGTGGCGCGACGCTATCACGATGCCGGAATCCGCCACATCGTCGCGCTGCGCGGCGATCCACCCGACGGTAAGTCCCGCTTCAGCCCCCATCCCGACGGTTATTGCAATGCCGCCGAGCTGGTGGCCGGACTCACGCGCGTCGCCGACTTCGAGCTAACCGTCGGCGCGTATCCCGAGGTGCATCCCGACGCGCGTTCGGCCGGGGATGATTTGGACAACCTCAAGCGCAAGCTCGATGCCGGTGCGTCCCGCGCCATTACCCAGTTTTTCTTCGACACCGACGTCTACTTTCGCTTTCTGGATCGGGCGCGCGCCGCCGGCATCAGCGCACCGATCGTTCCCGGCATTCTTCCGGTCACCAACTTCGCGGCCGCCGAACGCTTCGCCGCCACCTGCGGCGCCAGCGTGCCAGCGTGGATGGCGGAGCTCTTCGACGGCCTCGACGCGTCCCCCGACACCCGTCAGCTGGTCGCAGCCATGGTCGCCGTTGAGCAGTGTCTGCGTCTCCAGCGCCAGGGAGTGACCGAGTTTCATTTCTACACCCTCAACAGGGCGGAATTGACCCTCGCCATCTGCCACAGGCTCGGACTCAAGGCCGGGGCCGCCGTTTCCGGCGGCGACAAAATTGCATCGGGAGGCTGACATGAGCGGCTGGTCCAAACCGTCCGCGGAGGCGCTGGTTCGCGCCCTCGGCGAGCGGATCCTGGTACTCGACGGCGCGATGGGCACCATGATTCAGACCCACGCACTGTCCGAGGAGGATTTCCGTGGGACGCAGTTCGCCGATCACGACCGTGACCTGCGCGGCAACAACGATCTGCTGTGCATCACTCAACCGAATTTGATTCGTGAAATTCACGCGGCTTTCCTTGCCGACGGCGCCGACATCATCGAAACCAACACGTTCAACAGCACCGCCATCGCACAGAGCGACTACGGTCTCGAGAACGCGATTTTCGAACTCAATCACGCCGCGACACGGGTCGCCCGCGAAGCCGCCGATGCCGCTATCGCCATGGATCCGGATCGTCCGCGCTGGGTCGCGGGCGTGCTGGGACCGACGAACCGCACCGCATCGATTTCTCCGGATGTCAACGACCCGGGATTCCGCAACGTCACGTTCGACGATCTCCGTGCGGCTTACGCGGAAGCGTTGCACGGGCTGGTGGAAGGCGGCTGCGACCTGGTCCTGGTCGAGACGGTCTTTGACACCCTGAATGCCAAGGCGGCTTTGTTCGCCATTGACGAGTATTTCGAAAATAGCGGCTCGCGCCTGCCGCTGATGATCTCCGGAACCATCACCGACTTGAGCGGGCGCACGCTTTCCGGGCAAACGGCCGAAGCATTCTGGCACTCGGTGCGCCATGCGCGGCCCCTGGCGGTGGGCCTCAACTGCGCGCTGGGCGCCACCGAGCTGAGACCCTACGTGAACGATCTCGCGAGGGTTGCCGAAACCCACGTCAGCTGTCATCCCAATGCCGGACTGCCCAACGAGTTCGGTGGTTACGACGACACGCCCGAGCATATGGCCCGAGTGCTCGGCGAGTTCGCATCGGCAGGGTTTCTCAATCTCGTTGGTGGCTGTTGCGGAACCACGCCGGAACATATCCGTGCCATTGCCGAGAGCGTTGCATCGTGCCGCCCTAGAACAATTCCCGCGCCGCCGCGGGTGTGTCGCCTGTCCGGACTCGAACCGGTCAACATCGGCCCGGACAGCCTTTTCGTCAATATCGGTGAGCGTACCAACGTCACCGGGTCGAGAAAGTTCGCGCGATTGATTATCGAGGGGGACTACGACAGCGCCATAAGTATCGCCCGCGAGCAGGTGGAAAACGGTGCTCAAATCATCGATGTGAACATGGACGAGGGCATGCTGGATTCCGAAGGCGCGATGCGCAAGTTTTTGTGCCTCATGGCCGCCGAGCCGGATATCAGCCGGGTCCCCGTAATGATCGATTCTTCCAAATGGTCGATTATCGAAGCCGGACTCAAATGCGTTCAGGGCAAGGGATTTGTCAACTCGATCAGCCTCAAGGAAGGCGAGAAGTCTTTCGTCGAGCAGGCACGTTCGATAAAGCGTTACGGTGCCGGCGTCGTTGTCATGGCCTTCGACGAGAAGGGACAGGCGGAGACCGTCGAGCAAAAGGTCGCGGTATGCGAAAGGGCATACAGGATACTCGTCGAAGAGGTCGGATTCCCTTCCGAAGACATCGTGTTCGATCCGAATATTTTCGCCGTCGCCACGGGCATCGAAGAGCACAATGACTACGCGCGAGCATTCATCGAGGCGACGCGACGCATAAAGGAACGGCTTCCAGGAGTAAAAGTGTCGGGTGGAGTATCCAACCTGTCATTTTCATTCAGGGGCAACGATCCTCTGCGCGAGGCCATGCACGCCGCATTTCTATACCACGCGATCGAAGCAGGGCTCGACATGGCCATCGTCAATGCGGGCAAGCTACCCGTGTACGAGGACATTCCCGACACTCTGCGGGAACTCATCGAGGACGTGCTCTTCAATCGGCGTGCCGATGCGACGGAGCGATTGCTCGAGGCGGCATCGTCGGTCAAAGGACAGGCGAAGCAGAAGGCTGAGGATCTCGGCTGGCGGGAGTCTGACGTCCACGATCGCCTCGTGTATGCGCTCGTGCACGGCATAGACGATTACATCGTAGACGACACCGAGGAAGCCCGAAGCCAGGCGAAGCGGTCGCTCGAGGTCATCGAGGGCCCACTCATGGACGGCATGAATGTCGTCGGCGATCTGTTCGGCTCGGGAAAGATGTTTCTGCCGCAGGTGGTAAAAAGTGCCCGCGTTATGAAAAAGGCGGTTGCTTATCTGGAACCGTTCATGCAATCGGAAAAGACGGTTGAGGACGAGATGCACTCCGCGGGCAAAGTGGTCCTGGCAACGGCGAAGGGCGACGTACACGATATTGGCAAGAATATCGTCGGCGTGGTGCTCGCCTGCAACAACTACGAGGTGATCGACCTCGGCGTCATGGTGCCGGCGAACCGCATTCTCGAGACCGCCCGTGCCGAGGGGGCCGACATCGTTGGCGTGTCGGGGCTCATCACCCCGAGCCTCGACGAGATGTGTCACGTTGCCGCGGAGATGAGTCGCGAGGAGTTCAATTTGCCGCTTCTAATCGGCGGTGCCACAACCAGTCGCGTGCACACGGCAGTCAAGATCTCGCCAAACTACGACGGAGCGACGGTTTACGTTCCCGACGCGTCACGGGCCGTCGGCGTCGTGAGCAAGCTCCTGGGCGCGGAGCGTCATCAGTTCGCATCACAGATTGGCGCGGAGTATGCAGCCATCAGAGATCAGCGGGCCGCGCAGCGACGCACCGCCCGACGCGCAACACTCGCCGAGGCACGCACCAACCGCCTCGCCATCGATTGGCAGAATTATTCTGCACCGCGACCGTCGTTCATTGGACGCAAGCGCTTCGACGACTATCCACTCGACGAGCTCGTTGAGTACATCGATTGGGGCCCGTTTTTCCGAACCTGGGATCTGGCCGGCTCCTATCCGCGCATCCTCGAAGACGAGACCGTGGGCGCCGCCGCACGCAGCCTCTTTGCCGATGCCAATGAGATGCTTCGTCGCATCGTTGACGAGCGCTGGCTGCGCACACGCGCCGTGATCGGCTTTTGGCCGGCGGCCAGCGTGCTCGACGATATCGTTGTTTATTCCGACGACGAACGCCGCGAGCCCTTGGTCACCTTTCACACGCTCAGACAGCAATTAAACCGTGAGCCAGGTCGCGCGAACCTGGCGCTCGCGGATTTCGTCGCGCCGCGTGACGCCGGATCCCCGGACTATGTTGGCGCGTTCGCGGTGACTGCCGGCTTCGGTGTCGACGAACTCGTCGAGAAGTTCGAGTCCGAACACGACGACTACAACGCAATCATGGCGAAAGCGCTCGCCGACCGGCTGGCTGAGGCGTTCGCGGAACGCATGCACGAGCGCGTACGCACCGAATTTTGGGGATATGCCCGTGAAGAAAACCTCACCAACGAGGACCTGATCCAGGAGAAGTATTGCGGCATTCGGCCCGCGCCGGGGTATCCCGCCTGTCCCGACCACACGGAAAAGCGAACCCTTTTCGAGCTGCTCGACGCGCAGAGCGGCGCGGGCATGCACCTCACGGAGAACTTTGCCATGTTGCCGGCGGCTTCGGTGAGCGGACTTTATTTCGCTCATCCGCAAAGCCGCTACTTTGGCGTCAGCAAGGTCGAACGGGATCAAGTCCGCGACTACGCCGCGCGCAAGAACATGAGCATCTCCGAGATCGAGCGCTGGCTGGCCCCGGTGCTCGGCTACGATACGATACCGGGAGGAGTTGCCGCATAGCGGATGGCGGCGTTAGCCGACGCCAGCGCCTGCGCAACCGCGGTGCAGATTTCCGAGTGATGGCGGTGCCGCGGCCGCGGTCCGCTTTGCACCAGTATAGAAGGACCACGCCCGTTCGGTGACTTATAACCCGCGCCGATCCGGGGCTCTTGCGACTGCGACGAGACGGTACGCGGACTCGTCCCGGCGTGGCGTGCTGTCGTGCGGTGCCATCGGCGTAGCGGCTACAATCACGGTATGAGCATGCGCGCGAAGAACGTGGCCGGTTGGCGATGGTTCCCTTTCGGCACTGTGCTGGTTCTGTCGAGCATTGCGAGCGGCGTGGGTGCTGCCCAGGGCGATATGCCCGCGCTGCTTTCCCACCGTGCCGTGTACGGTCTCTCTCAGCATATCGGTTCGGCAAGCACCGACATCACCGCTGTGAAAGGCCGGCTCGAAATCACGTTCGAGGTAGCCTGCGACGGTTGGCGTATCGAGCAGTACATCGGCTTTCGTCTTTATCATGCCGAGGGCGCCGGACTAGAGCACGTGGCACGGCTCTCGGGCTGGGAATCGACCGACGGAATCGACTATTGGTTCAACACGCTCAGTTATCAGGACAGAGAGCTGCTCGAAGAGATCAGTGGGGTTGCGCGCCTCGACAAACCTGGTGGAAGCGGACTGACCCGCTTCGCAAAGCCCGCGAAAGAAACGAAGCCGCTCCCCGCGGGCACGATATTCCCGGCACGCCACCTTGCCGAGCTGATAGCCGCCGCCAGAAGAGGCAAACAACATCTCACGCGCACGGTCTTCGACGGCAGCACGCTGGACTCGCCCTATGAGATCACGGCTTTCATCGGCAAGGAACGCGCACCCGGTGGCGAAGATTCACCGGAATTTGTCGCCGAGCAGCGCTCATGGTCGTTCCGACTCGCGTACTTCAAAACCGCGGCGGTTCAACCATCGCCGGAGTTCGAGCTGAGTGCGATTCTTTACGAGAACGGCGTCGCCGGCGATATGATCTACGACTACGGTGACTTCGCGATCGACGTGAAGCTGCGTGAGCTGGAACCCTTACAGGCGCAATCTTGCCTGCAATAACCGGAGCTACGCGACCGAGCGGTACAGCAATCGCACTCCGACCACCAGCAACATCAATAACAAACCCCGGCGGAAAAGCTCATGGCTGATGCGCGTGCGCAGCCACTGCCCGATCAGCATTCCGCAAAAAATCGGCACCGCCGCCGCGCTGGACAAGAGAAATTCCCGCGGACCCATGACTCCGAACATGCCGAATGCGGCCGCCAGGGGCACGGCGGCGCACAGGTACACCGTCGAGATTGTGCCCACGAACTCGTCCTTTTGCAGATTCAGCGCGAAAAAAAACATGATCAAGGGCGGCCCGAAAAAAGTCGTCATTCCTCCGAGCAATCCTGCAAGAAACCCCACGGGCATCCCGAGCCAACGCTCTGCGCGTGGCCCGAGATGAAGACTCCGCGGAAAGTGTGCGCTCACGGCGAACACCAGCACCGCAGCGCCGACGATTCCGGCCAGGATGCGCTGATCGATATCCACGAGCAGGCGTGCGCCGGCGAATGTTCCGACTACCAGAGCGATGATGAGCGCCGCGAAACGCCTCAGTGTTGCCTTGATATGCGCAAAGCGGATCGATTGGTACAGGTTCGACAACAGTATCGGCACGGGAAGCAGCGCAACCGCCATCGGCACGTTGATTGCGAGCGACAGCAGAGATACCGAAACGATGGGAATTCCGATGCCGAGAATACCCTTGACGGTACCGGCTATGAGGAGCGCGAACCCGCACCAGAGTAATATCCCGGTGCCCAGCTCTGTCATGAGGTGACGATCGAGGCGGCCATTCGGATCGCCGTCTCGGTCGAATTCAACTTCACGCGCCGTCGGACGTGCTCAGCAGCAGCTTGCCGCGGGTGCCGCCCTGCTCCATGACCCGGTGTGCCTCGCCCGCCTGGGAAAGAGGAAACTGCCGATCGATGCGCACCTTGATGTCGCCATGCACCGCGAAGCGGAACATATCGCCGGCCCGCCATGCGATTTCTTCGGCGCTCGCCATGTAGTCGGCCATGTGCGGACGGGTGAAAAATATCGAGCCGGCTTCTGCGAGATCCAACGGTGTCACCGACTCGACAGAGCCCGATGCACCGCCAAACAATGCAAGAGTGCCCCGCGGCCTGAGACTGTGCAGGCTGCCCGAGAACGTGGCACGCCCGACGCCGTCGTAGACCACGTCGACGCCACGCCCCCCGGTTGCCTCGCGAACGGCCTCGTCGAACTTGACCTCATGGTAACGAATCACCGGGTCGGCTCCGAGCTCGGCGGCGATGGCCGCCTTGTCCTCGTTACCCACGGTCGCGATGGCGCGCGCGCCGCGCAAACGTGCGAGCTGTAACAACAGCTGACCGACCCCGCCCGCGGCGGCGTGCACGAGACACACCTGACCGCTTTCGAGTGCAAACAGCGAATGAGTGAGGTAGTGCGCCGTGCAGCCCTGGAGCATGAGGCTGACGGCGATGGTCGGTTCCAGCTCCTCGGGAACGAGAACCAGCCGCCACGCCGGCACAACGGCATATTCGGCATATGCGCCGAGGCTCAGACAGTAGGCCACGCGATCGCCGGGCGCCACATGCTCGACGCCTCGACCCACGGCGTCCACGATCCCCGTTGCCTCCATTCCTGGAACGAAAGGGGGTTGATTGCGATAAGTGAGCGAGTGGCGATAGACGCCCTGGCGAGTGTATATGTCGGTGAAGTTGACGCCCGCGTGGGTGATGCGCACCAGCGCCTCCCCGGGACCAGGCTCGGGCACGCCGAGCTTACACTCGACGAGCTCCTCGGGCCCACCGTAGCGTCTGACCTGAATCGCTCTCATGCGCGGAGCGGCTAAAGCAGTGCGGCGATCGCGCCGCCGACGTCCGACGGCGTGTCGAGTACCCGCACACCGGCGCGTTCGAGGGCATCGCGCTTGGACGCATAGGTGCCCTGATCGCCCATGACGATTGCGCCGGCATGACCCATTTTCTTTCCCGGCGGCGACGCCCGGCCGGCGATGAATGCCACCACGGGCTTCGCCATTCCGGCGGCATACTCGGCGGCCTCTTCCTCCATGGCGCCGCCGATCTCGCCGACCATGACCACCGCCTGCGTGCCCGCATCGCTGTCGAAGGCTTCGAGAGCGTCGCGGGTGGTGGTGCCGATGATCGGATCGCCGCCGATGCCGATGAATGCCGACTCCCCGTGACCCGCCTGCACGAGATTGAGACATATGAGGGTGCCGAGGCTGCCGCTTCGCGAGATCACGCCGATCGAGCCGGGGCGAAAGATGCTGTCGCTGAACGCCGGCATGAAGCCCGCGAAGCACTCACCGGGAGTTACGAGCCCCGCCGTATTCGGGCCGAGCACGCGCGCGCCGTTGGCGCGCGCGGCGGCGAGCAAGTACATCACATCCTGCACCGGGATGTGCTCGGTCAATATGACCAGCTTCCCGATGCCAGCGTCGATGGCGTCCAGCGCCGCATCGCGCACCGCCAGCGGAGGAATGAAGAGCACCGACACGTCGATGGCGCACTCGGCGACGGCGTCCCGGGCGCTTGCATAAACGGGCACGTTGCAATGGGTTTCGCCGGCCTTGTTCGGATTCACACCGGCGACGATTCGGCTGCCGTACGCCTGCATGCGCTCGGTCCAGAAGGTCCCCTGTCGACCGGTGATGCCCTGCACCAGCATGCGCTCGTCGCCGCGGACGATCACGATGCGCCTTCGGCGGTGGCCGCTGCGGCAATTGCGGCGACGATGGCTTGGTCCATGTTCGCATAGGGCGTCACGCCGAGACGGCTTTCGAGCATCGCCACCGCCTCCGCGGCACCGGTCCCGTGCACGCTGAAAAAAACCGGAAGCTGCGGATCGAGCGCCTGCCAGGCATCGATGACGCCTTCGGTCATGACATCGGTACGCGCGAATGCCCCGCAAAAATTCACCACCAGCGCACCGACGCGCGGGTTGTCGAGCACCAGCTCCAGCGCGGGCTTGGCCTTGGTATAGGCCTCGCCGCCGATTTCCAGAAAGTTGGCGGGCGCGCCGCCGTGATGGGCTATTACGTCCATGGTGGTCATCGTGAGGCCGGCGCCGTTGGCGAGCACGCCGATATTGCCGTCGAGCTCGATGTAACGCAGCCCCAGCGCGCGAGCGCGCGCTTCCAGCTCGGTCAGGCGTTCTTCACTGCCTCGGCTCTCGAGCGCCGGCTGCCTTTTGACAGCGGAATCGTCGAGCACGAACTTGCAGTCGAGGGCCACGAGGCGCCCGTCGTCGAGCAACGCCAGGGGATTGACTTCCAGGAGCTCGGCGTCGTGGCGACGGTAGCAGTCGTAGAGCTTGACCAGAAAATCCGCCACCGCGTCCAGTGCGCCGTTTGTGTCGAGCCCTGCGAGCATGGCGTCGGCCGCGGCGCGATCGAATCCGTTGCGAATATCCACCCGCGCTTCGCGCATGGCGTCCGGATCGGTCCTGGCAATTTCCTCGATATCCATGCCGCCGGTCGCCGAGAACATCACCAGCGGTCCTTTGCTGACCGGGCTGTTGAGAACTGCGGCGTAGAACTCGCGTTCGATGCGTGCCTGCTCCTCGACCAGCACACGCTCGACACGGTGTCCGGCGATGTCCATGCCGAGGATGCGCGCCGCCGCGGCCCGTGCCTCGCCGGCATCGGCTGCCGGCGCAATGCCGCCGGCCTTGCCGCGCTTGCCGGTCGGCACCTGGGCCTTGATCACCACCGCACCCAGCTCGGCGGCAGCCGCTGCCGCTTCCTCGGCCGAGACCGCCAGGGCGCCGCGCGGCACGTCGATTCCGCAGGCGGCAAGCAATGGCTTGGACGCGTGTTCTTCGAAGTTCATCGGGCAGTCATCGACACCTGGCGCAGCGAGCCCACCGCATCATTGCTGAAAAAGGGCTTGGCCTCAGCGACCGTAACGCTTCCAGTACGGGCCGAACAGCGCCTCTTCGCTCGGCTTGTCCTCGGGAATGGTCGTCGCGAGATGCGTGATGTTGATGAAATGCCGGTAGTTGAGATTCTCGCTGATGCTGTTCCCGCCCCACGTGCCGCAACCCATGCTCAGGGTGAAGTTGAGACCGCTGTCGAAACCACCGCCGTTTCCGAAGGTGTGCGCCTGATTGACAAGCACGCGAACGACGTCGAGCTCTTCGGCGATTCGACGTGCCACGTCCATGTCGCTGGTGTGAATTCCACAGGAGTGCCCACGGCCCTTGACGGCGAGAATCTGGCGCACCTTGTCCATGGCGTCATCGATATCGGCGGCCCGGTAGACGCTCAACACGAGCGCAAGCTTCTCGTCGCAGAACGGATGCTCGGGTCCGATGGCGCTTTCCTCGACCATGAAGAACCGCGCCTTCTGCGCAGCCTCCGGCAGTCCCGCCTCACGGGCGAACACGTCTGCGTCCTTGGCGATGACTTTTCGATTGAGGTGACCGCCGACCCACAGCGTCGCGGCGATAGCGCGCTTCTCGTCGTCGCCGGCGCGGTAGCCACCGACCTTCTCGAGCGCCGCGAGTGCATCGTCGTAAACGGCATCGAGAATGACGACGGAGTTCTCCGATGAGCACGATGTCGCGTTGTCGAATGTCTTTGAAGCGTGGATCTTTTCCGCCGCGTCGTCGAGATCGGCGCTCGCGTCGATGATCACCGGCACATTGCCAGCACCGACACCAATCGCCGGCTTGCCACTCGAGTATGCTGCGCGCACGTTGTTCTGCGAGCCCGTCACAACCGTAAGGTCACAGGCCTGCATGAGGGCGCTGGTCACCGCCTTGTTGACCGGTGGCGGCACGACCTGCACCAGGTCCTCAGGCAGGCCGATTTTCGCAAGCTCGGCGCGCATCAGTTCGACGGTGCGCGTCGTCGTGGCGAGTCCCGCCGGCGACGGCGCGACGATAACCGCATTGCGGCCCTTGACCGCCATCATGGCTTTGTTGACGGGTGTCGCAGCCGGATTCGTCGACGGTGTCACCGCCGCGACCACGCCGACCGGTTTCGCGTACTTGACGATACCGAGCGCGGCATCGTGCTCGATAACGCCGACGGTGCGCACACGCATGAGATCGCGCAGCGTGCCGAAGGTCTTGCGTTGATTCTTCGTAATCTTGTCGGCGACGTTACCGAGTCCCGTGTCCAGTACGGCCATCTCGGCGAGCTCGCGTGCGTGCTCGGGCTTGTAAAGAGACCAGGCGAGCGCGGTGACCGCCTCGTCGACGCGCGCCTGGTCGGCATGCCTGAAAGCGTCCATGGCGCGCCGGGCGCGCGCGACCAGCGGCGCGACACCCTCGGCCACGTCGACTGACTCGGCCGGGGCTATGCTGGGGGCGCGAATGCTCATGGCTGGTATTCCGAGTCTGCGATTGGTCAGAGGACGGTACCATAACGCTGCCGGCCGGAAAAACGGCGTGCGGCCGCGCATAGCTGGCTTTCACGTTGACTTTTCGATGGTGCCACCCTACCGTTGGCTCCCTCGGGACGGCCAACAGGGCGCGCCGCGAATCGCGGGCCGGGTCACGACCGAGTGACAATAATAAGGCGCCGCCGTGGCCAAGCTGCTCGACATTCATAATCTTCGTACCCAGTTCAAGACCTCCGCGGGGGTCGTGAAGGCCGTCGACGGCATCAGCTACGACGTCGAGCAGGGCGAGACCGTCGCCATCGTAGGCGAATCCGGGTGCGGAAAATCCGTGAGCGCCATGTCTATTCTGCGGCTGATTCCGGATCCGCCCGGAAAGATCGTCGAAGGCGTCATCAACTTCGAAGGGCGCAATCTGCTCGAGCTCGACGACGAGGAAATCCGCAAGGTGCGCGGCGCCCAGATCTCCATGGTCTTCCAGGAGCCGATGACGTCGCTCAACCCGGTTTTGAGTATCGGCCAGCAGCTGACCGAAACCATCCTCCTGCATCTCGGCGTGAGCGAGGAGGAAGCCAACAAGCGGGCGTTGGACCTGCTCGGCATGGTCGGGATCTCCGACGCTGCACGCCGGCTCAAGCAGTACCCGCACCACCTGAGCGGCGGCATGCGCCAGCGCGTGATGATTGCGCTGGCCTTGAGCTGCGAGCCCAAGCTCATCATCGCCGACGAGCCCACCACTGCGCTGGACGTGACCATTCAGGCGCAGATTCTCGAGCTCATGAAGGATCTCTCGAGACGCCTCGGCGTGGCCCTCATCATCATCACCCACAACCTCGGCGTGGTGGCGCGTTACGCCGATCGTGTCAACGTCATGTACGCGGGCAAGATCGTCGAGATGGGCACCGCCGAGCAGGTCTATCACAACCCGCGCCACCCCTACACGGTCGGGCTGCTGGCGTCGGTGCCGCGCATGGACGTGCACCGCGGCCGGCGCCTGGTGCCCATCGAAGGGCAGCCGCCGGATTTGACCCGGCTCGACGACGGCTGCTCCTACCGCCCGCGCTGCCGCTGGGCAATCGACCGCTGCGCTTCGGAGTTTCCGCCGCTTGAAAACGCCGGTGACGACCAGATGGTGGCCTGCTGGCGCATGGCCGAGATGGACCGGCTCCGCAAGGAGGCGTCGTGAGCAGCGCCGTTGCCCGAGCCAGCGCCGATCTCTTCACGCCCGTCGAGAAAGGCGAGACGCTGGTCGAGGTCAAGCACCTCAAAATGTACTTTCCGGTCATCGAAGGCATCGTTTTCCAGAGGGCCGTCGCCCATGTGAAGGCCGTCGACGACATCAGCTTCGAGATCAAGAAGGGTGAGACTCTGGGGCTGGTGGGCGAGTCCGGCTGCGGCAAGACCACCACCGGGCGCTGCATACTCCAGCTCGAACGCCCGACTGCCGGCGAGATCGTCTTCGAAGGCGTCAATCTGAACGGCCTGGACGAGCGGGCCCTAAGCCCGGTGCGACAGAAAATCCAGGTCATATTCCAGGATCCGTACAGCTCGCTGAATCCGCGCATGAAGATCGGCGAGATTATCGGCGAGCCCATGAAGGTGCACGGCATCGAGCCCGATGCGGGCTCACGCCGCAAGCGTATCGCCGAGCTGCTGTCGATTTGCGGGCTCAATCCGAAGTTCGCCGACCGCTACCCCCACGAGATGAGCGGCGGGCAGCGCCAGCGGGTCGGCATCGCGCGCGCGCTGTCATTGAACCCGGAGTTCATCATCTGTGACGAGGCGGTGTCGGCACTGGACGTCTCCATCCAGGCCCAGATCATCAATCTTCTGGAGGACCTGCGCGAGGAGTTCGACCTCACCTATCTGTTCATCGCCCACGACTTGAGCGTCGTGCACCATCTTTGCGACCGGGTCGCCGTCATGTATCTCGGCAAGATGGTGGAGCTCGCCGAGTCCGACGAGCTGTTCGACAACCCGATGCATCCGTATACCAAGGCGCTGCTCTCGGCGGTGCCGGTGCCGGACCCGTCCCGGGAGAAGCAGCGCGAGCACCAGGTCCTTCAGGGCGAGGTTCCGAGCCCCATCAACCCGCCCAGTGGCTGCGTATTCCACCCCCGCTGCCCGCTGGCCGTGGACAGCTGCCGCCAGGCCATCCCGCCGCTCGTCGAGAAGCGCCCGGGCCATTGGGTTGCCTGTACCGAGGTATGATAGCCTTTAGCGCGAGCCGCCCTGAGCCGAGAGCCTGGCTGTGCGGCAGAGACCAAGAAAACATAACCACAAAGGAGGAGAGCACGATGAGACGCTTCAGTCCCACGCTCACTGCCGCCGTCCTTACCGGCTGCGCCCTTGCCCTCGGCATCGCCGGGCAGGCATCGGCGGACACGCCGCAGCGGGGTGGCACCCTGAACTTCGTAGTAGGGAGCAAAATCCCTTCCTACGATCTCCACAAGGAGACCACCTTCGGCGTCATCCATCCGATTTCGCCGTTCTACAGCCTGCTGATCCGCATCAATCCGGACAATCCGCAGTCGGCCACCGACTTCGTGTGCGATCTCTGCGAAGGCGACGTTCCGCAGCCCACTAACGGCGGCAAGACGTACACCTTCAAGATTCGCGAGGGCGTGAAGTTCCACGACGGCTCGCCGTTGACCGCCCAGGACGTCAAGGCCACCTACGACAAGATCATCTTTCCGCCCGAAGGCGTCCCGAGCGCCCGCAAGGCGTTTTTCAAGATGGTCGACTCGGTGACTGCACCGGACGACCAGACGGTGGTGTTCAATTTGCAGTTCCCGTCGGGTGCCTTCATCCCGGCGCTGGCGACGCCATTCAACATCGTCATGTCGAAGGCGATGCTGGAGAAGAACGGCATCACCTGGTATGAGAAGAACATCATGGGCTCCGGCCCGTTCGTGTTCGTCGAGCACCAGCCGGGCTCGTTCGTCTCCGGTAAGCGCTACGAGGACTACCATCACAAGGGTCAGCCCTATCTCGACGGCTTCAAGGCGATCTCCGCGCCCAAGATGGCGGTGCGCCTGCAGGCCATTCGCGGCGATCGCGCCGCCATCGAGTTCCGTGGCTTCCCGCCCAAGGCCCGCGACGATCTCGTCAATGCGCTGGGCGACAAGATCACGGTCCAGGAAAGCGACTGGAACTGCGTGCTGATGGCGACGCCCAACCAGCAGAGACAGCCCTTCGACGACGTGCGCGTGCGCCAGGCAATCACGCTCGCGGTGGATCGCTGGGCCGGGTCCAAGTACCTGTCCCAGATTGCCATCGTCAAAACCGTCGGCGGTGTCGTGTTTCCCAACCACCCGCTGGCGGCCAACGAGAGCGAGCTGGTGAAGCTCAAGGGCTACGGCAAGGACATCGAGGCGTCTCGCGCCGAAGCCAAGAAGTTGCTCGCCGAGGCCGGTCAGGAGGGGCTCGCCTTCGAGTTCAACAACCGCGGTGTCGACCAGCCCTACAAGGTGGTGGGCACCTGGCTCATCGATCAGTGGGCGAAGGTCGGTATGAAGGTCACGCAGCGCGTGCAGCCGACGCCACCCTTCTACGCCACGCTGCGCAAGAAGAAGGACTTCGATGTGTCCATCGACTTCAACTGCCAGTCGGTGATCAATCCGATCGCGGACGTCACCAAGTTCCTCGGCAGCGCCGGTAACAACTACGGCTCCTACGAGGACCTGGAGCTCGAGCAGATCTACGACAAGTTGCTGCGTTCCGGCGACGAGGCCGAGCAGCGCGCGCTCATGCGCGAGTACGAGACTCGCGCCATCAGCGATCAGGCGCACATCGGCATCACCCTGTGGTGGTACAAGATCAATCCGCACCGCTCCTACGTGAAGGGGTGGAAGATTGCTCCGAGCCACTACTTGAACCAGCAGCTCGACAACGTCTGGCTCGACAAGTCTCTGATGTAAACGTCGAAGCACTGTTAGGACGATTGCCGGCGCCCTTCGGGGCGCCGGCACTCCAGAGCCTGCATGTACAAGTACATCGTCAAACGCCTGCTGCTGATGATCCCGACGCTGGTCGGGGCGGCATTGCTCGTATTCCTGCTGCTGCGGGCAATTCCGGGAGACGTGTGCGAGGTGAGGCTCGCGGGCACGGGACTGTATGCCGACCCTGCGGAGATCGAGCTCTGCAAGGAAAATCTCGGCCTGAACAAGCCCCTGATCCTGGGGCTCGACACCCAGTTCACGGATTTCGTCGGCGGCTATCTCACCTTCGATCTCGGCGATTCCATGTGGACCGGCAAGCCCATCACCTACGAGATCGGGCTGCGGTTCAAGCTCTCTCTTCAGATGGCGATCATGGCAACCGTGGTGGCGGTCGCCATTGCGATTCCGCTCGGAATCATATCCGCCGTCAAGCAGGACACCTGGATCGACTACGTGGTGCGCGCCTTCAGCATTGCCGGCATCGCGATACCTTCCTTCTGGCTCGGCATCATGATCATCCTGGGGCTACTCATCTTCACCCAGCAATGGTTCGGCGAACCGTGGATGCCGCCCATCGAGTACGTATCGCCATTCGACGATCTCGGCGCTAATCTCTCGCAGCTCATCTGGCCGGCCGTAGCCACCGGTTACCGCTACTCGGCGGTTGCGACGCGCATGACCCGCTCTGCGATGCTCGAGGTGCTGCGTGAGGATTACGTGCGCACGGCACGCGCCAAGGGGCTGATGGAGAAGGTCATCATCAACCACCACGCGCTCAAGAACGCGCTTTTACCGGTGGTGACCATTATCGCTATCGAATTCGCTTTCCTGATCGGCGGCCTGGTGGTTACCGAGCAGGTTTTCAATCTCAACGGGCTCGGCAAGCTGTTCGTCGAGTCGGTGGGCAACCAGGATTTCGCCCTCACGCAGCAGCTGGTCATGCTGGTGGTGCTGGTGTTCGTGTTCACGAACCTGGTGGTCGATATTTTCTATGCGTGGCTCGATCCACGCATCCGATACAGCTAACGGGTGACGACCGTGGCAACTCCGGAAATTTACGTCGATACCGATGATCTGATAGAGGCGCCAAAGCCGTGGTGGGTCAGGCTCTGGAGCCTGTGCCGACGACAACCACTGGGCGCGGCCGGAGCCGGCGTCGTGATTGCCATGGTGCTGATGGCGGTCTTCGCCGAGTACATCTCGCCCTACGATCCGGAGGCCAACTCCTTCGAGAACATGCTCGAGGCTCCCAACGCGAATTTCTGGTTCGGCACCGATCAGTTCGGCCGGGACATACTCACCCGCCTCATCTACGGCGCGAGGACGGCGCTCTTTGTGGGCTTTACCTGCGCCATCATCGGCGCTACCGGTGGGCTCGTGCTGGGCGTCGCAAGCGCTTACTTCGGTGGAAAGTTCGATCTCATTCTGCAGCGCATCATGGACGTGTTCATGGCGTTCCCGCTCATCATTCTGGCGTTGGCGGTCGTTGCCACGCTGGGAACCGGAACTCAGAACGTCATCATCGCGATCACCATACCCTTCATTCCTCAATGCGCCCGCGTCGTGCGCTCGAGTGCGCTCTCGATACGCGAGATTCCCTACGTGGACGCGGCACGCGCCTGCGGATTCTCGGATGCGCGAATTATCCTGCGCCACATGGTGCCTAATGTGATGGCACCGTACCTGATCATGCTGTCGACTTTCGTCGGGCAGGCCATTCTGCTCGAAGCCTCGCTCTCCTACCTGGGACTCGGTGTCCAGGAGCCGACCCCGGCCTGGGGTCTGATGCTCCAGGGCGGCGCCGAGGAGTACGCCGAGAGCGCGCCCTGGGTGCCCATCTTCCCGGGCATCGCCATCTCCCTGGCGGTCTTCGGCTTCAACCTGTTCGGCGACGCGCTGAGGGATCTGCTCGATCCGAAGCTGAGAAATCGCTAAGACCTTCCCGCTGCGGGAGCGATTGAGCTCGCTCCAACAACTTAATGACATCCCTGCGCAGGCGTCGAAAGACGTCGATTGCACAGCGGTTACAAAATTTCCCGCCCCGCCGGCGGTTTGACGATTGCCTCGCGGGTGAATTCGGCTAAAGTGTTGATGAGAGGCTGATTTCGCTAGGTCAGCCATGTGCCTCCGTGTGCCCTTCCTCACCCGTCCGGCACGCCAATAAAACGTCACGGCACGTCAAAATAACGATTGCTTAGGGGCGAACGATCGATGCACCAGGAGAGCTCGTTAAGAAGCCGGAAGTCACTTCCCAATGGTCACCAGCTACTTTCGTACAAGATCGAAAGCATTCTCGGCGCCGGCGGATTCGGGATCACCTACCTCGCGACCGATACCAATCTGAATCGCGCGGTTGCCATCAAAGAGTACTTTCCCGAGCAGCTCGCGAGTCGGGATGACGATGGCAATATTCACGCGACCTCCGAGCTGGAGTCCAAGGCCTTCGTCTGGGGCCGCGAGCGGTTTCTGAAAGAGGGCCAGATTCTCGCCCGTTTCAGCAATCCATTCATCGTATCGGTGCTCGATTTTTTCGAGCTGCACAACACCAGCTACATGGTGATGGAGTACGAGAGCGGCGAGTCGCTGAAATCCATCATTCGCGAGGGGCGCCGCCTGTCCGAGGCCGATGTCCTCGACGTGCTGCTGCCGTTGCTGCGATCGCTCGCCCGCTTTCACAACGAGGGCTTCATTCACAGGGATATCAAACCCGC
>JBFICP010000020.1:0-21563 GCA_041581935.1 Gammaproteobacteria bacterium | reverse complement strand
GGGCTCGGCGCCGTCTGCCGCCGGCTGCTTGGCACAATCGAACAGCTTCAGCGATTTGGCCGCGTACCGGGTCCATGCGCCGGGCTGCGGATTGGAACCGCGGATCAAATTCCAGACCTCCTGGGTCGACTTGCTCCAGTCGATCTCCACGTCCTCGTCCCGGCACCAGCCCTCGTAAGTGGCCTTCGACTCATCCTGGGGGATCTTCGGCGCCTTGCCGTCGCGCACCAGGTCGACACTTTCCAGCATCGCTTCGACGCCCATGGGAAACAGATGGTTGAAGTAAAGGCTTCCCAGAGTGTCGTCGTCCCGGATTGCGACTTCCTTCTGCATCAGGATGGGTCCGGTGTCGAGTCCGTTGTCCGGCCAGAAAATGCTCAAACCCGTTTTCTCACTGCCCCAGATGATCGGCCAATTGATGGAGCTCGGTCCGCGATGCAGCGGCAGCAGAGACGGGTGGTACTGGATGCTGCCGAGCTTCGGGATGTTGAGCGCCTCCTCGGGCACGAACAGGGTCACATAGGCCATGACACACAGGTCGGGCTCGAGCGATGCCATCTGTTCCCATACCTCGGGCTTTTTGAAAGACGTCGGTTGAAAAACGGGCAGGTCGTTCGCCAGCGCCGCTTCCTTGACCGGGTCGACGCGCTCACCCTTGTCGGGTCCACAATATACCCCCACCACCTCTTCACCGCGTTCAAGCAGCGCTTCCAGCACCGTCTTGCCGAATGCCTGCTGGCCGTTGACCATGATTCTCATGACATGTCCCCGTTGCTGTTTCGAGCAAACTGTTTCGCGAGCGAGATCGGTAGAGGGGCGACTTCGCGCGTGCCCATGTTCATGACGACGCTCGTTACCTGGGCGTCGCAGACGCGCTCGCCGTCGCTCGCGTAAATCTCCTGTTGCAACACGTAGCTCGTACGGCCCATCGTGTGGGCTCTGGTCACGACCGACAGTTGCTCGCCGGAGAAACACTCCCGCCGGTAGTTGATGTCGATATTCACGACCACCGTTCCCAGTCGCAGGTCGGAAGAACTGTTCAATGCGGGATCGCACCGATTGTACCAGTCCATTCGACCGCGTTCGAAATACTCCAGAAAACGCGCGTTGTTGACATGACCGAGATCGTCGATCTCGTGCTTCTGAACGCGCAGGTCGATTCTGCCTATCAGCGACATGTTCCGGCTTTCGCAACGCTCCGCCCGGCATTATGCTACGAGCGTGAAGGGACGTTCAGCAATGACAAAGATCGCACTGGCACAAACCACGACCACCGACGACTTCGACGCGAATCTCGAGGTCGCCGAGCGTATGGTGATTGAAGCCGCCGGCGACGGAGCGGACCTGCTCGCGTTTCCCGAAATCTTTCTTTATCTGGGTGGCCGCAAGGGTAAGCTCGAAATCGCCGAGCCGATCGAGGGCGCAATCGTATCGCGATTCCGCGACGCTGCCGCAAAGCACGAGATGATGATACTGCTGGGCAGCGTTCATGAGCGAATTCCCGGCGATCCGGACCGGGTGTACAACACGTCGGTGCTTATCGGCGCCGACGGCGATGTGCTCGCGACATACCGCAAGCTCAAGCTGTTCGACGTCGCATTACCGAGCGTGAAAATCAGGGAGAGCGACAGCATTGCACCCGGGACCGATCCGCCGCCGGTGGTCGATACGCCCATCGGCAGGCTCGGGCTGACAATCTGCTTCGACCTTCGCTTCTCGGATCTATACCTGGATCTGCGCCGGCGCGGGGCACAAATCGTTTTCATACCGTCCAATTTCACCGCGCCCACCGGCGCCGCGCACTGGGAGGTGCTGATCCGCGCCCGTGCCGTCGAAGGTCAGTTCTTCGTCGTCGCCCCGGCTCAGTTCGGCAAGCACAATCCCAGGTACACGTCCTATGGCCACTCCATGCTGGTGGACCCGTGGGGTAGGGTCGTGGCGGTAGCACCGCCCGGGCCGGGCCTCGTGTTCGGCGACATCGATCTCGCCTATCTCGAGCAGGTGCGGGCGGAACTGCCCATGAACCCGTAACGCCACGCACTGCGGTTGCCCATGGTTCGCCGGCTCGGTATTCTCAGGGTCATCAGGCCCCGGCCGCCGAGGAACCGGGCGGAAAATCACCCCAGAAGTGCAATCCGACTCTGGGAGCGGGGGATTGTCATGAACTTTCGCGATGCCCTCGAGCACAAGCTCGGGCTCAGCTCCGTTACCTATAAGTACAACCTGCCCAAGGAGCAGCTTTTCCACGAGGCCATCAAGAACGACCGCGGCCGGCTGCGCGTCGGCGGCCCGGATACCGAGCAGAAGGCCTATCCCACCAAGCTCGGCGTCGAGGGGCCACTGGTCTTCTACACCGACCCCACCTGCACCGGCCGGCCCGTGAATGACACCTTTGCCGTGGCGTGGCCCGAGATCGAATCCGAAGTCTGGTGGAAAGACAACATGCAGCCCTTCGACCCGGACAAGTACGAAGGGTTGCTCAAACGTGTCGTGCAGCACGTCAACGAGCGTGGCGGACATCTCTACGTGCAGGATGTATACGCGGGTGCCGATCCGACTTACTCGGTTCCTTACCGATTCGTCGGCGAATACGCGACGCATGCGATGTTCGCCCATAACATGTTTCCGAAAAAAGTCGATGGCGTCGAGAACGAAGAAGAAAAGCGTTGGACGATGCTCAATATACAGTCGTTCCGTTGCGACCCGGAGCGCGACGGCAGCAATTCGGATCGCGCGGCGATCATGGATTTTCGAAATAAGCTGTGTCTCGTGCTCGGGCGTGCCGACTACTGTGGGCTGGTGAAGAAAACGATCTTCACGGTGATGAACTTTCTGCTTCCGAATCTCGGGCATCTCTCGATGCACTGCTCGGGAAATATCGGTGGTCGAAACGATACCGCCATACTTTTCGGCCTTTCCGGTACCGGGAAGACGACGTTGTCCGCGGATCCGAATCGCCGCCTCATCGGCGACGACGAAGCGGGCTGGACCGAAAGCGGCGTGTCGAATTTCGAGGATGGCTGTTATGCAAAGCTCATCGATCTCGACAAGGAAGCCGAACCGATCATCGCCGCCGCGCTCTCGATGAAGGGCACTATCATCGAGAACGTGCCGCCGCTTCCTGGTAAACCGATCGAGGAAACCGATCCGCAGGAGCTGGATCTCACCGATGATTCGATTACCGAGAACACTCGATTCTCCTATCCCCTGACCTGCAACCCGAATGTGGCCGACGGCGCGCGCGGTGATCACCCGGAGACCATCGTGTTGCTCACGGCGGATGCCTTCGGCGTGCTTCCGCCGCTCTCGGTGCTCGAGGGAAAGGAGGTCATGTATCATTTCGTGCAGGGCTTCACCGCGAAGCTGGCAGGAACAGAAGTGGGGGTGAAAGAGCCTCAGGCCGCGTTCAGTGCGTGCTTCGGCGGCCCGTTCATGGCGCACAAGCCGTCGGTGTACGCGAATCTTTTGCGCGAGAAGATGGATCGGCACAAGGCGCGTTGCGTATTGCTCAACACCGGATGGTCGGGTGGCCCGGCGGGTTCCGCGGACAGAATATCCATAAAGAACACGCGCGCTCTGCTCGATGCGGCACTGAACGGTGATCTGCACGCAGAGGGTGTCGAATACGACACCCATCCGGTATTCAACCTGCGCATGCCGCGCGCTTGCCCTCGAGTGGATTCCGCGATTCTCAATCCTCGCGCAGTGTGGAAGGACAAGAACGCCTACGACGAGGCTGCGGACAGGCTCCGCGACATGTTCCGCGAGAATTTCGAGAAACAGCGTTTCGCCGATTTCGGCATCCAGGCCGTCGTATAGGCAATTCGCCCGGAACCGGCGGATCGGGTCGGGCGCCGAGATGCCCGACCCGCGGCACTCGTCAGTGCACCATCATGATCGGGATGTCCGATTCCACGAGCAGATGGCGCGTGACACCTCCCATAATCACCTCGCGCAACCGATGACGGCTGTACCCGCCGAGCACCAGTAGATCGGCATCGAGCCCGCGCGCATCGGCGAGCAGCGCCTCGGGCACCGTGCGGGTGCGGGTATCCATAATGCTCACGGTCGCGCTTATGCCGTGGCATGACAGGTAGATCTGCAAATCGTTTCCATTAGGGCGGCGTTTTTGTCGTTTCTCCGTGGTCAGCACCGTGACCGCGCCCGCGTCGCGCAGCACCGGCCGGGCCGCGGCGACCGCCTGGGCCGCCTCCTTGCTTCCGTTCCATCCAATGGCGACGCGATCCCCGATGCTGTCGACGGGACCCGGCGGCAGCATCAGCACCGGCCGGCCCGTCTCGCGCAGCGCTGCGTCGACAGTGCGCGGCGGCGGCGAGACGCGTTGCGGACGCGGCAAGATGATCAGGTCCGCGAGACGTCCGAGCTGAGTGACCACCTCTGCCTGGCTTCCCGTCTCGACCAGCCAGTCGGCGCTGATCCTCTCGGGGTACTCACCGCGCTTCGCCATGCTGACACCGTTGCGCACGCACGCCTTGTCGACGATTTGCTGAAGTGCTTTGGTTGCCTCCGAGTGCTGCTCGGCAGCAGCCGCGCGCACCGACTCGCGCATGCTTTTCGACAGACCGATGGTGGCGTAGGGGAGCAGCGAGTCTGAATCGGGCTCGACGTGCAGAACATCCAGGTGGGCGTTGAAGCGTTTGGTGACGGCGAGCGCCACATCCAGCAACGCGTCGTCGCGATCCTTCTCACCCACCGGCAACAAAATCGTTTTGATCGGCATGACGGCGTTCGCGCCTCAAACGGCGCCGGAGGCGCGCGCGGCGGCGACCTGCTCGTCGCTCCAGCCGACAACCGACTTCAAAATGTCGTCGGTATGTTCTCCGAGTAATGGCGAGCGCGTGACTTCGGTCGGCGAGTCCGACAGTTTGATCGGGTTGCCGACGGTCAGATACGCGCCTCGGACCGGGTGATCCACCTCGACCACGGTGCCCGTGTCACGCAGCGACGGCTCCTCGGCGAGCTCCTTCATCGAAAGGATAGGCCCGCAGGGCACGTTCAACGGATTCAGAGTTTCCATGACCTCGAACTTTGTCTTGGTCTTGGTCCATTCCTCGATCATCGCGAAACACTGGTCGAGCTTCGGCAGACGCGCCTCGGGCGTTGCCCACTCCGGGTCCTCGATGAGCTCCTCATGGCCGATGATCTTCATGAGCACCGCCCAGCCCGGCGGTTGGATGATGACGTAGACATAGTCGTTCGGACCTCCCGGCGCGCATCGTACCGCCCAACCCGGCTGGCCACCGCCCGATGCGTTTCCGGCGCGAGGCGTCTCGTCTCCGAACTCGCCATTCGGATACTGAGGGTATTCTTTGAGCGGGCCGTGGGCGAGACGTTGCTGATCGCGAAGCTTCACGCGGCACAGATTCAGCACGCCGTCCTGCATGGCGCACGTCACCCGCTGTCCCCGACCGGACTTCTCGCGATGAAAAAGCGCAGTCACGATGCCCAGCGCAAGATTCAGTCCGGTGCCGGAATCGCCGATCTGCGCGCCGGTCACCAATGGCGGTCCGTCATCGAATCCGGTAGTGCTCGCCGAGCCGCCGGTGCACTGAGCGACGTTCTCGTAGACCTTGCATTCCTGGTAAGGCCCGGGGCCGAATCCCTTCACCGACGCATAAATCATGCGCGGGTTGATCTCCTGAATACGCTCCCAGGTGAACCCCATGCGATCCAAGGCTCCCGGGGCGAAGTTCTCCACCATCACGTCGCATTCTTCGATGAGCCGGGTGAAAATCTGCTTGCCCGTTTCGTCCTTGGTATTGAGCGTGATGCTGCGCTTGTTGTGGTTGAGCATCGTGAAGTACAGGCTGTCCACGTCGGGGATGTCGCGAAGCTGACCGCGGGTCGCGTCTCCGACACCCGGTCGCTCAACTTTGATTACATCGGCACCGAACCATGCCAGCAGCTGGGTGCATGTCGGCCCTGACTGAACATGGGTCATATCGAGAATTCGGACCCCTTCGAGCGCTTTTGCCATTTCCTGACCTCTCGTGAATCGTCTTGTCGCGCGCTACGAAAAGAACGGGACGCATCGGCATCCCGTTCTAAATGGTTGTGCGGAAATGTAGAACAAGCGTGCCTTCGATAGGCGCTCCTTGTCTATCATCCACTCCCTGGGCCCTCCCTGTCCCTCCCCCTCGAGGGCGACGGGAGGGGACTTTGCCCTACGACAAAGTGCTCCACAACTGCGCACAGCTATTCAGTCGTCCCGCTGCAGTGCTATTTGTACATGGTCTGGTTCTTGGTTCCCGGCGCATACTCGTTCGGGTCCACCCAGATATTGACGACCGCGGATTTACCGGTGCTTTTCACCGCCTCGCGGGCGCGCTTGAGCGCCGGCGCAATCTCGCCCGGCTCGCGCACCTCTTCACCGTAGCCGCCGAGCATCTGCGCGAACTGCGAGAAGGGCACATCGCCGAGAAGATTGCCCACATCCCCGCGCTCTTTTCCGTACTTGGCGATCTGACCATAACGGATTTGGTTCATGGCGGAGTTATTGCCAATCACCGCAATGTAGGGTGCGCCAAAACGGTTGGCGGTCTCCATGTCGAACGCCGTCATGCTGAAAGCGCCGTCACCGTAATAACACAGCACCTCGTTCGCGGGATGCGCGAGCTTGGCGGCCATGGCGAAACCGGTGCCCACGCCGAGCGACCCGAGTGCGCCCGGGTCCATCCAATGCCCGGGGGTACGCGGCTGCACGGCCTGAGCGCTGATGGTGACGACGTCGCCGCCGTCACCGATGTAAACGGTATCCTCGGTAAGAAACTCGTTGAGCTCCCACGCGACTCGGTAGGGATGAATCGGATTGTTGTCCGATCGGAACAGTGGCATCAGCTTCTCGGTCTTCTCCGCCTCGAGCGCACGCAGCTCCTCGAGCCATCCCTCGCGCGATTTGGCCCGATTGTCGCTCCGACCGGTGGCGGCATCGCCGACGGCCTTCAGAATGACGCCCGGATCGCCAACGAGACCCAGCGAGACGTCACGATTCTTGCCAACGGTGCGATAGTCGAGGTCGATCTGAACCACTTTCGCGTCCTGGCGCAGCCGTTTTCCGTAACCCATGCGGAAATCGAACGGCGTGCCGACGATGACAATGACGTCGGCCTTGTTGAACGCATCCCGGCGCGTTCGGTGGAAGTGATGGGGATCGCCCGGCGGCAGCAACCCCCTGCCGGAGCCGTTGAAGTAGGCCGGGATGTTCAGCTTGCGCACCAGATCCACGGCTTCGGCGTGACCGCGGACGGTCCATACTTGGCTGCCGAGCAGGATCGCGGGTCTTTCCGAGTCGACGAGCAGATCGGCAAGCTTTTCGATATCGGCCGGGTCGCCAAGCGAGCGGGTCGATGCACGGTATCGACCGGGCTCGGGGATCACCGCCTTCTCGAGCGGCACCTCGCGATCCAGGACGTCGCGCGGAATTTCGAGATAGCTGGGGCCGGGAGCGCCCGCGAAGCACTCTCTCGCCGCCATGGAGACCATGTCGGCGGCCCTCTCGGTGGAGCTCACGCTCGCCGAGAACTTCGTAATCGGCGCAAGAATGTCCACATGGGGGAGATCCTGCAACGAACCCATCTTGTGCTGGGTGAGCGCACCCTGGCCGCCGATGTGCAGCACCGGGCTCTCCGAGCGAAACGCGGTCGCGATGCCCGTGATCGCATTGGTGCAGCCCGGACCCGCTGTCGTCACGACACAACCGAGACCGCCAGTCTGGCGCGCGTAGCCGTCGGCCGCGTGGGCGGCAACCTGCTCGTGGCGCACGTCGATGACCCTTATGCCCTCGTCGACGCAGCCATCGTAGATATCGATGATGTGGCCGCCACACAGGGTAAAGATGGTGTCGACGCCTTCGTTCTTGAGGGCCTTGGCGACGAGATGTCCGCCGGAGACGACGTCCGCCGATCGGCTCTTCTCGGCAAGGGTGTCGGTCGCGGTGTCGGATCTGCGTTTCGCTTCTTTGGCTACGGTGGACATGTGTGGTTCTCCTGTCGTGAGGCCGTCACCGGCTGCTGCGATTGGCTACGCGCTAGTCGAGCCAGTCGACGTTCTTTTCCACGTGAGCCGCCAGATCGAGTGTGTGTTGGCGGACGAGCTTCTCGGCGAGATCCGCATCTCGCGCTTCCAGTGCTTCGATGATGTGCATGTGGTCGATGATCGAGCGATTCGCCCGGTTATCCTCCGAGATCGTGCGCCGGCGTATCGAGCGCATGTGCAGGAACAGGTTCTCGGTCATTTTTTTCAGCAGATCGCAGTGACTGAGGTTCAACAGCGCCTGGTGGAATTCGATGTTGGTCTCGGAGTACTCGTCGATGTTCGCCGCGACCTTTGCTTCGTCGAAGGTCGCGAACATGTTGCGCAGCGTCGCGATCTCCTCGTCGCTCGCGTGCTCGGTGATGAGGCGCGCGGCCATGCTCTCGAGCGCCGCCCACACCGTGATCATTTCCAGAATTTCCTTCTTGCTCTTGCGGGCGACGAACGCGCCGCGGCGCGGAATGGTGCGCACGAAGCCGTCGATCTCGAGCCGGCAAAGTGCCTCGCGAATCGGCGTGCGGCTGACCCCCAGGTCCTCGGAGAGCTGGCGTTCGTCGAGCCGATGCTCTTTGTCATCGGCATAGACGTCGACCGCGATAATCGCTCGTTTGAGCTCCTGATAGATGCGATCCTTCAGCACAAGACCGCCGTCCACGGGACTCAGGGACAGTGAAACGGTTGCCAAGACATCCACCTCGCCAGCGGTTCGATCGACGCCGGGACGCCTCCCGGTATTTGGTATACAGAATACCAATTGCGCTGGCGAGCGACAATCATTGCCCCGCGGTGGCACCCGATGGGATTGGCAACCGGGCGCCGGCGCCCCTGCCTTGTGTGCTCCGATGAGCTGGTATACGGTATACCAAATTCCGGGGGGCCGGAGGCTGGCGGGCGGGATGGCATGAATATTCACGAGTACCAGGCCAAGCAGCTGCTGGCCCGATACGGGGTGCCCCTGCCGCGCGGCGGGGTTGCCTTTACCGCCGAGGAAGCGGAGAAAGTGGCCGGCGACATCGGCGGCACCGGCTGGGCGGTCAAGGCGCAGATTCTCGCCGGCGATCGCGGCCGTGCGGGTGGCGTGAGGCTGGTGCGTTCGATTCCGGACGTACGCGAAACCGCGTCCGCGATGCTCGGAGCGACCCTGTCCACGCCCCAGACCGGTGCCGGCGGCGAGCGCGTCACCCGGGTCTACGTGGAAGAAGCCTGCGACGTCACCCGAGAGCTGTATCTCGGCATGGCCGTTGACCGCGTGTCCTCGCGGGTCATGCTCATGTCGTCGACCCAGGGCGGCACCGACATCGAGGACGTTGCCCGTGAGGATCCCACGCAAATTCGCAGGCTGGCCGTCGATCCGGACGAGGGACTGACGAGCGCCCGCGCGCGCGCCGAGGCCGAAGCCATCGGCCTCGAGGGCGCTCAGGCGCAATCGGCGGAAGGCATCATGCTCGGCATGTATTCCGCCTTCGTCGACTACGATGCGTCGCTCGTCGAGATCAATCCCATGGTGGTGACCCGGGACGGCGGCGTGCTCGCGCTGGATGCGAAGATGAGCATCGACGACAACGCGCTCTTTCGTCACAAGGAGATCGAAGATCTGCGCGACGCCGAGGACCCGGGCAAGCTCGAGCGCGCGCGTCACGGGTTCAACTATCTGAAGCTTCCCGGAAACATCGGCTGCATGGTCAATGGCGCGGCGCTCGCGATGGCCACCATGGACATCGTCAAGCTTTGTGGCGGCGAGCCCGCCAACTTCCTCGACGTGCCGCCGGTGGCGAGCCGCGAGGAGATTGCGGCCGCATTCCGGATGGTGCTTTCCGACTCCGACGTCAAAGTGGTGCTGGTCAACGTCATCGGCGGCGGCATCACCCGCTGCGACGCAGTGGCCGAAGGTATGGCCAGCGCATACAAGGCGCTCGGGCGCAGAGTGCCACTGGTGGTCCGTTTCGAGGGGACCAACCGCGATCTCGGAAAGAAGACGCTACGCGACATGGGTATTCCGTTCACGCCGGCCGACACCTTGCAGGAAGCCGCCGAGAAGGTGGTCGCGGCGGCCGCCTGAGCGCGCGCGGCGGTTGTCAAATGGCCATACTCGTCGGAGCCGAAACCAAGGTCATCTGCCAGGGTATTACCGGCGCCCAGGGCACCTTTCACTGCGAGCGCGCCATCGCCTACGGCACGCGCCTGGTGGCCGGCGTCACACCTGGCAAGGGCGGCAGCAAGCATCTCTATCTGCCCGTGTTCGATCGCGTTGATCAGGCCGTCGAGGCCACCGGTGCCGACGTGAGCGTCGTTTATGTGCCGCCGGCGCGTGCGGCCGACGCCATTCTGGAAGCGATTACCGCAGAGGTACCGCTCATCGTGTGCATTACCGAGGGCATCCCGGTGCTCGACATGGTGCGGGTGCACCGCGCGCTCGAAGGCACCGGGACGCGCCTCATAGGTCCCAACACGCCGGGGATCATCACCCCCGACGAGTGCAAGATCGGCATCATGCCCGGCCTCATCCACCGGCGCGGACGCATTGGCATCGTTTCGCGCTCGGGCACTCTCACCTACGAGGTGGCCGCGCAGACGACCGCCGCCGGACTCGGACAGACGACGGTGGTCGGCATCGGCGGCGATCCGGTGCACGGCATGGGCTATATCGAATGCCTCGAGCTGTTCCTTGCCGACCCGGAAACCGAAGGCATCATTCTGATCGGCGAGATCGGTGGAACCGAGGAGGAGCAGGCCGCCGAGTTTCTTGCCGGCGAGCGCGGCCGCAAGCCGATCGTCGGGTTCATCGCCGGCGTCACGGCGCCGACGGGTCGACGCATGGGCCACGCGGGTGCCATCATCGCGGGCGGCACCGGCGCCGCCGAGGAGAAGCTGGAAGCCCTGCGACGCGCCGGTGTGCACATACCGTCGTCGCCGGCGGCGATTGCTTCTACCATGGCGAAAGTTCTGTCCGCGTAGCGACTACACTCGAGAGGCGCCGCCGGGATGCGCGGCGCACGATAACAGACCGACGTCACGAGGCCATGTCCGAAAACAAGCAAACGGTCAAACGACGCCGACATCCGGGCGGTAAACGCGGACGCTCGCGACCGGTACCCAAAGGCCGTCAGGTCGATCCGATAGCCCGCGACGAGATCCGAGCGCTGCTCGCCGATCGTCCACGGCAACGCGATCTGCTCATCGAGTATCTGCATCTCATCCAGGATCGGTACGGGTCGATCTCGGCGGCGCGTCTGGCGGCGCTCGCCGAGGAGATGCGCCTGGCGATGGCCGAGGTCTACGAGGTTGCGACTTTTTATGCGCACTTCGATGTGGTGACCGACGGCGAGACCCTGCCGCCCATTACCATCCGCGTATGCGACAGTCTGAGCTGCGAGCTGGCAGGCGCGCAGGCATTGCTCGGAGCCCTTTCCGGCGCGGCCGATACGAAACGCGTTCGCGTGGTGCGTGCGCCCTGCATGGGGCGTTGCGACACGGCGCCGGTCGCCGAGGTGGGACACCATCACGTGGATCACGCCAGCGTCGAATCGGTGATGGCGGCGGCTGATGCCGGCCACCTGCACCCCGAGATCCCCGGCTACGAGGACCATGCGGCTTACGTCGCGGACGGCGGTTATCGGCTGCTGCGCGAATGCCTCGACGGCACGGCCGCCCTCGATGCAATCGTCGAGGCGCTCGACAAGGCCGGGCTTCGTGGTCTCGGCGGTGCCGGATTTCCCACCGGACGCAAATGGCAGATCGTGCGCGGCTTCGAAGGCCCGCGTCTGATGGCAGTGAACGCCGACGAGGGCGAGCCGGGGACGTTCAAGGATCGTTACTATCTCGAGCGCAGCCCGCACCGGTTCCTCGAGGGCATGCTGATCGGCGCCTGGGCGGTCGAGGCGCAAGCGGTCTACATCTACCTGCGCGACGAATATCCAGCGGTGCGCGAGATTCTCTTAAAGGAGCTCGCGCGCATCGATGAGGCCGGCCTTTCGGCGCACACGGTCGTACATCTTCGCCGCGGCGCCGGCGCCTACATCTGTGGCGAGGAGTCCTCGATGATCGAATCGATTGAGGGCAAGCGTGGATTGCCGCGCCACCGACCTCCTTACGTGGCGGAAGTGGGTCTGTTCGGACGACCGACGCTGGTGCAGAACGTGGAGACTCTGTACTGGGTGCGCGATATCGTGGAAAAGGGTGCGGAGTGGTTCGCGGGCCACGGCCGTAACGGTGGCAAGGGATTGCGCAGCTACTCGGTGTCGGGGCGCGTGCGTGAGCCCGGCGTCAAGCTCGCCCCCGCGGGCATCACCGCCCGGGAGCTCATCGACGAGTTCTGCGGAGGCATGCTGGAGGGACACACCTTCAAGGGCTATCTCCCGGGCGGCGCCTCGGGCGGTATCCTGCCGGCCAGCATGGCGGACCTGCCGCTCGAGTTCGGCGCTCTCGAGAAGCACGGCTGCTTCGTCGGGTCCCATGCGGTGGTGATTTTGAGCGACAAGGACAATATGAAGGACGTGGCGCTCAACCTGATGCGATTCTTCGAAGACGAAAGCTGCGGGCAGTGCACGCCGTGCCGGGTCGGCACCGAGAAGGCCGTGAGCCTCATGTCCCGTTCGCGCTGGGACCCGCCGCTGCTGCGCGAAGTCGGACGGGTGATGGCGGATGCGTCCATCTGCGGCCTCGGGCAGGCGGCGGCCAATCCGTTGAAGTCGGTTCTGGAGCATTTTCCCGAGGAGCATTCATGAGCGAGCGAGCGCGACCGGGCATTACATTTCAACTCGATGGCGTCGAGGTGGACGCCTTTGAAGGCGAGACCATCTGGCAGGCGGCGAAGCGTCACGCGACGGACATTCCGCATCTGTGCTATGCGGATGAACCGGGCTATCGCGCTGACGGTAACTGCCGCGCCTGCATGGTGGAGATCGAAGGCGAGCGGGTGCTCGCGGCGAGCTGTATTCGAAAGCCGACACCGGGCATGAAGGTCACGACGCGCGGCGAGCGCGCTGAGCACGCGCGCGCCATGGTCATGGAGCTTTTGATCGCGGATCAGCCCGTACGTGAGCGCGCCCATGATGCGGGCTCGCATCTTTGGCAGTGGGCCGAGCGGATGTCGATCACCGAGAGCCGGTTGCCGCGGCGCGCAGCGCAGCCCTCGCCGGATTCCAGCCATACCGCCATGCGCGTCAACCTGGATGCGTGCATTCACTGCACGCTGTGCGTGCGCGCGTGCCGCGAGGTGCAGGTGAACGATGTCATCGGCATGGCCTATCGCGGTCACGGCGCGAAAATCGTATTCGATTTCGACGATCCGATGGGTGAGAGCACCTGTGTCGCCTGCGGCGAGTGTGTGCAGGCGTGTCCGACCGGCGCGCTCATGGAGGCGAGCCTGGTGGACGAGCAGGGCATCGGGCTCGGCATCGAGCTCGACGAGGTGGCGAGCGTGTGCCCGTACTGCGGCGTCGGTTGCCAGATCACTTACCAGATCAACGAAAACCGGATCATCGCCGTGCAGGGCCGCGACGGACCTGCAAACCACAAGCGCCTGTGCGTAAAGGGACGCTTCGGCTTCGACTACGTATCCCATCCTCACAGGCTCGCAAAACCGCTGATTCGCCGCGACGATGCGCCCAAGAGCGCCGACTGCGAGGTGGATCCGGCCAATCCGCTGACGCACTTCCGCGAGGCGAGCTGGGAGGAGGCGCTTGATGTCGCCGCCGCGGGCCTCAAACGCATACGCGAGCGTGACGGTTCGAAAGGACTCGCCGGCTTCGGCTCCGCGAAGGGCTCCAACGAGGAAGCCTATCTCGTGCAGAAGCTCGTGCGCACCGGATTCGGCACCAACAATGTCGATCACTGCACGCGGCTGTGTCACGCGTCGTCGGTGGTCGCGCTGCTCGAAGGGATCGGCTCGGGCGCGGTGACGGCGCCGTTCACCGCCTGCGAGGACTCCGACGTCATCATCATCACAGGCAGCAACGCGACGGAGAACCATCCGGTGGCCGCGACTTTTTTCAAGCAGGCCGCCAAGACCAAGACGCTCATCGTCATGGATCCCCGCGGTCAACAGCTCAAGCGCCATGCCACCCACATGCTGCAGTTCAAGCCGGGCACCGATGTGGCGCTGCTCAATGCCATGCTGAACGTCATCATCGAGGAGTCGCTCTACGACCGGCAGTACGTGGAAGCGAATACCGAAGGCTTCGAGAACCTCAAGCACCACATCAAGGATTTCACTCCTGAGGCGATGCAGGATGTGTGTGGCATCGACGCCGAGACCATTCGCACGGTTGCGCGTACCTATGCCACGGCCGAGCGCGCGATCATTTTCTGGGGCATGGGGATCTCGCAGAGCGTGCACGGCACCGACAACGCGCGCTGCCTCATCGCGCTGTCGATGATCACCGGGCAGGTGGGGCGTCCGGGCACGGGGCTCCATCCCCTGCGGGGGCAGAACAACGTCCAGGGTGCATCGGACGCAGGCCTCATTCCCATGGTCTATCCCGATTATCAGGCCGTGGACGTAGAGGCGATCCGCAAGCGTTTCGAGGACGCCTGGGGCACGAGCCTCGATGCGGAGCGCGGCCTTACTGTGGTCGAGATCATGGATGCGGTGCACGCGAACGTGATCAAGGGCATGTACGTCATGGGCGAGAATCCTGCCATGTCCGATCCGGATGTGGACCACGCCCGCGAAGCGCTCGCAAAGCTCGAGCATCTGGTGGTGCAGGACATTTTTCTCACCGAGACGGCCTTTCATGCCGATGTGGTTCTGCCGGCCTCGGCATGGCCCGAGAAAGACGGCACCGTCACCAATACCAACCGCCAGGTGCAGATGGGCAGAAAAGCGCTGGCGCTGCCCGGCGACGCGCGCCAGGATTGGTGGATTATCCAGGAGCTCGCAAATCGAATCGGGCTCGATTGGCGCTATAACGATGTCAGCGACGTGTTCGCCGAGATGAAGACCGTCATGGCGTCGCTCGACAACATTACCTGGGAGCGACTCGATCGCGAGAGCGCCGTCACCTATCCGTGCGACGCGCCGGATCGCCCCGGAAACGACATCGTATTCGGTGACGGCTTTCCGACCCCGGACGGGCGCGCGAAGCTCGTGCCGGCGAGTATTGTGCCGCCCGACGAGCAGCCGGACAGCGAGTATCCGATGGTGCTTTCTACCGGCCGGCAGCTCGAGCATTGGCATACCGGTGCCATGACCCGCCGCGCGACTCACCTCGACGCGCTGGAACCGGAGGCGGTGGCGAGTCTCTCGCCCGGGGATCTCCTTCGACTCGGCGTGAGCGCAGGCGATCGCGTGCGCATCCGCACGCGGCGCGGTGCCATCGAGCTCAAGGCGCGGGCCGACAGCGGTGTGCCCGAAGGCATGGTGTTCATCCCGTTCTGCTACGCCGAGGCCGCGGCCAACGTGCTCACCAATCCGGCGCTGGATCCGTTCGGTAAGATCCCCGAGTTCAAGTTCTGCGCCGCCAAGGTCGAAGCCGCAGCGGATTCGGAAGCGGCGTAGACAGGGGGCATGATCCTGTAGGAGCGCGCTTGCTCGCGCCGCGCCTATTTCGGGGCCTCATTCGCAAGCAAGCGCGCTCCTACATGCATTAACGTCGATGACCGGTCGCGATAACGATAATCTGTACACTTTGTTGAGCCGTCGTTTCGTCGAACGGCATGACACGGTCGCTATCGAGACTGCCGATGGAAAACGCCTCACCTACGCCGATATAGAGCGTGAGTCGGCGCGCTTCGCGAATCGCATCGTAGCGCTCGGCGCGCAGCCCGGTGATCGCGTTGCGGTGCAGGTCGATAAATCGCCCGAGGCGCTGTGCCTGTACCTCGGCTGTCTGCGTGCAGGGGTCATCTATCTGCCGCTCAACACCGGCTATCCGGCCCGCGAGCTCGAGCATTTTTTTAACGATGCCGAGCCGCGCGTGGTGGTTTGCCGGCCGCAGGATGTGGATCTCATCGATGATCTCGCCCGCAGCTGTCGTGTCGACCGCGTGGTGACACTCGGCGCTCGCGGCGAGGGCAGCCTGGTGGAGTCGCCGGACGCCGGCAGCGACTTCGAAACAGTAGCATCGGCTGCCAACGACATCGCAGCGATCCTTTATACATCGGGAACGACCGGCAAGCCCAAGGGCGCAGCACTCAGCCACGGTAATCTCGGCTCCAACGCGGTCACTCTGCACCAGGCGTGGGGATTTTGCGCGAGCGACGTGCTCCTTCACGCGCTGCCGCTGTTTCACACCCATGGGCTGTTCGTCGCCTGCCATTGCTCGCTGCTCAACGCCACCCCCATGCTGTTGCTGCCGCGTTTCGACGCCGACGTGGTCATCGAGATGCTGCCGCGCGCGAGCGTCTTCATGGGCGTGCCAACATTCTATACACGCCTGCTGGCGAATCCCGATTTCGGTCGCGAGCAGTGTGCTCACATGCGGCTGTTCGTGTCGGGGTCCGCGCCGCTGCTGGAGCAGACGCATCGCGAGTTTCTCGCGCGCACGGGACATACGATCCTCGAACGCTACGGCATGACGGAGTGCGGCATGAGCACTTCCAACCCTCTCGATGGCGAACGCAAGGCGGGAACCGTCGGATTGCCGTTGCCGGGAGTCAGCCTGCGGGTGGTGGATGAGACCGGCGCGACGGTGCCAACCGGAGAAATCGGTCAGATCGAATTCAAGGGACCGAACGTGTTCCAGGGCTATTGGCGCATGCCGGACAAGACCGCCGAGGATTTCACCGACGACGGTTATTTCCGCTCGGGCGATCTGGGCAGGCTGGACGACGATGGTTACGTCAGCATCGTCGGGCGAGACAAGGACTTGATTATCAGCGGGGGCTACAACGTCTATCCAAAGGAAGTGGAGGTTTGCATCGACGAGCTGGACGGTGTCAGCGAATCGGCAGTCATCGGTGTGCCGGATATCGATTTCGGGGAGCGGGTAACGGCGATCGTGGTGCCGGCAACCGAGAGCCTCGTTGAAGAGGCCATCATTGCCGCGCTTCGTCCGCTGCTTGCCGCCTACAAGATTCCGAAAAAAGTCATCTTCGTCAACGAGCTGCCGAGAAACGCCATGGGCAAGGTGCAGAAGAACGTTCTGCGCAATCGCTACGGCGGGAATTCCTGATGGACGGGCGGAGCCTGCTACGGAGATCGCGTTATTGCGCGGCCTCTTTGACGCGTAAGCCGTCCATCGCATTGGGCAGCTGCGTGATCACAATGCGATCGCCCGGCTGCAGGTCTGCGCCGCGCACCAGCACTCGTGCATCGCCGTCGACGCTGCGGCTCTCGCCGACGCGTTCCACCTCGAGGCTGCGCATGCGCTCGCCTTCGAGACGATAAATTCGATTCGTGCCGTACACGGCCTCGTACGGTAGGGCGACACTGTTCTCGGCATCGGGTAAATCCACCACGAGCTCCACGGTGCGTCCCAGCGGCAGATCCTCGCCGCCTTCGATAATCCGGAAGTAAGCGTCCGCGCCGCCACCGCCGCGCTCCACCTCGGCGGTGAACCGGTCCAGTCTGGCGCGCACCGTCCTGCCATCGACCAGCGCCTTCGCTTTCAGGGTATGGCCTGCCGCGAGCGCATCGCGCACCTGCGGCACATGGCGCGTGGGAATCTGCGCGCGGATCTCGATCTCGGAGGTGTTGTAGACGGTGACAATCTCGTCGCCGACGCGCACGCGATCGCCGGGAGACACCGACACCCTCGAAATCCTGCCAGCGAAGGGCGCGCTGATTTTCGTGCGCGCGAGATCGAGCTCGGCCCGATTGAGGAGACTCTCCGCGCGCGCGAGACGTGCTTCGAGCTGCGCGTGCCGGCTTGCATGCTCGCTGATGGAAAAGCGCCGCTGGTCGAGCGCCATCGCCTGGCGCTCCTCCGCCTGGCGCATGTGATCGATCTCGGATTCGGACCCCACCTTGCTTCTGGCGAGCTTGCGCGCCCGCTTGACCTCGCGGCGGCTCAGCTCGAGCAGCATTTCCTCGTGCTCGAGTGCCTTCAGATCGTTTTCGTGGCGTTGCCGCTCGTTGTCGATCTGTGCGTGGATATCGGCCACCTCCGCGGCACGCTGGGCGCGCAACAGCTCGGCCTCGCGATTGTCGAGCAATACCATGGCTTGTCCGGCTTCCACGTACTGCCCCTCGAGCACGTCGACCGAGTGCACGTCGGCAGTTACCGCCGCCGACATATTGGCCGTGCGCGGCGAGCGGACCCGTCCGTAGAGGCTCAGCTGAGGTGTCATGGTGGCGGGCGCCACGGTCAGCGCGTCGATGATCCAGGCCTTCTCCTGCTCCTCGAGTGCCTCGCGCTGGGGTTTGCTGTTGACGAGCGCCGCGAGACCGCCAGCGCCGATCAGCAGAATGAGAATTGGCAGGATTCGCCGCACCGGTGCCATCCTCTCGTCGACCCTCGTGGTGTTGCCGCGTTGCCCCGGCCGGACGCGTTGCACCTGATCGGCCGTGCGGAGCGTTCGGCGCAATAATTATGGTACCAGCTGAGTAGGCGTGCGTCCCGGGCGGGAATGCCGGAAATGTAACCGTTTCGCGAGCATGCGCTCGGTGCGGATAAGCGAAATTCGTGGCTTCATTGCCGAACCTGGTTGGATTACTGGCGCCGCCCGGATAAGGTCCGCTGACAAACGCAAAAACTGGCGCCCGAGACGGACCCGCCAACGGTCACGGCGGCCGCCCCCGGCAATTAACCAAAGGGATGCTCATGTCGACACTCGTCAACCCGCACGGCTCGGCCACGTTGCGGCCGCTGCTGCTCGAAGGGGCGGCACGCGACGCCGAGCGCGCCCGCGCCGCGTCCCTGCCCGCCGTAGCGCTGAGCTCGCGCGAAGCGGGCGACGTCGTGATGATGGGCATCGGCGGGTTCACGCCGCTCGGCGGATTCATGGGACTTCGGGACTGGCGCGGCGTATGCGACGACATGCGCATGGCCAATGGCGTCTTTTGGCCGATCCCCATCACGCTTTCCGTGGACAGCGCCGTCGCCGATGGCATCGATGAAGGCGGCGACGTGGCACTGATGGATCCGGAGAGCGGGCAGCCGCTCGCCACTATGACCGTTGCGGAGAAATACGCCATCGACAAGGAGCACGAGTGTCGGACGGTGTTCAGGACCACCGACATCGAACATCCGGGTGTGCGCATGGTCATGGAACAGGGCGCCGTCAATCTCGGCGGCGAGGTTCGCGTGCTCTCCACCAGTTTCTTCGGCGAGGAGTTCGGGCGGTTGTTTCTGACTCCCGCCGAAACGCGCGCCATGTTCGCCGAACGCGGCTGGTCAAAGGTGGCGGCTTTTCAGACGCGCAACCCCATGCACCGCTCCCACGAATATCTCGCCAAGATCGGCATCGAAGTCGGCGATGGCGTGCTCATCCACTCCCTGCTCGGAAGGCTCAAGCCCGGCGACATCCCGGCGAGCGTGCGCGCGCGCGCCATCGATGCGCTCATCGAGCACTACTTCGTCGAGAACACCGTCATTCATGCGGGTTATCCCCTGGACATGCGCTACGCAGGTCCACGGGAAGCGCTCCTGCACGCGCTTTTTCGACAGAACTATGGTTGCTCGGAGCAGCTCATCGGACGCGATCACGCCGGTGTCGGGGACTACTACGGCCCGTTCGATGCGCATCATATCTTCGACGAGATCCCCGCCGACGCGCTCGAGATCCGACCACTCAAGATCGACTGGACGTTCTGGTGCTATCGATGCGACGGCATGGCATCGATGCGCACCTGCAAGTGCGGCCCCGAGCATCGCCTGTTGCTCTCGGGGACGAAGCTGCGCAAGATGCTTTCCGAGGGAGAAGAAGTTCCGGACAAGTTCAGTCGTCCGGAAGTGCTGGCGATTTTGCGCGAGTACTACGAGGGCCTCAGTGAAGAAGACAACGTCAAGGTTGATCTCAAGGGTCACTCGGCGACCTGAGCCGGCGGTTGACCATGGCACGCCCATGAGCGTCACATTCGGCAACGACGCATAGGAGGCTCAAGTCGAGCTCACGTGTTGCGGGCGAAGTAGCTCGAAGAGATCGGCGCGAAACTGGCGTCCATGATGATTTCGTTCGAGCACGAGCTCCGTGGGAGCGGGCCTGCTCGCGGATCGGACCTCGTCCGCGAGCAAGCGCGCTCCTCAAGGGGGCCACGTTGGGAACCACCTCATGACCCGAAAGCTCCAGACCGACGTTCTCGTCATCGGTGCCGGCAATGCGGCATTCGCCGCCGCGCACGCGGCGCGCGAGCAGGGAGTCGAAGTCCTGATGCTCGAGTGCGCGCCGCGTGACGAGGCGGGTGGTAACACGCGGTTCACCGCCGGCGCCATGCGTTTCGCCTACCGCGGTGTCGACGATCTGATCGCACTGATGCCGGATCTGACCGAGGCGGAACTCGCGCGCACCGACTTTGGTGCCTACTCCGAGGAAGAATTTTTCGACGACATGGGGCGCGTGACCGAATATCGCTGCGATCCGGATCTCGTCGAGCAGCTGGTGCGCCGCAGTCGCGAGACCATGTTGTGGATGCGATCCCACGGCATCCGGTTCAGCCCCCTGTGGGGCCGCCAGGCCTTCGAGGTGGACGGGCGCTTCAAATTCTGGGGCGGGCTCGTGGTCGAGGTCTGGGGCGGCGGGCCGGGGCTCGTGGAAGCGTGGACCGCGGCCGCCGAGCGTGCCGGCATCCGAATCCTCTATAACGCAAGCGCCCGGGAGTTGCGCCGCGATGACAGCGGCGTGACCGGTGCGCTGGCGCGCATCGACGGCGAGACGGTCGACATCTCGGCAGAGTCGGTGGTGCTTGCCAGCGGCGGCTTTCAGGCGAACGCCGAGTGGCGGGCGCGTTACCTGGGTCCCGGCTGGGATCTGGCCAAGGTGCGCGGCACGCGCTTCAATACCGGCGAGGGCATCCGCATGGCGCTCGACATCGGCGCATCGCCCGCCGGCAACTGGTCGGGTTGTCACGCCGTTGGCTGGGAGCGAAACGCCCCGGAGTTCGGGGATCTCGCCGTCGGAGACGCTTTTCAAAAGCACAGCTATCCGTTCGGCATCATGTTGAATGCCCGCGGTGAGCGCTTCGTTGATGAGGGCGCGGATTTCCGCAATTACACGTATGCGAAATACGGACGCGAAATCCTTGCCCAGCCGGGCCAGTTCGCCTGGCAGGTTTTCGACGCCAAGGTGCTGCACCTGCTGCGCGACGAGTATCGTATCCGCGAGGTCACCAAGGTGAGCGCCGATGCTCTCGAAGGCCTGGTGGAGCAGCTCGAGGGCGTGGATGCCGCAAGCGCGCTCGAACACATCCGGCAGTTCAATGACGCCGTGATGGACGAGGTACCCTTCGACCCCAACGTCAAGGACGGGCGCGGGACCGTGGGCCTCGCGGTCGCGAAATCCAACTGGGCCAATCGCATCGATGAGCCGCCCTTCGAGGCCTATGCGATCACCTGCGGTATCACCTTCACATTCGGCGGTGTGCGCATCGATACCGAAGCGGCCGTGCAGGGCCGCGACGGGCGGCCGATTCC
>JBFICP010000019.1:0-21920 GCA_041581935.1 Gammaproteobacteria bacterium | reverse complement strand
TTCATTCGTATTGCTCCGATCTCACTCGCATCATTGCATCCACCGCCGCCACCCCCTGCCCTTCGGGCAGCACGAGCAACGGATTCACTTCGAGCTCCTCGAGGCCTTTCACACCCGTTGCGCATTCAGCGAGTGCCAGGATGGCGTCCACGGCGGCGCGCCGATCGCCGCGCGGCCTACCGCGATAACCGTCGAGCAGTGTCGAGACGGTGAGACGCTCGAGGGCTTCGGCAATCGATTTCTCGCTCACCGGAAACAGCAGCGTGTGCGTATCCGCCGCAAGCTCGACGAGCGTGCCCCCGGCACCGACGGTCAGTGACAAGCCGAACTGGGGATCGCGCACGACACCGACCAGGAGCTCGGCGACGGCACCGGATACCATGGTCTCGACGAGAAACCGATCAATCTCCGCACCCATCGTATCGGCGGCACGCCGCAGCGTTTCGGCGTCGCCGATATTCAAAATGACGCCTCCCACGTCGCTCTTGTGCACGAGACCATCCGCGGCGGCTTTCAAGACGACCGGATAGCCAAGCTCGCCGGCAATCGAGACCAACGTGTCGGCGTCGGCGTAGCGGCTCTCGGGTACCCGGATGCCGCAGTCCTCCAGGACCTTCCTCACGCGATGCGCGTCGACGGTCTCGAGCTCACCGTCAGCCCCGTGAATGACGCTCACGGCAAGCGGCGGCTCGGCGCGACCATACCATTCGCCGAAGTCCATGGCCGCTTTCACGGCACGCATCCCTTCGGACAAACCCTGAAGGGGCACGATGCCGCTCGCCAGCAACTTGTCGCGCACCGGCCGGGGAAGATTTTCCGGCAGGGTGCTGAGCACCGCCGCGCGCCTGCGTGCTTCGTTCGCCGCATCCACGAACGCCTCGATGGTACGGTCCCAATCTTCGCCGCCGCCGAGCGCGGGATGGAGATAGTCGAGGACCTTGAGCGTCATGTCCTGCCCGCCCGCCAGCACCGCGGCGAAGCACGCGCGCTGCGCCACGGGGTTTCCCCATATGAAGGTGTGATAGTCGAGGGGGTTCGCGACGTGCACCATCGGACCGAGAACGGCACGCAGCTCGCGTTGCTGGTCTGCATCGAATGGCGGCATTTCCATGCCGAGGCTGTCCGCGGCATCGGCAACCAGGGCCGCTTCGCCTCCCGAGCAGCTGATGGATGCAATGCGCCGCCCGGGCAGCGGACCGGTGACGGCCAGCAGCTTGAGCGTCTCGAGCAGCTCGGCGAGCGACTGCACGCGCGCGATGTGCAGTCGCTCGAACATCGCGTCGTAGAGCGCGTCGTCACCGGTAAGCGAGCTGGTGTGGCTCAACGCCGCACGGGCGCCGAGCGACGAGCGCCCGACCTTGAGCGCCACCAGCGGTACGCGGCGCTCGCGCGCGGCGAGCGCCGCGCGGGAGAATTGTTCGACATCGTTGACGCTTTCGATGTGAATGCCGATGGCCTTGACCCGCGAGTCCTCGATCAGCGCCTCGATGTAGTCGGCGACCGTGAGCACCGCCTGGTTGCCCACGGAGATCAGGTAGGCGAGCGGCAGCGAGCGCTGCTGCATGGTAAGGCTGATGCCGACGTTGCCGCTTTGCGTCACGATGGCGACGCCATGGTCGGTGCCTTCCCCGCCGTGTACGTCGGGCCACAGTGATGCGCCGTCGAGATAATTGAGGATGCCGTAACAGTTCGGTCCGACGATGGCGAGATTGCCGGCCGCCTCGACCAGCTCTGCCTGAAGTCGCTTACCCTCGTCGCCCGCCTCGGCGAATCCGGAGGCATAGCAGACCGCACCGCCGGCGCCGCGTGCGGCGAGCGCCCGGACGATTGCGCCATTGGCCTCGCGCGGAACGGCGATGAAACTCGCATCCGGTGGCGCCGGCAGTGTCGCGACATCCGCAAAGCAGGGCCGTCCGCCGAGGTCCGCGCGCGACGGATGAACCGGCCAGATGTCACCGGCGAATCCGATGCGCTCGGATTGGCGAATGACTTCCGCCGCGAATCGCCCGCCGAACACGGCGATGTGGCGGGGACGAAGAAGCCGCGCGAGGTTTGCTATTCGACTCGGCTGCGCCATCAATCCTCGTGCGGGCGCAGCAGGGCGCGCGAGATGATATGACGCTGAATCTCGCTCGTGCCCTCCCAGATGCGCTCGACGCGGGCGTCGCGCCACAACCGCTCGAGCGGCAGCTCGTCCATGAGGCCCATGCCGCCGAATATCTGCACCGCGTTGTCGGTAAGACGGGCGAGCATCTCGGTCGCATAAAGCTTGGCGATGGCGGCGTCCTCGTCGCGCATCGTTCCCTGGTCGAGCCGCCAGGCGGTTTCGAGCATGAGCAGCTCCGCCGCCTTGAGCTCCATGGCCATGTCGGCGAGCTTGAATGACGTGCCCTGGAACTTGCCGATGGGCTGGCCGAACTGGCGGCGGCTCGCCGCCCATTCGGTGCACAGCTCGAGTGCGCGCTGGCCGCGGCCGACGCAAGTTGCGGCAATCTGCAGACGCGTCGCCGACAACCACTCGTTGGCAACATCGAAACCCCGATGCGGATCGCCGAGAACGCTCGAGCCCGGCACCCGGCAGTCATCGAACTCGAGAATGCAATTGTGGTAGCCGCGGTGGGAAACGCTGCGGTAGCCGTCACGCACCGTGAAGCCGTTTACGCCCTTGTCGACGAGGAATGCAGTGATCTTCTTTTTTGGACCGCGCGCCGTCTGCTCCTCTCCGGTGGCGGCGAACAATACCACATAGTCTGCGATGTCGGCGTGACTGATGAAATGCTTTGCGCCGTTGATCACATAGTCGTCACCGTCCGGCTCGGCGCGGGTCGACATGGAGCGCAGGTCCGAGCCTGCTCCGGGCTCGGTCATGGCCAGACATTCCAGGCGTTCACCTCGAATCGTCGGCAACAGATATTCTTCGATCTGATCACCCTTGCATGCCTGCAGGATGTTGCTCGGTCGTGCGACCAGCATTTGCAACGCCATGCTCGCGCGACCGAGCTCGCGTTCCATGAGCGCCATGCTGACAGCGTCCAGCCCGCCGCCACCCAGATCGGCCGGCATGTTGGCGGCAAACAGGCCTGCCTCGATGGCCTTTTGCTTGATGCTCTCGGCGAGCTCCGGAGCGACCCGATCGGTGCGTTCCACCTCGCGCTCGTGGGGATAGAGCTCGCGCTCGACGAATGCGCGCACCGTATCGACGATCAGGTTCTGCTCGTGACTGAGAGTGAAATCCATCGATCAAGCCGTCGATTTTTTTCCGATATTCATCTGCCGGCCGACCTGCTCGGGCCGGGGCAACGCGCGATGCACCCTCATGATGGCGCTGAGCGCGGCGTAGACATCCCCGTCGATGGGCGCTGCCGCCGAAGCAGTCATGTCCACGTGCAACAGCATCTGCTCGGTGGTGCTGAGCAGCGTGTCGCTGTCACCATGATACATGGAGTGGAAAAAATGCAGCCGTTTCTCATCGAAATCCAGCAGCTGGGTCGTGAAACGCAACGGCTCACCGAGGTCCGCCTCGCGATAATAATTAATGTGTGATTCGACGGTGTAAAACGAACGACCCGAGGCGCGATATTGCTCGTCGATGCCGACGTAGCGAAACAGCGCGTCCGATGCCCAGCCGAATGCGTAGAGATAGAAGCTCTCGCCCATGTGTCCGTTGTAGTCCACCCACTCGGGAAGGACCCGGCACTCGTAGAGCGCGAGCGGCGCCGCAACCGCGTCGCCGCGTTTCCAGCGCAATCGGTCGCCGCCCGTGAAACGGCGTTGCTCATCCTCGGCGATGGTGATTCCCGCGCCCATACCGAACGGGCGCAGGGTACGCATGATGCCGATCAGGCATTCGTCACGAATGCGCTCGAGCTCCGCGATGCTGCGCCCTGCCGCCTGAGCCCGGGTGCCATCGACCATGCGCTCGATGAGCGCATCGGTGAGCTCCGGCGCCTCGAGTCGGGTCCATGGAAGCTTTAGCGCCGGCCCGAACTGCTCGAGCATGTGCCGCATGCCGGCCTCGCCGCCGGCCAGATGAAAGGTGAGGCAGGTGCCCATGAACGCCCAGCGCAGGCCCGGCCCGTATACGATCGCGTCATCGATCTCGCCGGTGGTGGCGACACCGTCGGCCACCATGTGCAGGGCTTCGCGCCACAGCGCCTCCTGGAGACGATCGGAGATGTAGCCCTCGACCTCGGTCCTGACGCGCAGCGGGTACATGCCCAAGCCGCGGTAGAAGGCCATCGCCTCCTCGATGAACGCGTCATCGGTACGCTCGCCGCCGAGCACTTCCACGAGCGGCAGGATATAGACGGGATTGAAAGGATGACCGATTAGCACGCGTCGCGGGTGCCGGCAGTCCGACTGGATGCGTGTTGGCAGCAGGCCCGACGAGCTCGACGCAACGATGACGCCGGGCGCAGCGGCGGCCGTCACCCGCGCGAGCAGCTCGCGCTTGAGCGCTTCGTTCTCCGGCGCACTCTCTTGAATGAAATCCGCGCGCGCGCACAATGATTCCAGATCGGAGGTGAATGCCAGGCGCGCCCGGTCGGCACCGGTGCTCAAGCCGAGCTTCGTGAGCGCAGGCCATGCATTGTCGATTTTTTCCCGCAGTCGCGTCTCGGCGCCGGCGGCCGGATCCCACGCGATGACATCGAGACCGCGGGCCAGCGCGCGTGCTGCCCAGCCGGCTCCGATGACACCGGTACCGACGATACCGAGACGATGAACTTCAGCCACCGCGCTTGCTCGTTTTGCGCCGGCCCGCGATCACGATGCGCGTTTTTCGAGACCGAGCTTTGCGCGCGTTTCGTCGGGACCGAGCACTCTGGCGCCCATCAACGTGACGATATCGGCGGCGCGTTCCACGAGCTGGGCGTTGCTTGCGTGAACGCCCTTCTCCAGATACAGATTGTCCTCCAGACCGACGCGCACGTTGCCGCCGAGCAGCACGGTCTGCGCGACCATCGGCATCTGCATACGGCCGATCCCGAACCCGGCCCACACGGCATCCTCTGGCAGGTTGTCCACCATTGCCTTCATGGTGGCGGTGTCCGCCGGTGCGCCCCAGGGTATGCCGTGACAGAGCTGAAACATGGGCGGCGAGTCGATCAGGCCCTCCTTGATCATCTGCTTCGCGAACCACAGGTGGCCGGTGTCGAAGCACTCGAGCTCCGGCTTGACTCCCAGAGACTGAATGCGCCTGGCGCCGGCGCGCAGCATGTCCGGCGTCGATACGTAGATCATGTTGCCATCGCCGAAGTTGAGCGTGCCGCAGTCGAGCGAGCAGATGTCCGGAAGAAGGGCTTCCACATGCACCAGCCGGGTCATGGGCCCGACCAGATCCGACTCGTTGCCGAAATCCATCGGTGACTCACCGTGTCCGATGGCAAGATCACCGCCCATGCCGGAAGTAAGATTGATGATCACGTCGGTGTCCGAGTCGCGGATGCGTTCCACCACCTGCCGATAGAGATCCGGGTCCCGGGAGCCGACGCCGGTTTGCGGGTCGCGCACGTGACAGTGGGCAATGGCGGCACCGGCGCGGGCCGCCTCGAGGGCGGCATCGGCGATTTGTTTCGGCGTCACCGGAATCGCCGGATGCTTGTCCACCGTGTCACCGGCGCCGGTGACGGCACAGCTGATGAAGACTTCGAAATTCATGCTGACACTCCCCGTTGCCTCGCGCTCGACTTTGCGCTCAACCGGGCGATGCTGGCAAGTCCGGCCCGGAAGCGCTGCCGCGACCGCGACGATGCTGGCGACATATCCCGGCCCCGCTTACTATCGGCCCCTTGGGTGGATTCGTGACGACGCGCCTGGAGGAACTCGGCATGCACGTATCGGTTGAGGGTCTGCGAGTCATGATTACGGCCGGTGCGGCCGGTATCGGCCGCGCCATTGCCGAGGCTTTCGCGGCCGATGGCGCCCGGGTGCACGTTTGCGACGTCGACGAGGCCGCCCTCGAGGCTTTCGCCAAAGCGTCCCCCGAAGCCCGCGTGAGCCGCGCCGATGTGTCGTTGGTGGCCGATGTCGAGCGCTTTTTTGCGGAGGCCCAGGCGTGGCTCGGCGGTCTCGACGTGCTGGTCAACAACGCCGGCATCGCCGGGCCGACGGCGCGCGTCGAGGACATCGCGCCCGGGGACTGGGAGCGGACAATCGCCATCAACATCAACGGGCAGTTCTACTGCGCGCGGCGCGCCGTGCCGCTGCTGAAGGCGGCCGGCGGCGGCTCCATCGTCAACCTGTCGTCCACCGCCGGCATCATGGGCTTCCCGCTGCGGACACCTTACGCGGCGTCGAAATGGGCCGTCGTCGGGCTGACCAAATCGCTCTCCATGGAGCTCGGCGAGTCCGGGATTCGCGTCAACGCCATCTGCCCCGGGGCGGTCGCCGGACCGCGCATCGACCGGGTCATCGCTGCGGATGCCGCGGCCAGGGGGCTGCCCGTCGAGACCGTGCGTCAGAGCGCGCTCAATCAGAACTCGCTCGCGGAGTTCATCGAGCCGGAATCCATCGCCCGGCAGGTGGTGTTTCTGTGCTCGCCGGCGGGGCGCCAGATTTCGGGCCAGGCGATCTCCGTCGACGGCGACACCCACACGCTCAAGACCCGGTATTAGTCCGTCGATCGGGCTGCGGGCCGCGAAGCCAAGCCTACGGGTGCCCGGCCCGACGGGCCCGCTGCCCCGCCGCAATGGGACCGGTGCCCTTGAATTTTGCTCAGGGCGCCCCCACTATCCCGCCGGTCCGTTGTCAGTAAGCACCCTGATCGTTATGCCGATATACGAGTACGAATGCGGCGCCTGCGGGGACAGGCACGAGTTCATCCAGAAATTCAGCGAGTCGCCGAAGCGCAAGTGCCCCGGGTGCGGCGCGATGAGGCTAAAGCGCCTGGTATCCGCCGCCGCCTTTCATCTCAAAGGCGACGGCTGGTATGTCACGGACTTTCGCGACAAAGGCAAGAAAAAGGGCGACGGCAAGGACGGTAAGGACGGCGCCGGCGCCAAAGAAAGCGCGACGGACGGCGCGAAGAGCCCGGAGAAGTCCGCCAAGAGCGGCGAAGCGACCAAGAAGTCGGGCAGCGGCGAGAGCAAATCCGTCTGTTAGCGACGCGCCTGGCGCGATCCCTGGCCGGGGGCCGTGTTGCCAGTGCGTTGGTGAAACCGTACCATCCCGGCTCTTTCCCACCGGGCCAATCCGATGCGTAGCCACTACTGCGGCCAGGTCACCGAGGACTTGCTCGGCGAGCAGGTCGCGCTGTGCGGCTGGGTGCACCGGCGGCGCGACCACGGCGGCGTCATCTTCATCGATTTGCGCGACCGCGCCGGCGTGGTCCAGGTGGTATTCGACCCCGACACCGAGGAGGCCTTCGCAATCGCCGAGCAGGTGAGGAGCGAGTTCGTCCTCAAGGTCGACGGCCGGGTGCGGGAACGCCCTTCTGGCACCGTGAATCCCGACATGGTAACCGGCCGCATCGAGGTCCTCGGACACACGCTCACGGTGCTCAATGACGCCGAGACGCCGCCGTTCCAGCTCGATGAGGAAGACGTCAACGAAGAGACACGGCTGCGTTTCCGCTATGTCGACCTTCGCCGTCCGTCCATGCAGCATCGTCTGCTGACACGTAATCGCATCACCCACGCGATCCGCGAGTTCATGGACACTCATGACTTCGTCGACATCGAGACACCGATGTTGACCAAGGCGACACCGGAAGGCGCCCGGGACTATCTGGTGCCGAGCCGCGTTCACAAGGGATCATTTTTTGCGTTGCCGCAGTCGCCACAGATATTTAAGCAGCTGCTCATGATGTCGGGCATGGATCGCTACTATCAGATCGTGCGCTGCTTTCGCGACGAAGATTTACGCGCCGATCGGCAGCCGGAGTTCACGCAGCTCGACGTCGAGATGTCGTTCGCTGAAGAGAACGACGTCATGGCTCTCATGGAAAGCCTGGTGCGGCAGGTCTTTGCGAGAGTCCTGGACATTGCGCTCCCGAATCCATTTCCGAGAATGCGTTACTCGGAAGCCGTGGAGCGCTTCGGCACCGATCGCCCGGACCTTCGCAATCCATTGGAGCTCACGGAGATCGGCGATCTGATGAAATCGGTGAGCTTCAAGGTGTTCGCCGAACCCGCCAACGACGCTCATGGGCGCGTGGCGGCGCTGCGCTTGCCCGGCGGTGGCTCGCTGCCACGCTCGGTCGTGGATGACTACGCCGGATTCGTCGCCATTTACGGTGCCAAGGGGCTCGCTTACATCAAGGTCAACGATCGCGATGCCGGCAAGGACGGACTGCAGTCGCCCATCGTGAAATTTCTATCCGATGCGGCCCTTGCCGGAGTGCTCGAACGAACCGGCGCGGAGAACGGCGATCTCATCTTCTTCGGCGCCGGCAAAGCGCAGGTCGTAAACGACGCGCTGGGCGCGCTGCGCGTCAAGCTGGGAGAGGATCATGGTCTCGTGGAGCAGGGCTGGAAGCCGCTCTGGGTGACGGATTTTCCCATGTTCGGCTGGGACGACGCCGAGCAACGCTGGTATGCGTTGCATCATCCGTTCACATCACCCGGGGTCGACGATCCGGCTCTGCTCGAGGACGCTCCGGGCCTGGTTCCATCTCGGGCCTACGACATGGTGCTGAACGGCACCGAGCTCGGCGGTGGGTCGATTCGAATCCATCGTCAGGATATGCAGTCGGCGGTCTTCAGGGTGCTCGGCATCGGCGAGGAGGAAGCCGAGCGCAAATTCGGCTTTCTGCTGCGGGCGCTGCGCTACGGTTGTCCGCCCCACGGCGGAATTGCATTCGGCCTCGACAGGCTCGCCATGCTGATGACCGGAGCGTCGTCCATACGCGACGTGATCGCCTTCCCCAAGACCCAGACGGTGCACGATCCGCTTACCGACGCACCGTCACCGGCCGACGAGCGCCAGCTGCGGGAGCTCGGGATCATGCTGAGGAAATCGACCGTCTCTTGAGCCGGGCAGCGCCGCCCCGCCCGCCGCCCGTATTTGACACCCCGATGCTTTACGGAGGCCGCATGGATGATCCGTAGCCGGTCCGTATCAGTGAAGCCGCGAGCCCGGCTCCTGCTCGGGTGCCAGCGGCACGACACCGGGCGACGCGTGATGCACGATCATCCGCCATCCCCGGTCGCTCGATTGGTAAACGTTGGTGGCCAGAACCAGGGCGCGTTGCGCGAGCCCCGGTCCGTGCCGAATGTTCTCGTGGACACAGTGCACGGCGATATCGCCGTGCAAGGTGCAGGTAACCTCGGTCAGCTCGAAGCGCATCGGCGTCCCGCCTGCGAATATCTGCTCCCAGCTTTGCGCCACCGCCCGGCGGCCGCTGAGCCGCGGTCCCATCGGATGAATGCAGACGATGGTGTCCTCGTTAGCCCATACTTTCATCATTTCGTCCACGCTGGCGCATTGAAAAGCGTCGTAGAACGCCTTCTCGGCGTCCCGGGACGTCGCGTAGCACGGATCACTCATGGTCTCGACATCGTAGGCAGCTGCCGGCGGCCATGGTAGAGGAGTGAGCTTGCGTGCACCACCGGCGATAAGCGCTCGCGGCGCCAAGCGTCTTCGCCTGGCCGATCTGCGCGACCGCCGTCAGTCGTGCAGCGCCACTCATACCTCGACGGGTGCCTCATCGAGACGCTGGGCCAGGGTGATTTCCTCCTCGAAACCGAGAGTCGAGAGATCACGCATGCGTTGTGGATACAGAACTCCGTCCAAGTGGTCGCACTCGTGTTGCACCACGCGGGCATGAAAATCCTCTGCGATTCGCTCGAAAGGAAGACCGCCGGCATCGAATCCGCGATAACGAATCCGCCGGTAGCGGGGTACGACGCCACGCAGTCCCGGCACACTGAGGCAGCCTTCCCATCCGTCCACGACCTCGTCATCGAGAAACGCGATCTCCGGATTGATTAAAACCGTGCGCGGCACGGGTGGCGCTTCGGGATAGCGCTCGCTGCTGTCCACTTCGAATACGACGACGCGCAAGGCCACACCAATCTGCGGCGCGGCAATACCAACGCCGCCGCGAGCATCCATGGTATCCCACAGATCACGAATCAAATCCGCGAGTGATTCGTCGTCGAATCGTGTTACCGGATCGGATACCTGCTGTAATTGCGGGTCACCCATCCGCAGCACCCTCTGTTCGGCCATGCCACTGCTCTCTCGTTGACTGATCAAGGTCAAGCAATTACCGTCACGGTTCGGTGGTGTCAAGCACGATCGAGGAGCATGCAGCGTGAGCGCTGGCGACCGCCCGGAAATTTCCGAAGTCGTAATTCTGGTGCACGGCCTGTACATGCATGGCATTGCCATGCTCCCCCTTCAGCACCGTCTCGGCGCCTGCGGATTCGACTGCCGAAGATTCTCATACCCCTCTCTCAGGAGAAGCGTCCAGGATAACGCCGCCGGACTTTTCGACTTCCTGCGCGACATCGACTCGCCGATCGTGCATTTTTTGTGTCACAGCCTCGGCGGTCTGGTAGTGCGCACCATGATGCTGCAGTCCTCGTGGGGACGCCCGGGGCGGGTGCTCACACTCTGTACGCCTCACCTCGGCTGCCACGTGGCGAAACGCCTCGGCGCGAATCCTGCGCTTGCGTGGATTCTCGGCAAGAGCCTACGCAAAGGTCTCGATGGCGACTTGCCCCCGTGGCCGGACGACTGCGATGTCGCCACGATTGCGGGTAACAAGCCCATCGGTGCCGGACGGATTGTGCGCGATCTGCCCAAGCCAAACGACGGCACGGTGGCGGTCGCGGAGACCGACCTCGGACCCGACTATGCGCATGCGGTTTTGCAGGAGACGCACTCCAGCATTCTCATCTCGCGTCGCGCGGCGGAGTACGCGTGCACCTATTTCAAGACCGGATCCTTCCCCATTGGGAGGCCCGGCAGGGCCCTTTAAGCGCGAGCTTGCGCCCACAGACGCTGTCTGATTCGACTCCCCGATGCCATGCTAGAATTCAGCGCATATTCCGAACGAGCGACCGCATGGCCGGACACAGCAAGTGGGCAAACATTCAGCACCGCAAAGGGGCGCAGGACGCGAAACGCGGCAAGCTATTCACCAAGCTCATCCGGGAGATAAGTGTCGCGGCGCGCCTCGGAGATCCCGATCCCGCCTCTAACTCTCGCCTACGCCTGGCCGTCGACAAGGCGCTGGCCGGGAACGTGCCCAAAGACACCATCGAGCGCGCCATCAAGCGCGCATCGGGCGATCTCGATTCCGAGAGCATCGAAGAAGTGCGTTACGAAGGCTATGGTCCCGGAGGCGTCGCCGTAATGGTCGACTGCATGACCGACAATCGAAATCGAACCGTTGCCGACGTGCGCCATGCGTTCTCGAAGTTCGGTGGCAATCTCGGCACCGACGGTTCGGTCGCCTACCTGTTCACCAAGCTCGGCCAGATAAGCTTCTCGTCGGGCAGCGACGAGGACCGCATCCTGGAGGCGGCGCTCGAGGCGGGCGCCGATGATATCGTCAACAATGAGGACGGCAGTATCGACGTGCTGACCGCAGTGGAGAGATTTACCGAGGTTCGGGATGCCCTTCGAGCCATGAAACTCGAACCCGAGCAGGCAGAGGTTACAATGCGCGCGTCCACCAGCGTCCGCCTGACACTGGATGATGCGCAGAGCATGGTAAAGCTGCTGGAAACGCTCGAGGATCACGACGACGTGCAGCAAGTCTACTCGAATGCCGATATTTCTGATGAGATTCTCGACCAGATCGCCTGAGAAGACACGGTCGGGCTCATGACGGGACCGCTCAAACCCGTTCGCATTCTCGGTATCGATCCGGGCTCGCGAATCACGGGTTACGGCATCATCGATTTTCACGCAAACCACTCCCGGCATGTCGCGAGCGGCTGCATTCAGGTCGCCGGGAACGATTTGACCGTGAGACTGCGTGCCATCTTCGACGGCATCGCGAATATCGTCGACAGTGAGGGCCCGACGGAGCTGGCTGTCGAGCAGGTGTTCTTTCACCGCAACGCCGCTTCGGCGCTGAAGCTCGGGCAGGCTCGCGGGGCCGCGCTGATGGCAGGTGTCACGCGCGGGTTGCCGCTCTATGAGTATTCACCCAACCAGGTCAAGCAGGCCGTAACCGGCCGTGGTCACGCTCCCAAAGATCAGGTTCAGCACATGATCAAGATGCTGCTTTGCCTGCGCAACCTTCCGGCCAGTGATGCCGCCGACGCGCTCGCGGTGGCAATATGCCATGGGCACACACGCCAGACGCTGGCACGCATCGAGTCAGCGCGGACCGGGTCGCATCCATGATCGCGTGGATCAAGGGCGTATTGCGCGACAAGCAGCCACCTTGGCTGCTCATCGATGTCGGCGGTATCGGCTACGAGGTGCAGGCGCCCATGACCACGTTCATGTCGTTGCCGAGCCCCGGCACGGAAGTCGTTCTGTTCGCTCACCAGGTGGTGCGCGATGACGCCCACCAGCTGTTCGGATTCTCGGCGCGCTCCGATCGCGACTTGTTCCGTCAACTTCTCAGGGTGAACGGCGTCGGTGCGAAGATGGCGCTTGCGATCCTTTCCGGAATGGATGCCGCAACCCTGGGACGCTGTGTGCTCGAAGGCGATACCTCGAGCCTCTCGCGGCTGCCCGGTATCGGCAAGAAAACCGCCGAGCGACTGGTCATCGAGATGCGTGATCGCCTGGGGCCACTGCCTGCGGACGGTCGGTCGGACTCGCCGGACGGCATGGGCGCGTCGCAGCAGCGCGCGGATGCGGCAGCGGAAGCGGTCAGCGCGCTGATCGCGCTCGGTCTCAAGCCGCCGGAGGCGAGCCGGCGCGTGGCTGCCATCGACTGCGAAGGTCTTGCCTGCGAGGACATCGTGCGATTGGCATTAAAGGCCATGGTCAAGTAGGACGCCGGAAGCTGAAAGCGGCGCTTTCCCCTCCACGTCTCGCGGTATACCATCTCGCCCGAGTCACGACGGCCGAATCGGGCCATGAGCGCTACACCGTTCGGCCGCAATTCGACACGATGCTGCCGGCATCGGCGGATAAGCTGATGACAGACATCGCGATTCGAGCGGCGCCGCCGGGGCTCCATATAGCATGATCGAATCTGAGCGCCTCATAACACCGCTATCCGACATCCGGGAAGACAGCCTGGACCACAGCATTCGCCCCAAGCGGCTTGCCGAGTACATCGGACAGCCGGCCGTGCACCGTCAAATGGAGATTTTCATCAAGGCGGCGGCGGCGCGTAACGAGGCCATGGACCATCTCCTTATCTTCGGTCCGCCCGGCCTGGGCAAGACCACGCTCGCGCACATCGTCGCTCATGAGCTCGGGGTCAATTTGCGCCAGAGCTCGGGGCCGGTGTTGGAGCGCTCGGGAGATCTGGCGGCGCTGCTCACCAATCTCGAGCCTCGCGACGTGCTTTTCATCGATGAGATTCACCGCTTGAATCCGGCCGTCGAGGAAATCCTCTATCCCGGTATGGAGGACTGCCAGCTCGACATCGTCATCGGCGAAGGACCGGCGGCACGTTCCATCAAATTGGACCTGCCGCCCTTCACGCTTGTCGGCGCCACGACGAAGGCCGGGTTGCTGACCTCGCCGCTTCGCGACCGCTTCGGCATCGTGCAACGTCTCGAGTACTACGACGAGAACGAGCTCGCGACCATATTGAGGCGCTCGGCGAACATTTTGAACGTTGCACTGGCCGCCGACGGAGCCACGGAGCTCGCGCGACGCTCTCGCGGAACACCACGCATCGCCAATCGGCTCCTGCGAAGAGTGCGCGACTATGCGGAAGTCGAGGCCGACGGAAAAATTACCGCCGAAGTGGCGCAGCGCGCACTCAAAATGCTGGCGGTCGACGATGCCGGATTCGATGTAATGGACCGTAAGCTTCTGCTTGCGGTGATCGAACGCTTCGACGGTGGCCCTGTTGGCATCGACAATCTGGCCGCCGCAATCGGCGAGGAGCGCGGGACCATCGAGGACGTGCTCGAGCCCTATCTCATACAGCAGGGCTTTTTGATGCGCACACCCCGGGGCAGAATGGCGACGCGCCACGCGTGGGAGCACTTCGGACTGTCACCACCGCCGCGTCCGGCGGACGTTCCTCAAGAACCGGATCTATTTGGACGACAGGATTCATAGCCTGCTTTCGCCGCCGGGCCGCGAAGCACCCGGTGAAAGAGGCCGGACGAGGGGTGACCTTGGGAAGCGAGCAGTTCAATTGGCCTGTGCGTGTCTACTATGAGGACACTGACAGCACGGGCATCGTCTACCATGCGAGCTACCTGCGATTCATGGAGCGGGCACGCACCGAGTGGTTGCGCAGTCTCGGCTTCGACCTTCCCGAACTCAGGAACACGCACGAAGTGCTGTTCACAGTGTCTCGAATGCATATCGAATACCTGCTGCCCGCCAACTTCAACGATACGCTTGATGTGAGCCTGCAGCTCACACGTTTTGGCGGGGCGAGCTTTCTGCTCGCGCAGTCAGTTCATCGCTTGCCAAAAGAACTCCTTTGCCGGGCGAAAGTCAGAATCGCGTGTGTCGACGCGAACAGTCTGCGACCTCGTCCAATTCCTGAATCCGTCTGCATGGAGCTGAAACGTGACAGCTGATCTATCCCTTCTCGAACTCGTGCTCAATGCGAGCGTTCTGGTCCAACTGGTCATGGTGCTCTTGCTCGTGGCATCTCTGGTGTCGTGGACGATGATCTTTCGCAAGCACATGACTTTGAAACGCGCGCGATACGCGGCGGATGATTTCGAGGATCAGTTCTGGTCCGGCCAGGATCTGGTCACGATGTTCAACCGCATCAACACCCATGCATACGACGCGACGGGTATGGAGCGCATATTTCACTCAGGATTCAAGGAATTCGCGCGATTGCGAAATCAGGCCGGAATTCAAGCCAGCGCCATACTGGACGGTTCCGAGCGCGCCATGCGAATCGCGCTCTCGCGTGAAATCGACCTACTCGAGATGCATCTGTCTTTTCTCGCGACAGTTGGGTCCACGAGCCCTTACGTGGGCTTGTTCGGCACCGTGTGGGGAATCATGAACTCTTTTCGGGCACTCGGAAATGTCAGTCAGGCGACGCTCGCGCTGGTCGCCCCGGGCATCGCCGAAGCGCTCATCGCCACCGCCATGGGTCTGTTCGCGGCCATCCCGGCCGTCATTGCCTATAACCGTTATGCCAACGATGTCGAACGGTTGCACAATCGCTATGACACGTTTATCGAGGAATTCGCGGCGATTCTACGGCGACAGGCACACGATTGAGGTTCGCTTTAACCCCCATCCTTCTTTCGGTACGTTCGAAAATGAAGTGAAGGGGATAGAGCAGGCCGTCGGCTTGATTTTCAGGAACTCGAAGCATGCCCAGACACACAAAAAGAAAGCGATTAATGTCGGAGATCAACGTCGTTCCGTATATCGACGTGATGCTCGTATTGCTGGTGATTTTCATGATTACCGCGCCACTGCTTACCGAAGGCGTAAAGGTCGAGCTCCCCAGGGCCGAAGCAAAGCCGTTCGACCGCTCCGATAACGAACCGTTGGTAGTCGCAATCGATTCCGACGGGCAGTTTTACATTCAGTTCGGCGAGGATCAGGATCAACCCGTCGACGCCGTGACGCTCGTCAACCGGGCGAACGCCGTCATGCGCCATCGACCGAACGTGCAGGTACTCGTTCGCGGAGACGAGAACGTTCCCTACGGAGATGTTGTCTACGTAATGACATTGCTGCAAAAGGCCGGCGCACCCAGTGTCGGCCTGATCACCAAGCCGCCGGAAGAAAGGAGCCGATGAAGGTACGACAATTCATCGATAACCTGACTGCGACGACCCTGGCAATAGTCGTCCATTTGGTGTTGCTCGGCATTCTCGTGGTGAGTCTCGACTGGACCAAACCTTCGTTGCCATCCCCGGGCCAGGTCGAGCCGGTGCAGGCGGTCGTCGTCGACGAGTCCCAGGTCGCTGAAGAGATCGAGCAGATAAAAAAACGCGAGGAGAGAAAACGCCGAGAGGAGCAAAAGCGGTCCAAACAGCTCGAGCGCGAGGCTGAAAAAGCCCGCGAGCAACGCAGAGAAGAGGAGAAGCGACTCAGCGAGCTGCAGAGGCGGCTTGCCGAGGAGAAGCGCCAACATGACGAGGTTGCGAGAAAGCAGCGGGAAGAGGCCGCCAAGGCATTGGCGGAGGTCAAGCGTCAACGCGCCAAGGAGCTCGAAGAGATCGAGAAGCTCAGACGTGAGGAGAGCGACATCGAAAGACGCCGCCTCGAAGAAGAAAAAGCGCTTGCCGTTATTGCCGCGCAGCACAAAGCGATTGCCGATGAGAAACGCCGCATAGAAGAGGAAAGGGCCCGATCGGAGGCGGAGCGCAGGCGGGTCGAGGAGCAGACCCGCAGGGCCAAGGCTGCTCAGGAAGCCGAGGAGAAACGCCTCGCCGCCATTGCCGCGGCGGCGGCTGCAAAGGCAGCGGAAGAGAAGCGAATACGCGAGGAGGCGGAGAAAAAGCGAAAGGCCGAGGAAGAAGCGCGCCTGAGGGCCGAAGAGGAAAAGCGAAAGGCCGAAGAAGCACGACTTAGGGCCGAGGAGGAGCGAAAGCGCGCGGAAGCCGAAGAGCGCCGAAAGCAGGAGGAGGCGGCGCTGCGCGAGCAGCTGGCGCTGGAGCAGGCGAGACTGGATGCCGAGCGCGCGAGTTTGCGGGACCGTCATCTGGCGGAATATATTGGCCAGATTCAGGCAACGGTCAATCGCAACTGGATACGCCCGACCGGCGCGTCCAAAGGGCTCAAATGCACCGTGAAGGTGTCGCAGATCCCCGGAGGTGAGGTGACGCGCGTGGTCATTACCAAGGGAAGCGGTAATGTCGCTTTCGACCGATCTGTGGAAAATGCGGTGCTACGATCGTCACCGCTGCCGCAACCGAAAGATCCGAGCCTGTTTGCGCGTGAGATAATTTTCGAATTCGAACCCGAGGACTGATTGTTGACTGACCATTTGACCCGTCGACTGGTGCTGGCCCTGTTCGCGTGCACCGCTATGCTTGCTACGACGTGGCCCGTGACGAGCCACGCGGTGCTGACCATCAGGATTACACAGGGGATCGAGGGCGCGCAGCCCATCGCCATTGTCCCGTTCGGCATGCAACCCGGCGCACCGCCGCCCCCTCACGACATCGCGCAAATCATAGCGAACGACCTTACGCGTACCGGGCGTTTCTCACCGCTGCCGGCGAGCGACCTGCCGAGCCGTCCCAGTGACGCCGGGGCGGTGAACTTTGCCGATTTCCGCATTCTGGGCATGCCGAATCTTGTCATCGGAAAGGTCAAGTCGCTCGCAGACGGCCGATTAGGGGTCGAATTCCGGCTTTTCGACGTATTTCGTGGCGCCCAGATCACCGGTTACGAGCTCGAAACGGCGCCGAAGGATCTGCGCCGAATCGCACACCAAATCAGCGACATCGTTTACGAGGCCCTTACCGGCGAGCGCGGCGCCTTCGATACCCGCATTGCCTACGTCACCGAGATGCAGTCCGGTGGCGCCAGCCGATACGCCCTCAACGTGGCCGACAGTGACGGATTCAATCCCCAGGTGGTGCTCGAGTCGAAAAGTCCCATCGTGTCTCCCGCCTGGTCGCCCAGCGGCAGGGAAATCGCCTACGTGTCGTTCGAAGGGGACCGGCCGCGGATCTTCGCGCAGAATCTGGCGTCGGGAACGCGCCAGGTGATTGCGGCGTTCCCGGGCCTGAACAGCGCACCCGCCTGGGCGCCGGACGGCAAGCGCATGGCCCTGACGCTGTCCAAAGATGGCAATCCGGAAATCTACATCATGGATATCGAGACCAGGCGTCTGCGACGCCTGACCGTGAGCGCGGCCATCGACACCGAGCCCGCCTGGGCGCCGGACGGGACGTCGCTGGTTTTCACCTCCGACCGCGGAGGAACGCCACAGATTTACCAGGTATCGGCGACCGGCGGTCAGGCAAAGCGTCTGACCTTCGAGGGAAAATACAACTCCCGCGCCACCTTCGCGCCGGACGGCAAGTCGATTGCGCTGGTGCACGGCAACCAGGGCACGTTCCGCACCGCGGTGCTAGATTTAGAAAACAACGCATTGCGCGTGCTGACGAAGACGACCCTCGACGAATCCCCGAGCTATGCGCCGAACGGCAGCATGATACTCTACGCGACCACCGACGCCGGTGGTGGCACCCTTGCCGGCGTGTCGACCGACGGCCGGGTGCGCCAGGAGCTGGCCGTGCAGCGGGGAGCCGTCAGGGAGCCCGCATGGTCACCCTTCAGGGAGCCCTGAGCCTGATAAGCCGACGCCTCCATCGAGTCCGAACAAAAACATGCGAAAGCCCATTTGGCGACTAGTATTGCTACAGGTCATTAAGCCAAGCCCACAAACCAATTAGGAGACATGTCATGCGAAAAGGGCTCAATTCTCTACTGCTGTTGATATTCTCGTTGGCCTTTCTAGCCGCGTGTGAAGGCACGACCGGCACGACCAAGGACGATTCGACGATCACCGGCAGTGGCAGCGGCGCGTCATCCTCCGACAGCGCCACTACCAGCGCGGCGGGTTCCGGTTCGGCCTGGGCCGGCCACCCGCTCGACAATCCCGACAGCCTGCTCGCGAAGCGGACCGTTTACTTCGATTTCGACGAAAGCGTCATCCTCGACCAGGATCGTCCCATTCTCGAGGCACATGCCCAGTATCTGTCGCAGAATCCCGGTGCCGCCGTCACGCTCGAGGGCCACACCGACGAGCGCGGAACGCGCGAGTACAATCTGGCGCTCGGCGAGCGCCGATCCATCGCCGTACGTCAGTTCATGAGCCTGCTCGGCGCCTCCGGCCAGCAGATGCGCACACTCAGCTACGGAGAAGAGCGGCCTGCCGCAACTGGACACAACGAGGAGGCGTGGGCATTGAATCGACGCGTGGTCATCGTCTATCGCAATAGATAGCGAAGGTACACTTGGTCAATAAAGCCCGCGCGACTATTTGAATCATGAAGTTAAAAAGTAATTGCGGAATCGTGCCGAGACGCTTTCTCGGTGTCGGTGTGACGGCGGTGATGCTCGCGCTTCCCGCCGTCGCGCTTTCTCAAACCAACCAGAGCCTAGAGCAGCGCGTCGCCAAGATGGAGCGTATCCTCGATTCTGGAACACTGATCAAACTTTTGCAGAGTGTAGAGGAGCTCAAAGCCGAGGTGCGCGAGCTGCGCGGCCAGCTCGAGCAACAGCAATACTCGCTGTCCCAGATGAGCGATCGTCAACGAGAGCTTTATCTGGATGTCGACCGCCGTCTGCAGCGGGTTGAGACAGCCGGCGTCGCCGCGGGAAGCGCTGTCGCGGGAACGGTAACGACCGGGCCGGGCACGGCACCCTCGACGACGGTTGGCTCTGCGCCAGTCAGCCCGGCCACAGGCAGCGTGGGTAGCGTCTCCGGTGCTGCGTCGGGCGGCACGGCAGCCGTCGGCGTTGCCGCCGCCGGAACGTCGACACAAGCGAGTTCACCGCAACCCGTCGCCACGAGCGTCGATCCCGTCAAAGAGCAGCAGGCTTATCAGACTGCGTTCAATCTTCTGAAGGCGGGCCGTTACGATCAGGCTGCGAAATCATTTCAGCAATTTCTTGTGGACTATCCGTCTAGCAAGTTTGCCGATAACGCCCAGTACTGGCTCGGCGAGTCATATTACGTAACGCGCAACTTCGACGGCGCCATGCGCGAGTTCGAGAAACTGGTCGAGCAGCATCCGGACAGCCAGAAGCTCACCCACGCGCTCCTGAAGGTCGGCTATATCCACGATGAGCTGGGACAGAAAGATAAAGCGCGCGAAGTTCTCACGGACCTCACTAAGAATTATCCAAACAGCACCGCCGCGGGTCTCGCCAGCAAACGGCTCGAACGGATGCGTTCGCAGTAGCTTCGCAGCAACGGGCCTATCTCGGGGGCAGGCGCGCTCGCGCATGAGGTGTCGGATCTAACTATCCGTTCGCAGCGAGCCCGCATCTAATGGCGACCCTTTCTGTGGCGCTTTGCCCCCCGGCCGATTAGGCTATAAACATGGAATCCATCCGAGCCTGGTTCGAGCGTCACCTGGCCGACCCTCAGGTGATGGGGCTCGCCATTGTGCTGGTGGCGGGCTTTTTCATTGTTTTTCTCACCGGAGAAATGCTCGCTCCGGTTATCGCCAGCATAATCATTGCCTATCTTCTCGAAGGCCTCGTCGGCGTACTGGAGCGAAACGCTCTTCCGAGACTTGTGGCCGTGTTGCTCGTCTTCCTCGGATTCATGGCGTTCATGGCGTTCGTATTCTTCGCTCTGCTGCCGCTGCTCTCGCGTCAGGCGACCCAGCTTTTTCAATTGCTGCCGGAAATGCTGACCAGCGGCCAGGAGGCACTGATGCGGCTGCCGCAACGCTACCCCGAACTCTTCTCCGAAGCACAGGTGCGCGACCTCATCAGTAGCATTCGCATCGAAGCGCTTTCGTATGGTCAGCACGTGGTCTCCATGTCGGTATCATCCCTGGTGAGCGTCATTACGGTCGCGGTTTATCTAATCCTGATGCCGTTACTGGTGTTCTTTTTTCTCAAGGACAAGGGCCGAATCGTCAATTGGTTCGTTCGATTCCTTCCGAAGGATCGTACGCTCATCTCGCAGGTATGGGTCGAGGTCGATCGACAGATTGGAAACTACGTGCGTGGAAAGTTCATCGAAATTCTTATCGTTTGGGTGGTGACGTTTTTCACATTCGCGATTATGGGCATGCAGTTCGCCATGCTGCTGGGCGTGCTGGTGGGGGTGTCGGTGCTGATTCCCTATATCGGCGCGGCAACCGTGACCATACCGGTGGCGCTGCTGGCTTATTTTCAGTGGGGCGTCGGCCCGGAGTTCTGGTGGCTACTCGTGGCCTACGGCATCATCCAGGCTCTCGATGGAAACGTGCTCGTGCCGCTTTTGTTCTCAGAAGTGGTGGACCTGCATCCTGTTGCGATTATTGTCGCGGTATTGATATTCGGAGGGCTGTGGGGGTTCTGGGGCGTTTTCTTTGCAATTCCACTGGCCACGCTGGTACAGGCCGTGCTCAAAGCGTGGCCGACGCTAACGCTCGACGAAGAGACGAAACCGCCCGATTCACGCGGTAAAAGCGAGGCGGCTGAATAGGCGGCAAAAGAAAGGGCACACTTGTTTTCAGGGACAGTGTGTGTTTCCCTTTTTTGCGTCGCCTTGTTTGCTACGACATGTCGCGGTGGCGTATCAAAACTCCGCTTCGCCCCTCACGAAACTCCGCGGCCAGGCGCTCGGCGACGTACACCGACCGGTGGTTACCTCCAGTGCACCCGACCGCCACCGTCAGGTAGGCCCTGTTGTCGTTTTCGAAAGCCGGAATCCATTGGGCGAGAAAGACCTTGAGGCTTTTCAACATTTTCCTCACGGCCGGCTGTGAATCGAGAAACGCAATGACCTTCTCGTCACGGCCGTTCAGCTGGCGTAACCCGACTTCCCAGTAGGGATTCGGAAGGGACCTTACGTCGAACACGAAGTCGGCATCCAGAGGAATGCCGTGCTTATATCCGAAAGACATGAACTGCAGTGACATGGTCTCCGGTGGCCGGCGGTCCACACGGCTGCGGATAAGCTCACGCAGCTCATGGTACTGTGTGTGCGAGGTATCGATACAGCTGTCCGCCAGATCGCGAAAAGGCTCCAGCAAAGTTCGTTCACGCTTTATTGCCTCGAGGAGGGCGACGTTGGCGGCCGTCAATGGATGCTTTCTTCGCGTTTCGCTGAACCGTTTGGTGATTGCGTTGTCGTCCGCTTCGAGGAAAACCACCTCGCAATCAACGCCCTGACTTTCGATTGCTTTTTTTATCTCGCGAAATCGGTCGAACGT
>JBFICP010000018.1:0-22088 GCA_041581935.1 Gammaproteobacteria bacterium | reverse complement strand
GCGCAGCGATACGTTGAGCGATCGGAAGCCGCCGCCGACGGGTGTCGTGAGTGGCCCCTTGATGGACACCGTGAGTTTTTTCAGCGCGTCGAGGGTCTCGGCCGGAAAATAGTCACCGTCGTATATACCGGCGGCCTTTTCCCCCATGAATAGCTCGCACCAGTGCACCTTGCGTTTTCCGCCGTAGGCCTTTGCGACCGCCGCATCCCAGATGCGCAAACACGCACGCGTGATGTCCGGTCCGATACCGTCTCCCTCGACGTATCCGAGAACGGGATTGTCCGGAACAACCAACCTGTCGTCGGCGACGCTGAGCAATTTTCCCCCCTCGGGGATGGTGATGTGCTGATAATTCATGACGGCTCCTTTTCGGGGCGTTATACTTGTAAATCAACCATATAGCCGCGGCTGTCTCGCGGTCGACGCGACCGGCCAGCACCCGGTGCGGTTTGCCGCCGAATGGTAGCAGGGCTCGAGCGGGTCACCCAGTTCAACGGGGGTCGCTATGAGCGTCGCGGCAGGGTGGCTTCGGGGGGCGCTCGACCAAAAAGTTTTCCAAAGTGTCGCATACTCTTAAGTACTTGGGAAAAGTCTTGGCAGCAAGGGCCGTGAATGCAGCCGCTCTGATGGCCGGTCTGTAGGGAATATGAATGTAGGCACTCGAGAGCGCATGGTCGCATCTGATTTCGATTATCAGGATAAAATTCTGCAGGGGGTATCGAGAACCTTCGCGCTCACTATTCCTCAGCTGCCCGATGGACTGTGCCGGGCGGTCGGTAATGCTTACCTGCTTTGCCGCATAGCCGATACCATCGAGGACGATCCGTCGCTCGATGCCGAACAGAAGCGGCATTTCTCCGAAAGGTTCGTTCAGGTCATTGCCGGTGATGTTTCGGCCCAAGGCTTTGCCGACGAGCTGCACCCACTGCTTTCCGATCACGTGCTCGATTCCGAGAAAAACCTCATCGAGAACACCTGCCGCGTCATTCGTATTACCCACGGGTTCAGCGCGAGAAAACGCGCGGCGCTCGAACGCTGCGTCCGCATCATGTCCCGGGGAATGGCGGATTTTCAGCAGAACAAGACCCTGGACGGTCTGGCCGACATGCAAGAGATGGATCGATATTGCTATTTCGTCGCCGGCGTGGTCGGCGAGATGCTGACCGAGCTTTTCTGCGATTACTCCCGGGAAATTGACGCGCACAGGCTCGAGCTTCAGAAGCTCGCTGTGTCATTCGGCCAGGGGCTGCAAATGACCAATATACTCAAGGATATCTGGGAGGACCGTCAGCGCGGCGCATGCTGGTTGCCCAGAGACGTGTTCCAGCGTGTCGGCTTCGATCTCGGCAGGCTCGCTGCCGACTACCGCCGGGAAAGTTTTTCCCAGGGTCTGAGCGAGCTGATCGGCATCGCCAGGCTCCACCTTCAAAACGCACTCGCCTATACACTGCTCATACCGGGTCACGAGGTGGGCATTCGACGATTTTGTCTGTGGGCACTCGGCATGGCGGTATTGACGCTGCGTAAGCTGCATGCCAACAGGCACTTCACGAGCGGCGACCAGGTCAAGATCTCCAGGCGCAGCGTCAAATCGGTTGTGTTGGTCAGTAATCTGTGTGTAAGCAACGATGCCGTGCTTAAATTGCTCTTTGGCGGATTCACCCGTAGCCTACCGGTTGCGGAGAATCCACCCAAAGCGATATTGGTGTAGGCGCGGCCAGCGTGTACTATCCGGACCGGCGCGCGCGACCACCTCGGGAGACGGTAGATAAATTGAGAATGCAGGCTTTCCGCGAACTGAGCGCCGGTAATGTGGCGGTCTCCGCGACCGCGCCAGAGTACGAGCAACTAGACGACGCGCTCGCTTCGTGTATCTCGCGGGCCGTAGAGGCGCTACGCGCCGAGCAGTCGCCCGAGGGATACTGGAGCTACGAGTTCGAAGCGGACTGCACGATCCCCGCCGAGTACATACTCATGATGCACTTCATGGACGAAGTGGATGAGGCCCTGGAACGCAAGATTGCCGTCTATCTCCGATCGAAGCAGGGCAGCGATGACGGATGGGCGCTGTATCCGGGCGGTGAATTCGATCTGAGCTGCACCGTGAAGGTCTACTACGCGCTCAAGCTCGCCGGCGACGCCCCCGACGCAGCGCACATGGCCCGCGCCCGTGCCGCCATTCTATCGCGTGGCGGCGCGGTAAATGTCAACGTTTTCACCAAGATAGCGCTGGCGCTTTTCGGCCAGGTCCCGTGGCGGGGGGTTCCCTTCATCCCCGTCGAGATCATGCTGCTTCCCGGCTGGTTCCCGTTTCACATATCCAAGGTTTCCTATTGGTCACGTACGGTGATGGTGCCGTTGTTCGTTCTCTGCACGCTGAAACCCTGCGCGGCCAACCCTCGCGATGTCGACGTGCGCGAGTTGTTCACCGTTCCCCCGGACGAAGAGTCGAACTGGTTTCCGGTGCGCTCGATGCTCAATCGCATCTTCCTGATTCTCGACAGCATGGGCCGTCGGCTGCACCGGCTGGTGCCGCGGTTCATACGCAATCGAGCGATCAAGAAGGCCGAGAACTGGATCGTCGATCGCCTCAACGGAACCGACGGGCTGGGGGCCATTTTCCCTGCCATGGTCAATGCTCACGAGGTGCTCGCCATCCTCGGCTACACGCCCGAGCATCCGTATCGTGTGCTGACCAAGGAGGCGCTGCGCCGTCTGGTGGTGGAGAAGCCGGATTACGCCTACTGTCAGCCCTGCGTGTCTCCGGTGTGGGACACGGGCCTCGCATGTCTTGCGCTACAGGAAGCCGATGAGCGCAGGGACCACTCGTGCGTGCTGCGCGGCCTCGACTGGCTCAAGCCGCGGCAGCTTCTCGACGAGGTCGGTGACTGGTCCGAGCGGCGACCGGGGCTGCGCGGCGGCGGTTGGCCGTTCGAATTCGGCAACGATCACTACCCGGATATCGACGATACGCCGCTGGTCGCGTGGTCGATGCTCGAAGCCGACACGAGTCGCTACGAGGAGAGCATCGAGCGCGCCGCCGAGTGGATCTGCGGCATGCAGTCACGCAACGGCGGCTACGGTTCCTTCGATGCGGACAACACGTACTATTACCTCAACGAGATCCCGTTTGCCGATCATGGCGCGCTGCTGGATCCACCAACGAGCGACGTCACGGCCCGCTGCGTCACGTTTCTTTCGAAGCTCGATCGCGAGCGTTTTCGCGACACCATCGATCGCGCGCTGGCATTTCTGTACCAGGAGCAGGAGGCGAACGGCAGCTGGTTCGGCCGCTGGGGTACCAACTATATCTACGGAACCTGGTCGGTGCTGGTTGCCCTCGAAGCGGCGGGCGAGGATCGGCGCATGCCCTCGATTCGGCGCGCAGTCAACTGGCTGGAAGGCGTGCAGCGTCCCGACGGTGGCTGGGGAGAGGACAACCACAGCTACTTCGATCCGCGCGAGGCGGGCCGCGGCCAGGTCAGCACCACCTATCAGACCGCCTGGGCACTACTCGGCCTGATGGCCGCCGGTGAGGTGCGCTCCACGGCCGTCGGTCGCGGTGTCGCCTACTTGGAGCAGCGCCAGGAAGCCGACGGATTGTGGCAGGACGAGAGCTTCACGTGCCCGGGGTTTCCCCGGGTCTTCTACCTCAAGTACCACGGCTACACGCGCTATTTTCCGCTGTGGGCGCTGGCGCGTTATCGGCGCCTCCTCAAGCAGACCTGAGCGACCGTTCCCGGACTCTTAACGCGTGCGTCCATAACGGTAGGCTTGGACGACACCCAAGCCACCGAATCACCAGGCTCAGCCCGACCGGGAACTGGTTTGCGGATGGCTATCGATCGCTTTTTTCGCCTAGGCATCGTCGCGGCATTGCCCGCCGAGGCGCGTTGCCTCGGGGCGCGCGTCGCACCTGCCGGTGAGTCGGTGCGCCTTGGCGACGACGTGCTGCTGATTCGCTGCGGCATCGGCCGCGCGCGGGCCGAGCGCGCCGCGCACGACCTGGTGCAGGCCGGCGCCGGGGCGTTGCTGAGCTGGGGCACGGCGGCGGCGCTCGACCCCGTGCTGGAACCGGGCGACGTGGTGCTCGCGCGCGACGTGTTGACCCGCGATGGGCGACATTTCAGTGTCGATGAGGATTGGCACCGGCGCGTCTGGCCGCGGGTCGCATCCCAGGGCCGGTGCCACTCGGGTAGCGTTGCCGAGTCCATCGGTGTGCTTGGCAGCGCAGACGACAAGTTGCGGCTTAGGACTTTGAGCGGTGCTTCGATCGCCGATATGGAAAGCGCCGCCGTCGCCGAGGTGGCCCACGGTGCAGAATTACCGGTGCTGATCATTCGCGCGGTTTCGGATTCCGCGGCCACGGGCATTCCGGTCTGTGCGCAGGTGGCGGTGGATGAGAATGGCGACGTCGACGCGCTGCGTTGTCTGCTTCACCTGACGCGCGGGCCTTCCGCGCTGCCGTCGCTGGTCGGCCTGGCGCGGGGGTTTCGTGCCGCCCGTGCGCGCCTGACGGGGGTCGCCGAGCGCCTGGGTCCCGATTTTCTCGTTACCGCCGCGGGACGCGCGGAGCAGTCTCAGGCCTGAGCCGCGAGGTCCTCACGCTTCGACCGGAACATCTCCACGGCGCGCAAGATGCCGTCGCCGTCGAGGCCTGCGTCGCGCAGCATGTCGCCGCGGCCACCGTGCTGAATGAATCGATCGGGCAGCCCGAGATTCAGCACCGAGACCTGCACGTCGTGCGCCGCCAGGCATTCGTTCACAGCGCTGCCCGCACCGCCCGCCACGGCGTTCTCGTCGACCGTCACCAGCAGCTCGTGCTCGGCCGCCATGGCGAGCACCATGTCCGCATCCAGGGGCTTGACGAAGCGCATGTTGACGACCGTGGCATCGAGCTTTGCTGCCGCCTCGAGGCAGTACTCGAGCATCGGACCGAATGCGAGAAAGGCAATGTCCTTTCCCTCGCGCCGCAGCTCGGCGCGTCCGAGGGGAATGGCCGTCATCTGACCCTCGACCGGCACACCGGGTCCCGTGCCCCTCGGATAGCGTACCGCGCAGGGTTGGTCGAGAAGGAACCCCGTGTAGAGCATCTGACGGGTCTCGTTCTCGTCGGCAGGTGTCATGACGACCATGTTCGGCAGACACCGAAGGTAGCTGATGTCGTAAGCACCGGCGTGGGTCGGTCCATCGCCGCCGACCACACCGGCCCGGTCGATGGCGAGCAGGACCGGGAGATTCTGAATGGCCACGTCGTGGACCACCGAGTCATAGGCGCGCTGCAGAAACGTCGAGTAGATGGCCACCACGGGCTTGAGACCGTCGCAGGCCATCCCTGCGGCCACGGTGACGCTGTGCTGCTCGGCGATGGCAACGTCGAAGTAACGATCCGGGAACTCCCGCTCGAAGCGCTCCATTTTGGAGCCTTCGCGCATCGCCGGCGTGATGCCGACGAGCCTCTCGTCGAGGTGCGCCATGTCGCACAACCACTCGCCGAATACCTGGGAGTAGGTCGGGCCGGTGCCGCTTTTCACCGAGCGGATGCCCACCTCGGGGTCGAAGGGCGCGCTGATGCCGTGGTATTTCACCGGGTCGGCTTCCGCGGGCCCGTAGCCCTTGCCCTTTTTGGTCACCACGTGCAGAAGCTGCGGACCCTCCAGCGCCTGGACGTTACGCAGCGTCGCGAGCAGAGCCTTCAGATCGTGGCCGTCGATGGGACCGATGTAGTTGAAGCCGAGCTCCTCGAACAGGGTTCCCGGAACAATGAGGCCCTTGACGTGCTCCTCCGCCCGTCGCGCCAGCTCCCACATGGGCGGCATGTGGGAGAGCACTTTCTTGCTGCCCTCGCGCATGGTTGCGTAGAGCTTCCCGGAGATCACCTGGGCGAAGCGCTGGGTCAGCGCCCCGACGTTAGGCGAGATCGACATCTCGTTGTCGTTGAGAATCACCAGCATGCTGGTGCCGAGCCCTCCGGCGTGATTGAGCGCCTCGAAGGCCATGCCGCAGGTGAGCCCGCCGTCGCCGATGATGGCGACACAGCGTCGCTTCGATCCAGTGCGCTCGGCCGCCAACGCCATACCCAGGGCCGCCCCGATGGACGTACCGGCATGGCCGACACCGAAGGTGTCGTACTCGCTTTCCGAGCGTTTCGGAAAAGGCGTGATGCCGCCCCATTTGCGCACCGTATGCATCCTGTCCCGGCGTCCGGTCAGAATCTTGTGGGGGTAGCTCTGGTGGCCGACGTCCCACACCAGGCGATCATTGGGCGTGTCGTACAAGTAATGTAACGCTACGGTAAGCTCCAGTGCGCCGAGGCCCGCCGCGAAGTGTCCGGCGGATTGCGACACGCTTTGAACCAGATAGTCACGCAGCTCATTGGCCACCTCCGCGAGCTGCGACTCGGGCAGCTTGCGTAAATCGGCTGGAGAATCGATGCGTTCGAGGAGGGGAAAGGCGCTTGTCGTGCTCATGCTTGTTGCTTATTCCCGACAGATGCCCGCGGCCATCGGTTCACGTTGTAGCGACGTGACTATACTTGTACCGCGTAGGCTGAAATGCCACAGTAGAACGCTTACAATAGCGCAGGTTAGCATATCTCGCCCAGACTCGCGTATTCCGGGGGTGCGCGGGCCAATCGATGCCGACGTGGCTTCCGACAGGGAAGAGCGAGAAGGCGGAATCGGCGGGTCCGGAATCGGCTGAAGGGAATATCAGGATGGGCCACACGAACAGGAGTCGATGATGGGTGTTCCGCTGAAGCAGCAAATTCGCCTCGGGATGTATATCTTGGGCAAAAAGCTCCGTGGCGAGAAACGCTATCCACTGGTGCTGATGCTGGAACCGCTGTTTCGCTGCAATCTGGCCTGCGCCGGGTGCGGCAAGATTGACTACCCGGACCACATTCTCGATAAGCGCATCAGCGTCGAGGACGCCATGCACGCAATCGACGAGTGTGGTGCGCCGGTGGTGTCCATCGCCGGCGGTGAGCCGCTTCTTCACAAGGAAATGCCCCAGATTGTCGAGGGGTATATCCGCCGGAAGAAGTACATTTATCTGTGCACCAACGCGCTTCTGCTCAAGAAACGCATCAAGGACTACACGCCGTCGGAGTATCTGACCTTTTCCATCCATCTGGACGGCAACCGCGACCGCCACGATGCGTCGGTATGCCAGGACGGTGTTTTCGAGCGCGCCATCGAGGCCGTGCGTCTGGCGAAGGAAAAGGGCTTTCGCGTCACCGTCAACTGCACCCTGTTTCAAGGCGAGTCGCCCGAGGAAGTCGCGGATTTTTTCGATCACGTGAACCGTCTCGGCATCGAGGGCGTGACCGTCGCCCCTGGATTCAGCTACGAGCGCGCGCCGCAGCAGGAGGTTTTCCTGCAGCGCCGAAGCAGTCAACAGTTGTTCCGTGACATCTTTCGTCTCGGCAAGGGAAGGCGCTGGGCATTCAATCATTCGAGCCTGTATCTGGATTTCATCGCCGGCAATCAAGACTATGCGTGCACCGCTTGGGGTAACCCGACCAGGAACGTATTCGGTTGGCAACGGCCCTGTTACCTGTTGGTGGGGGAGGGGTACTCACCGACCTTCAAAGGACTCATGGACGATACGCAATGGGACAACTACGGCGTTGGACGCAATCCCAAATGTGAAAACTGCATGGTGCACTGCGGCTTCGAGCCGACTGCCGTCAATGACGCGTTCGCGCATCCCTTGAAAGCGTTGCTGGTTTCACTGCGCGGGCCGCGTGTGAGCGGGCCCATGGCACCCGAGCCGCAGCTGCTCTACGAGCGTCCCGACAGCCAATCGGTGCAGCTGACGAGCGAACTCGGCACGCAAGACAGGTCAGAGCGCGTCGCCTGATGTCCCCGGCCTGATGTCCTCGGGCTGGGCGCTCCCGGCACTGCTCGCCTGGATCATCGTTCTGCTGCTGCCCTGGCGACCGTGGAGCACCCGCGAACGCCTCGAAACCGATCCCTTGCGTGAAGGCGACGTCCTCGACGACGTGACCGTCCTGATCCCGGCACGCAATGAAGCGGGCGTCATTTCTAAAACCATCGAAAGTCTTACGCGCCAGGGTCCGGGGCTCGAAATTCTCATCGTCGACGATCAATCGAGCGATGGGACGGGCGAGATTGCGGCGCAGTCGAATGTCGCCGGGCTGCGGGTGATTTCCGGAGCCGGCCTGCCGGAGGGCTGGACTGGAAAAGTATGGGCACAATTCCAGGCACAGCCGTATCTCAAGCGCCCGCTGGTTCTGCTGCTCGACGCCGACATCACGCTGGCTCCGGGTCTGATCGGTACGCTGCGACGCGAGCTTCGTGCGCGGGGAGTGGGACTCGCGTCGCTCATGGCCGAGCTCGCCATGGAGGGATTCTGGCAGCGGTTGCTGTTGCCCGCGTTCGTATTCTTCTTCAAGCTGCTCTACCCGTTTCATCTGTCGAATTCACCGAACAGGCGCGTGGCGGCGGCAGCTGGAGGTTGTATCCTGCTCGAAAAGCGGGCGCTCGATGCTATCGGAGGCTTCGCGTCTCTGCGCGATTCAATCATCGACGATTGCACACTGGCTCGGCGTGTCAAGACAGCAGGCTTTCGTACCTGGATAGGCCTCACGCACTCGGCGCAAAGTCGTCGACGCTACACAGGCACGAGCGCACCAGAAGGTCTCGGCGCTCTAGGCGATGTCTGGGCTATGGTGGTGCGCACGGCATTCACGCAGCTGCGCTACTCATGGCTTTTACTCGCAGTCTGTACCCTGCTGATGGTGCTGTGCTTCGTCAATCCCCTGCTGGCTTCATTCTCGGCCGATTCGTTACCCCGAGTGCTCGGGATGGGAGCATGGCTCGCCATGTGGTGCGCGTACTTGCCGACGCTGCGATTTTATCGGCTTTCGGCTGCGTGGGGGCTGCTACTGCCCATCACCGGGGTGCTCTTTCTTTTCATGACCTGGGATTCCGCGCGGCGTTACCTCGCGGGTGAACGATCGGCTTGGCGGGGTCGAAAATACGCGGCCGGCCGCGTCTCGGCCTCGCGTTGACCGAAAGCGGTCCGCGAAGCCGGCTTCGATGGATATGCTATAGTGCGCGCCGTTCTTTCCCGCACGGCTCTGGACAGGTAAATCGGCGCACGATGCAATTCGCGACGAGAGCGCTACTGCGGACGGTTGCGGCGGGCCTCATCGGTTTGGGCGCTGTGCTCTCGAGCACCGCGCAGAATGCCGATGCAATTGCGACCGTCGATCAACTGCATGGCGCGCTTCTGGACATCATGCAAAACGCGCGAACCCTGGGCTACGCCGGCCGCCGGGATCGTATCGCACCGGTCGTTCGCGAGTCTTTCGATTTGCCGTTCATAGCGCGTTTCGCGCTCGGCCGTTACTGGTCGGAGCTGGATTTCGAAGAGCGTGAGACGTTCGTGAACGTATTTTCTCGCTGGACCGTCGCCCACTATGCGGCGCGCTTCAACGGTTATTCCGGTGAGAAGTTCGAGGTTGTTTCTGTCGAGCCGTCACGCAGAGAACGAGAGCTTGTCCGCACGGTGCTCGACGTTCCCAACGAATCCGCCGCGGACGTCACGCTCGACTACCTGCTTCACGAAACCGATGGTAAGTGGCGAATCATCAATGTCATTGCCAACGGCGTCAGCGATCTTTCGCTGAAACGCGCTGATTACGGCGCGGTAATGAAGACACAGGGCTTCAAAAATCTGGTTGAAAGACTCGAGGGTCAGGTCCTCGAACTCGCAGATGGTGGATGAGACACGCGATGGCTGCCAATCGATTACTTGCTCCGGTATGGTTTGTGTTATTCGTGCTGACCGGCACGGGCTGCGTGAGCATTCCCGGTGAACCGGATCCGAACGATCCCTGGGAGCCCTTCAACAGAAGCATGTACGACTTCAACGACGGTATCGACAAGGACATAATCGCCCCGGTCGCCGACCTCTATCTCAAGCTCCCCGACGGTGGACGTACGGCCATACACAATTTTCTCGTCAATCTCGGTTATCCGACGACCATCATTAATCAGTTTTTGCAGGGAAAATTCGAGCGCGGGCTCGAGGACACCATGCGGTTCATCTTCAATACGACCTTCGGTCTGCTCGGTTTCATCGACATTGCTGGTCCCACCGGTCTCGCTCGCAATCAGGAAGACTTCGGACAGACTTTCGCGGTGTGGGGTATCCCCCAGGGAAATTTTCTCACCTTGCCGATTCTCGGCCCCCAGACCGTGCGAAGTGCCGTCGGCTGGCCGCTGGATTTCGTCACCAAACCGCTTTTTTGGATCGAAACACCGGGAGAGTTCGCGGCCCTGGTGGGCGTCAACATCGTCGATACGCGGGCGCGGCTCGCGCCCGCTATCAAGCTGCGCGACGAGACGGCCTTTGATCCATATATTTTCACTCGCGAAGCGTACCTTCAGCAGCGCCAGAACCTCATATACGACGGCAATCCCCCGGTTCGGGACCTGGAAGATCTGGATCTACTGCAAGAAGATCGGCTGCTCGAAGAACAGAAGCGCGAGGGCAAAATTCAGTAAAATGCCTGGATGCCGGGTCGGCCGCGTGACCGCGAAAGCCTATGATCGAAGGGGTGCTGCTTGATCTCAGCGGCGTGCTCTATGTCGGCGACGCGCCGCTGCCGGGCGCAGCCGGCGCGCTCGAGCGTCTACGTAAGACCGGACTGCCGATTCGTTTTGTCACCAACGTAACCCGGCAGCCGTTCGATGCGATTCTGGAGCATCTGCGCGCCATGGGTTTCGGCATCGCTCCCGACGAGCTACTCACAGCGGCGCGCGCGGCGCGCGCGTACGTGCAGGCTCATCGACTCAAACCCTATCTTCTCGTGCATCCCGCCCTGGAGACCGAATTCGCGGATCTCGAATGCGACCCTCCGAACGCCGTGCTTCTCGGCGATGCCGAGGATCGCTTCGACTATCGGCACCTGAACCGGGCGTTTCGAGTGCTCATGGAGGGCGGACCGCTGCTGGCCATGGGCAACAACCACTATTTTCAGGATCGCGACGGCCTGAGTCTCGACATTGGCCCATTTGTTGCCGCGCTCGAGTACGCGTCGGGCCGGCGCGCCGTTATTCTCGGCAAGCCGTCGGTGGAATTCTACCGCCTCGCAGTGGCATCGCTCGGCTGCCACGCCGGGCACGCGGTCATGGTGGGCGACGATGCGCTGGCCGATGTCGACGGAGCGCTTGCCGCGGGCTTGCGCGGGATCCTCGTGCGCACCGGCAAGTACCGACCCGGCGACGAGGACAAGCTGACCCGGTCGGGCGCTCACGTGGTGGCGGATATTGCGGCGGCTATCGAGCACATCGATTCATTGTAGAATCGCGGGCCGGAAAATCCCGCAGTCTCGTCACTCTCGGAGCGTTCCCGAATGGCAAAGGAGAAGTCCCCCCAGTACATCTACACGATGAATCGCGTCGGCAAGGTCGTGCCACCCAAGCGCGAGATTCTCAAAGACATATCGCTGTCATTTTTTCCGGGCGCCAAAATCGGTGTGCTCGGGTTGAACGGCGCGGGCAAGTCGACGTTGCTCAGAATCATGGCGGGACTGGACACCGAGATTCACGGAGAGGCACGGCCGCAAAAGGACATCCGGGTCGGGTATCTGCCACAGGAGCCGAAGCTCGACCCGGACAAGGACGTGCGCGGCAATGTCGAAGAGGGGGTGCATGAGCTGCTGACGCTGCTCGAGCGTTTCGATACCGTGAGCATGAAGCTCGGCGAACCGATGGACGACGCGACCATGAGCGCGCTCCTCCTCGAGCAGGGTGAATTGCAGGATGCAATCGACGCTGCGGGGGGCTGGGAGCTCGAGCGCAAGCTCGAGATTGCCGCAGACGCGCTGCGTCTCCCGCCCTGGAACGCGAAGGTGGCGAATCTCTCGGGCGGTGAGCGACGCAGAGTGGCGTTGTGCCGTCTGCTGCTCTCGGCGCCCGACATGCTTCTGCTCGACGAGCCCACCAACCATCTCGATGCGGAGTCGGTGGCGTGGCTGGAGCGCTATCTCCAGGAGTATCCAGGTACCGTCGTTGCCGTGACTCATGATCGCTACTTTCTCGACGACGTGGCCGGATGGATTCTCGAACTCGATCGCGGGCGCGGGATTCCCTGGGAGGGCAATTATTCCTCGTGGCTCGAGCAGAAGGAGCAGCGGCTCGCCCACGAGGCGCGCGAGGAATCGGCCCACCGGCGCGCCATTCAGGCGGAGCTCGAGTGGGTGCGCGCCAATCCGAAGGGGCGACAGGCGAAAAGCAAAGCGCGGCTCGCGCGTTTCGACGAGCTGGCTTCGCGAGAGTTTCAGAAGCGCAGCGAAACCAAGCAAATCCACATACCCGCCGGCCCGCGCCTCGGTGAGCTCGTGGTTGAGGCCGAGGGCTTGCGCAAGGCTTACGACGGGCGCCTACTCATCGATGATCTGAGCTTTCAGCTGCCGCCGGGAGGCATCGTCGGCGTCATCGGCCCGAACGGCGCAGGCAAGAGCACGCTGCTGCGTATGCTGGTCGGAACGGAGAAACCCGACGCCGGTAAACTTCGCATCGGCGAGACGGTCGTAATCGCCTACGTCGATCAAAGCCGCGAGACGCTCGATGGCAGTCACTCCGTGTGGCAGGAAATTTCCGGTGGTCAAGACATCATTTCGGTCGGGAAGACACAGATCCCGTCCCGTGCTTATGTCGGAAGATTCAATTTCAAGGGTACCGATCAGGAGAAACGCGTCTCGGAGCTGTCCGGCGGCGAGCGCAATCGGGTGCATCTCGCCAAGCTGCTGGTCAAGGGCGGCAATCTCCTGCTCCTCGACGAGCCGAGTAACGATCTCGATGTCGAAACCCTGCGTGCACTCGAAGAGGCGTTGCTGGACTTTCCGGGTTGCGCCGTGGTGGTTTCTCATGACCGCTGGTTTCTCGACCGGGTTGCAACCCACATGTTGGCATTCGAGGGGGACAGCCGAGTCGTCTGGTTCGAGGGTAACTACGCCGACTACGAAGTGGACCGCCGCCGGCGTCTCGGCGCGGACGCGGAACTGCCCCATCGGCCCAAGTTCAAGCGGCTCGAGGCCTGATCCACAAATCCCGGTATAATCGCGGCATGCCGAATAACGACAAGGTCAATCGCCTAATCGATCGCCTCGAGGGACTCCTCGATCGTGTCGAGACGCTTGCCCCGGGCAACAGGCCGAAACCGGACTGGTCCGGTGCGTATGCATTTCGCTGGCGCAAGCAGCGCGGTGGCGGATATATCCAGACTGTCGAGCACCCACATCACATTCGACTCGACGATCTTCAGGGGATCGACAGGCAACGAGGCGAGCTCGAGCGCAACACGCAGCAGTTTCTGAAGAAGCTGCCTGCCAACAACGCATTGCTGTGGGGTTCACGCGGCACTGGAAAATCCTCATTGGTGAAGGCACTCGTCAACGAGTACCACGGTGACGGGTTGCGTGTCCTCGAGGTGGACAAAAACGATCTCATTGATCTTCCCGATGTCGTCGAGGGGATTCAGAATCGCCCTGAACGTTTCCTGCTTTTCTGTGACGATCTTTCTTTCGAGTCGGACGATTCCAGTTACAAGGCCCTAAAGGCAATACTCGATGGCTCCGTGCACGCTCCCCCTGAGAACGTGCTAATTTACGCTACCTCGAACCGACGCCATCTGCTACCCGAGTACATGAGCGAGAATCTCGATGCACATCATGTCAACGGGGAGATCCACCACTCCGAGGCGGTGGAAGAAAAAATTTCACTTTCCGAGCGTTTCGGGCTGTGGCTCTCGTTCTATCCGTTCAAGCAAGAGCAATATCTCGAGATCGTCGACCATTGGCTGAAAAGCTTCAACGTTCGAGCCGTCGACAGCGAAGCGGTGCGCGCAGCCGCGTTACAATGGGCACTGGCACGCGGTTCGCGCAGCGGCCGCAGCGCTTATCAATTCGCCCGAGACTGGGCTGGGCGCCAGGGACTCGACTGATCCCTCATGAGCGAAATCGCCATCATCGGCGGCTCGGGCCTCAACACGTTAAACGGTCTTGAAATCACCAAGCGTGAAGTGGTTCGCACACCTTGGGGCGAACCGTCCGGGCCGGTCATACACGGAACGCTCGGCGGCTGCGACGTCGCGTTTTTTGCGCGTCACGGCTCCGGTCATACTATTCCGCCCCACCGAGTCAATTATCGCGCCAATATCTGGGCGCTGAAGCAGATTGGAGTCAAACGAATTGTCGCAGTCGCGGCGGTGGGAGGTATCCACGCCTCGTTCACGCCGGGGATGATCGCCATACCGGATCAGATCGTCGATTATACGTGGTCACGCGGGCACACCTTTTTCGAAGAGGATCTCACGCAGGTCGTGCATGTGGATTTCACCCAGCCTTATTGCGCGGAGCTCCGCACGGCGCTTGTTCGTGCTGCCGCCGAGGCGCGTGTCGATGCGCTCGACTGGGGCACCTATGCGACCACCCAGGGGCCGCGATTCGAGAGCGCCGCGGAGATCGACCGTTTCGAGCGAGATGGATGCCATATCGTCGGCATGACCGGCATGCCGGAGGCGGGGCTCGCCCGAGAGGCGGGCATGCGCTATGCGCACTGCACGGTGGTCTCGAATGCGGCGGCCGGGCGTGGACAAGCCGCCATCGGTATCGAGGACATCCGCAAGAATCTCGAGTCAGGCATGCAGTCGGTGCGCGCGTTGCTGGCAAGCTTTCTGCGCGCGCAGTCGGGCATGCCGTAGGTCGGTCTATGCTGCTCGGCCTGCGATGCCCGTGCCTCGGCATCGGCTCGGGCCTCGGTCGTCAGCCGCCGCTGCCGCTCTGACCCTGCGCGGGCTTCGCTGCATCGCTTTTTTTGCCGGGCGCGGCGCTTTCCACCGGCGGAGCCGTCTCGGGTGGCAGGGTCGCGGCCGGCGTTTCGGGCAGCTCCAGCGGCCACGCTTCGACCAGCAAACCGAACAACGGATGATCGAGGTAGTGGAGCTCGCGCGAGCGCATGCGCCGGCGCTCTGTCAGACGGAACAGCCGCGGCACCCGGTCGTCCTCGATGAGTAGCTGCTCGATGAGCGCGTTCTCGGGGGACTCGACCACCAGCCCCGTCCCGGTGACGTTCGTGGCCGGTGGGGTGGCGCGTGCGTCGCCGTCGACGGGACGGTAATAGAGTAAGTCGGCTTCGACATGCAGGTAGCGGGCGCGGTGCACGCGCACGGTTCCGTCCAGCGCCGCTCTGGAGGGATCGCGGGCAATCGTGATGCGCGGCGCGAACGTCGGCGAAATGCCGGAGCGATTGCCGAGGCGCGGCGCCGCGGCGGCTTCGCCGAGGTTCGTCGTCACCGCGCCGAGGGCCGCGTTGGCGTTTCGCACATGCACGAGCCGCGCCTCCTCGGTCGGGTAACCGGGCTGGATCCACCCGATGTGCAGCAGTGGCCGATAGGCGCTCGATTTCTCCAGCCTGTTCCAGGCATCGGCGAGTCGGTACTGCTCTGCCGGGATGAGCTGGAACGGACGCGGCATGGATAGCAGCGGTTTGAGCACGCTGGTGGGCTGGGAAGCCGCCGCATCGCCGCTCCCGACGGTCGCGCCGCCGCCGAGTTCTTCCGGCGCAAGCCCCTCGACAGTCAACTCGATGGCGTCGGCAAGATTCGGGAGGCCGGGCTCGGAGGTCCAAACCTCGGCGTTTCGTCCGATTTCGCTGGTGCGCTCGAATACGATGATTTCGATTGCGTACCAGGTCAGTTCCTCCTCGGCGGCGCCGGCGCTCGGCAACATGCCTCCGGCTATCGCGAGGGCGTTGAGCACAATTGGCAGGATTCGACTCATGCTCAGCATTCTACACGTGCCGGTCATGCCGCATCACGCATGGTCAGCACATCGAGCAACCCGTCGATTGCATCAATGCGCTCGCTTCCGGAAATGAGATCCATGGAAAGTCGCAATTTGTCAGTACCATCGAATGCGTAAGTGGAAGGATCATTCTGGATCAGCCGTACGATGCTCGCAGGATCCACTTCTGTCTTGGGGGCGAAAACGATGCGTCCACCGTGGTGACCGACGACAATCTTACGAATGCCGAGTGGCGTTGCCTTGAGCTTGAGCTCGGTGATATCGAAAAGATTGCGTACCGCCTCCGGTAGCAAGCCGAATCGATCGATCATCTCGACCTTGAGCTCGTGAATCTCCTCGCTGTTTCCGGCGCTCGCGATGCGCTTGTACATGATGAGCCGGGCATGAACGTCGGGTAGATAGTCTTCCGGAATGAGTGCCGGTATACGAAGATCGACCTCTGTTCCATGATCGAGGGCGCGATCGAGCTCCGGGCTGCGCCCGGCTTTGAGCGCCTCGACGGCGCGCTCGAGAAGCCGCGTGTACAGGGAATACCCAACTTCGTGAATTTGGCCACTTTGCTCTTCGCCAAGGATCTCTCCGGCCCCGCGTATCTCGAGATCGTGGGTCGCCAGGCTGAAGCCGATACCGAGGTCTTCGAGAGACTCAATCGCCTCGAGGCGTTTGATAGCATCGGCAGTCATTGCCCGCTGCAGGGGCACGATGAGATAGGCATAAGCCCGGTGATGCGATCGGCCGACCCGTCCTCTGAGCTGATGCAGCTGGGCAAGACCAAAGTGATCGGCCCGATTGATAATCATGGTGTTGGCGCTCGGCACGTCGATGCCCGTCTCGATGATGGTGGTGCAGACGAGCACATTGAATCGGCGGTGATAAAAATCGAGCATCGTTCGTTCCAAATCCCGTTCCCGCATCTGACCATGGGCAATTCGCAAGTCCACCTCGGGCACCAGCTCTCGCAGCTCGCGCGCGATTCGTTCGATGTTCTCTACCTTGTTGTGAACAAAATAGACCTGCCCGCCCCGATGAATTTCGCGCAGAAACGCCTCGCGTATGAGAGGACCGTCCCATTGGCGCACGAACGTCTTGATCGAAAGGCGCCGCTCAGGTGGGGTCGCAATCAGTGACAAATCCCTGAGTCCGGACAGGGCCAGGTTCAGGGTGCGCGGAATGGGTGTGGCGGTAAGCGTGAGCACATCGGTCTGCGCTCGCAGGGACTTGAGCCTCTCCTTTTGCCGGACGCCGAAGCGGTGCTCCTCGTCGATGATTACGAGGCCAAGACGCTTGAATCGAATCTCCGATTGAAGCAACCGATGCGTGCCGATGACGATATCAACCTTTCCCGCGGCAAGGTCGTCGACGACCGAATCACGTTCCTTTCGTGAGCGAAAACGTGAAAGCTGCTCGATCCGCACCGGCCAGTCGGCGAATCGATCCGAAAACGTCTGATGATGCTGCTGCGCGAGCAGCGTGGTGGGGACCAAAACGGCGACCTGCCGGCCACCGTGAACGGCCACGAACGCCGCACGCATTGCGACTTCGGTTTTGCCGAAACCGACGTCTCCGCACACCAATCGGTCCATGGGTTGTTCGGACTCCATGTCGGCGAGTACCGCGTCGATCGTGGCCTGCTGATCGGGTGTCTCCTCGAACGGGAATCCCTGTACGAAGCTTCGAAGCTCGTCGCGATCCGCGTGAAACGAGTGGCCTGGACGCGCCGCCCGGCGCGCGTGTATCTCCAGTAGCTCGGCTGCGACGTCGAAGGCTCGGGTGGCGGCTTTTTTCCTTGCCCTTTGCCATTGCGCACTGCCGAGCTTGTGCAGCGGCGCATGATCCACATCGGCGCCCGTATAGCGGGAGACCAGATGCAGTGACGACACCGGAACGTAAAGCTTGTCCCCGTCGGCATACTCGATGCAAAGAAACTCGCCGCTCATGCGCTCGGTGCTGACGGTCTGCAGACCCAGATACCGCCCGACACCGTGATCCTCGTGGACCACCGGAGCACCGACGTTGAGCTCGGAAAGGTCGCGAACCACGGATTCCGCGTCACGACCGGTGCTCCGGCGCCGACGGCGTTGCACGGCCCGCTCGCCGAATAGCTGCGACTCGCTGACGATGGCAATGGCAGGATCGAGCAGCACGGCGCCTTGCTCTAGCGGCGCAACCGTAAGACCGAGCTTCGCATCGCTGGCGAGAAAATTTGGCCAGCTCTCGAATACAGATACCCCGACGCCATGGCTCGCCAGGGTTTCGTTCAGCACCTCGCGCCTTCCGGGCGTCTCGGCCACGAACAGCACGCGACCATCAAACGTGTCGAGGAAGTCCCGAAGCACGGCCAACGGTCGCTCTGCGCGTGCGTCGATTGGAATCGCCGTCGGCACGCGGGTCGCGAAATGTCGGTTCGTCTTATCGTCTTCGAAGCGTCCGATGCGAACTTGCGCAAATTCGTTCAAGCCGGCGAACAGACTGTCAACCGGTACGAACACATCAGCCGGTGGTAACAACGGTCGCTCTCGGTCGTAACGGCGCTGCTCGTAGCGCTCGGCGATTTCTTCCCAGAAAGCTCCCGCCGCGTCGTGGGTATCCTCGAGCGTGACAATCAGCGTCTCTTCTTGCAGGTAATCGAACAACGTCGCCGTCTGCTCGAAAAACAGCTTGAGGTAGTACTCGATACCTGCCGGTGCGAGACTCCGACTGACATCGCGATAGACGGCACACGTGGTCGGGTCGCCTTCGAAATGCACGCGCCACTGGCTGCGAAATCTCGCAATGCTCTCCGGCGTGAGGGGAAATTCCCGCGCCGGGAGCAGCCGAATCTCCGACACGGTGTCTACGGAGCGCTGCGTTTCCGCATCGAACGTTCGGATGCTGTCGACTTCGTCGTCGAGTAGATCGATGCGATAGGGGCATTCGCTGCCCATGGGAAACAGGTCCAGCAGCGAGCCGCGCACCGCGAACTCGCCGTGCTCCATCACCTGGCTGACGCAGCGGTAACCGGCGAGCTCGAGCCTCGTGCGCATTCCGGTGATATCGAGGGTGTCACCGACACCGAGCATCAGCGAATTGGCGTCGAGGTAAGCCCGCGGTCCGATGCGAACCATGAGCGTGGAAACGGGCACGATGAGCACGCCCTTGTTCATCGAAGACAGAAGCGTGAGCGCCGCGAGGCGCTCCGAGACGATGTCCTGGTGTGGTGAGAATGTGTCGTAGGGCAGCGTTTCCCAGTCCGGGAAGCCGACGATCGGAGTTTTCCCGATAGCGTCGCCGAGGAAGAATCGTATCTCGTCCTCGAGCCGCTGAGCCGAAGGAGCGTCCGGTGTCACCACCATCAACGGACCGGCGTGGGCCCTCGCGGCACCGGCGATGGCGAGTCCGCGGCTGCTCCCGTAAAGCGACGCCCAGCGCTCGCGCCGGCCGGTCGTCGACGGCAATCGGGGGGTCAGAACGCTCAAGCTGCTGTATTCGGACACTGAGGTGATGCGCTGCTGCTGGGTGCCGCGGCTGCTCGCCGGCGACCCGCTGGCGGGGCCGGCAAGCGCGGCATTCTACCGGCCCGTCCGGTCGCGTGAAAGTGCGGATCGATGCGGCCGCGGCGTGCCGGATCGGTGATCGCCGTCTCAGCGCGACTGCGCCGGCCGTTGAAACTCCGCGACTGCGGAACGGTCCCAAGTAATGGTATCGGCGGCCGCGGCCGCCGGTCAAAACGGGCCGCCCCATGGGAGTAGTCAAGGTGCGAATACGGTCTACGGTTTTAATGGCGTTGCTGATCGGTCTGTGGGTCGGAATCCTGGGGTCGGTCCTTGCCGAGCAGATCGATTCTGCGGCGTATTTTCATCTTCGCCGAGGCATGTCGGAGAGCGAAGTGCTGGTGCGGGCCGGCCCACCGGATCTTGTAACCTCTCCGAGACAGGAAGCGGTCGAGGTCAAGTACGGCATGGTCGATCGCGGTGACGACGGGCAGGTGAGCTTCGACAGCTTCCGGCGCACGCGCATTCCCACCGTCGCCCGCTGGCACTACATTCCCGGTCCCGGGGAAACCGATCCCTTCATCACCATCATCACGTTCAAGGGTGGTGAAATCTGGGAGCTCGAGCGCACCAAAGTCTTCTCACGCTACAAGCCGAAGACCTCGGCATCTGCATTGGACGGAGACGCCGGCAGGGCCACCGACACCGATATCCAACGCGAGCGTGCCGATAATACGTTGAAGGCGGCCGAGGCCTATGCCGCGACCCGTGCCCGGCTCAAGAAGCAGGCGGCGGAAACCGGTGTGGCGCCGCCCGCCGATGAGACGACGCCGATCTATACGGGGGTGCGCCCGGACGGCAGCATCTATTTCGGCGACTCCCCTCCGGAGGATATTCCCCAGTAGCTCGTAAAAACTAAAAAGGGACGCAGTTACGTTTCAGGGAAAACTAAGTGCGTCCCGTATCTCTGACCTTGGGGTTACGCTCGACGAGTCGACGCCAGACTTCGCTCAATGCAGCACGGCATCGGGGCCATAGCGTTTGAACATCTCTGCGAAATAGGTTCTATAGTACGCCACGGCGCTTGCGCCGTTCGCGGAGACGTCGAATATGCGCCAGCCGCGCTCATTCCAGTAGAAGCGGAAATTGAGTCGCGAAAACATGCCGTTGGCACCGACAACTCGGGCGTGCACGATGGCCTGATTGCCGTCGGCACTGGCGCGCGCCGGAAAGACGTCGACCCGCGGCAGCGGCCGTGCGTAGGTGCCGAGATTCTTCGCGAGCGCCGTCAGAAAAAGACTCTTCAGCACTTCGGCCATACGCGCGTGCTGTGCGCTGCTCAGCCGGCGGTACATGGGACCCGCGGCCCAGCGCGCCATGTACGGGAAGTCGAAATTAGGAGCTATCTCGCGTTCGAGAAATCCTCGGATCGCCTCGGGCGACGGATTCTGCGCGCCCATGAGAAAACCGCTCAATCGATCGACACCGGTTCTAACCACTTGATCCGGTGTAACGGGCGCAGGCGTGTAGTCGGGCTCATAGAAGGACTCGGTCTGGCCAAAGCCCGGCTGTGCAAACAGCTGAGCCGACGCGATAGCCAAGACGGCAGCGAGCACGGTTCTCATCGATCCCCCCAAATATCGGCCGACTCTGCACGCTTTCGACGAGCGTGCCAAATCGCCCGCGGATTCCGGACGTCAACTCTCCTTGACTTCGTCCGTTACCGCTTCGTTTTCGAAATAGAACGTGAGCTTGTCGTCTTCGACACCGATGCGCACGTGCCCACCGCTTTCGAGCCGCCCGAAAAGCAGCTCTTCGGCTAGTGGCCGTTTAATATTCTCCTGAATCACCCGCGCCATCGGTCGGGCGCCCATGAGCTTGTCGAAACCGTGTTCAGCAAGCCACGCGCGCGCGTTCTCATCGACTTCGATGGCAACGCGTTTTTCTTCCAGCTGACTCTCGAGCTCGATGATAAATTTATCCACCACGTGTCCGATTGTCTTCTCGTCGAGCGGTCCGAACTGGACGATGGCGTCGAGTCGATTTCGAAACTCCGGCGTGAACATTCTTTTGATGACCTCGCCGCTGTCGGCGCTGTGATCCTGCTCGGTAAAGCCAATCGATGGGCGGCTCATCTGATCGGCGCCGGCATTGGTCGTCATCACCAGCACCACGTTTCGAAAGTCCGCTTTGCGACCATTGTTGTCCGTTAACGTGCCGTGGTCCATGACCTGGAGTAGCAGATTGAATACGTCGGGATGCGCTTTCTCGACCTCGTCGAGCAACAGCACGGCGTGAGGGTGCTTTGTGATGGCCTCGGTAAGCAGTCCACCCTGATCGAATCCGATATAACCCGGCGGCGCGCCGATGAGACGCGACACGGTGTGTCGCTCCATATACTCGGACATATCGAAGCGGATCAGTTCGATCCCCATGATGCGGGCGAGCTGCAGCGTGACCTCTGTCTTTCCGACGCCGGTGGGGCCGGAGAAAAGGAATGAGCCGATGGGTTTCTGACCCTCGCGAAGGCCCGAGCGGGACATCTTGATAGCCGCAGAAAGCGTGTCGATGGCTTCGTCCTGTCCGTAAACCACCATCTTCAAGTCGCGATTGAGCGTGCGTAGCACGTCCTTGTCGGACGTTGAAACCGTTTTAGGCGGTATGCGCGCCATCTTGGAGACTACGGCCTCGATGTCTCCGACGCTGACCACCTTGCGTCGCTTTGATGCCGGCATGAGCTTCTGCCGTGCCCCGGCTTCGTCGATGACGTCGATGGC
>JBFICP010000017.1:0-23485 GCA_041581935.1 Gammaproteobacteria bacterium | reverse complement strand
CGCCGTGGATTCGGAACCGCGTTGCTCAGGCACTGCGAAGGTGGAATGTTCGAGCAATACGAATCGATCTCCCTGGAGAGCTACGAGGGCAACGGAAAGGCGAACAGCTTTTACCGAAGGAATGGATGGACGCGCAAACGAGTCGTGTCGGAGGCCATGTCCGGTGGCAAGAAGTGGATTTTGGAGAAGAGACGCAATCGCTGAGGAACCAATGACGCGGATGTTTCGACGACGCTCGCGCGCCGGCTGGCCTGAGAACCCGGGTCCGGTCCGAAAATCATGCCTCGAATCGTCTAATTAGGAGAACTTAGATGGCCTGGCCGTGGTTGACAGTGGCGGTGAAGACCATCCCTTGGTCTACGCTTGTACGCAGGGCGCCGGACATCATCGATGCGGCAGCGAGCCTGCTTGCTTCCCGAAAGGCCGGTCAGGCGGCCGACCGCGCCGCGGCGCGCGCAGAAACCCAAATCGGCGGGCTGCAGGAGCGCATTGATAACCTCGAGGCCAAAGACCAGGAAACTGCAAAGGTAGTGAATCAGATCGCAGAGCAGACCCAAGATCTCACCAATGGGATCAGCGTTCTGGCCGCTAAGGTACGGCTACTGTCGGTGCTGCTGGTCGTGACTACGGTGCTCGCCATCATAGCCATTGGTATCGCGGCGGTGTAGACGAATGACTCGGCGTGAAATGGTGCTGGATTTTCTAAGGTGTTTCTGCAGCGGCGACATCGACGGATTGGAGCCGTTGCTGGCCGAGGACCTGCAGTTCTCGGGCCCGTTCCACCACTTCGGCTCCCGATACGCGTATGTACAGAGCCTGAGAGACGACCCGCCGGAAAAGTGCCCCTATAAAGTTCTCAGTGTCACGGAGAGCGGCGACGACGTATGCGTTTTCTACGACTACGAGAAGCCCGGTAAACCCATAACCGTCGCCCAGCTGTGTAAGTTCAATGGCCGGAAAATCGGTGAGATTATCCTGGTATTCGACGGCAGGTGAATCAGCGCAAGGAGGAAAAGCAGGCGATGGAAGGAAGCTGCTTGTGCGGTGGCATTCGCTATTCGATCCGCGGCGATATCGCCGGCATCAACTACTGCCACTGTGTGCAATGCAGAAAAGCGAGCGGCACGGCATTCGCTACCAATGCAGCGGTGGCGACAGCGGATTTTCACATATCGCAGGGTATCGATCGGCTCGCATCGTTCGAGTCATCGCCAGGCAAAAATCGATACTTTTGTTCCCGATGCGGGTCACCGATTTACAGCCAGTTCGACGACAAGCCGGACGTCGTTTACGTGCGCATCGGCACCATCGACGATGACGCCGGGCTGCGTCCCGATATCCACATTCACGTGGCATCGAAAGCACCGTGGTACGAGATTTTCGACAGCCTGCCGCAGTTGCAAGAGGAAGAAGGTCTCACCTTCTAGAACAGGTGTCCGCGACAACCGCCGGTGTCGTATCAACCGCCGGACTGACGATCGAGATGGCGCTCGAAATCCCGGGCTTGCTCCAGCGTGTCAATCTCTATGTACGGATCCTCGGAGACGCCCACCGCAATGCGATAGCCGTTCTCGGTGGCACGGAGCATTTCGAGCTTCTCGGCGGTCTCGAGATTTCCCGGTTCCAGCGCCGCGAAGGTTTGTAAAAAATCCGCCGTGTAGGCGTAGAGACCCAGGTGAATCAGCACCGGGCAAGAAATAGCGGCAACTGAATCGTATGCACCACCCGAATTACGAAAGTATGGTATCGGTGCACGGGAAAAGTAGACGGCATTGCCGTTCCGATCGCAGATGAGCTTTACGTCCTGAGGGTCGTTGTAGACATCCTCGACGTCGCGCGCATTGAATTTCGCGTAGATCTCGAGTGGCGTGCCCAGAGTCGCCATGTTGGCGTCGCCTTCGATGAGTTTCTGCAGACCGCGAATCTGCGAGCCGGTCACAAGCGCCTGATCGCCTTGAACGTTGATTACAGTTTCAGCCTGGACGATACGATTTGCCTCGGCGATGCGATCGGTGCCGCAAGTATGCGCTGCATCGGTCATGATCGTTTCGAAGCCGGACTCAGCCAGCAGTGAGCGCAGTCGCTCGTCGTCGACGGCAAAGTAAAGCGGCGTGTCCGGCACCTCGGTGCGTATCCGTTCTGCGACCCAAAGAAGCACGGGCTTTCCGTGGATCGCATGCAGCATCTTCTCGTGCAGGCGTGTGGAGGCGAGTCTTGCTGGAACGAGAATGGCGGCTTTCATACCAATGCCACGGCGCCTGCGGCGACCATGCCTTTCAGGCCGCCCTCATGCGAGCACCGATTTCATTTTTCCCAGTCGCTCGGCAAGCGCCTGCTCGTCCCACGCGAGCTTGATCAGCATGCAGATCGTGCGCCCCATGATCGCATCGGACGCGGCGAGGTCGCGATCTGCCCAATTTTTACCGTAGCCGAGCCTGTCGGGCGCGAGCGCCCCGGGGCTTTTCAGGTGCTTCAGATGATCCCAGCGCCGATGGTAGTGCCAGTTGTTGTCGTACCAGTAAAAGCACCCGTCGACGCCTGCTGCCGCCAGATCCTTGGCCGATTGACGTGCCTCTTTCTCGGTCGGCATGAAAAAGCTGAGAAACGTCGCCGAGTCGCCCTCCCGGTCGGGTAGCTCGCGAAAGGAGATGCGGTTGAGCCCGGCGAGCCCATCCTTGATATAAGCCTTGTTGGCGCGCTGAACCTCCAGCATGTGGTCGAGCTTCCTCAGCTGTGCGACGCCGACCGCTGCGTTCAGCTCGCTGATGCGGTAGTTGGTGCCGACATGGGGATGCCCTTCGGCGCCGCGATCGGACCCGACATGATCGTGTCCATGGTCGGTGTAGGCCTGAATCACCTCGTAGACGTCGGAATCGTCAGTGATCACGGCGCCACCTTCGCCGCAGGTAATGGTCTTTACGTAGTCGAAGGAAAAACATCCCGCCTTGCCGAACGTGCCCAGCGCCTTACCGCGATAGTGCGCTCCGAGGGCCTGTGCGGCATCTTCGATGAGCACCACGCCGCGCTCGTCGCAAAGCGCCGCGAGCTCGCCGATGCGCGCCATGGAGCCGCACATATGCACCACGAGCACGGCTTTGGTCTTTTCCGTAATGGCGCTCGCCACCGACGACGGGCTGAGGCATAGGGTTTCGTCGATGTCGGCGAATACCGGGACAGCCCCTGCCAACAGGATCATCTCGATGTCGGCGACGAAGGTGAACGGCGCAACGATGACCTCGTCGCCGGCGCCGACGCCGCAAGCAGCAAGCGCCGTCGCCACGGCCGCCGTTCCGCTCGAGCAAACGTGGGCATGCGTGGTTCCGAGTCGTGCGGCCAGCTCCTTTTCCAGAGTCAGTGCCTTCCAATGGCCGTTGCGTGCGCCGTCGAATCCATAACGCATGAGGACGCCGGAATCGAGTACGTCCTGGACTTCGCGGCGCTCTTCATCTCCGAAAATTTCGAACCCTGGCATATCGATCCCCGTTTAATGAATCCCGATTTCTCGTGACGCCGGCTATTCTAGTGGCGACACCGACGCGTGACTACGGCAACTTGAAGAACGGCGCTTCGACCATCAGCTTATTTTCCTGAGAGACCAGATTGCCGGCTTCCGCGCTCATTCCCATGTACTCGATCCACTCGGGATCGGCTTGCATCGCGGCGCGCTTGGTGGCTCGATCGGCAGCATCTTCATATACCCAGATGTGCACGAAGCTGTTTACGGGTCCGGTCTCGGTGATGCCGTAGAAGAACGGTTTGCCGAGGTGTCGTTGCTGCGCCGCCATGCCGTGTTTCTCGTAGAGCGCCATCTGCTTGGGCAATGTTCCGGGCCTGCAGGTATAAGTGCGATGGTCGAAGAGCATTTGATTTATCTCCCTTTTGGTTTCACTTTTCCGGTAGTCGAGCTTCGACTCCAGTGAGGCGTTCGTAGGCTTTGATGACCGCAGTGCAGCTTTCCTCGGAGTACCCCATGATGGCAGCGAGCGCGTAGGTTTGATGCACTGCGCTCGCCATGAATGCAGGCAGACCGGCCGTTTTCAGCCAGTCGACATAATACCCCACGTCCTTGGTCGCATTTGCGAGTGACATCAACGGCTCGAAATCTCGCTCGAGTGTCGAGCGACCGTAGAGGTCCATCATGCCGCTCTTCCCGCCGGCCGACGAGATGATGTCGATCACCTGGGTCATGTCGAGACCTTCTCGAGCGGCGAGCGCAAAGCCCTCACACCATGATGCGACGTTGGCGAAAGCGATGTAGTTGTGAATGAGCTTCAGCTTTATGGCATGTGTGAGCGGTCCAACATGAAAGACGTTCTCCGCGTAGCAATCGAACAACGGCCGCAACTTCTCCAGCAGCTCGGGTGTGCCCCCGTAGAGCACATTGACCTCACCGCGATCGGCGTGCAGGGGCGTGCGGGTCATGGGAGCCTCTGCGAACTCCGCTCCGGTCGCACGAACCGCCGCATCGAGTCGCTCGATGCTTTCGGAATTGGTCGTCGTATGTTCCACGACGATTTGCCCGGATTGAAGCTCATCCAGCACGCCGAGGATCAATGACTCGCTGTCGTCGGCCGTGTTGACGCACACCATGAGCACATCGCAGCCTCGGGCCAGGTCTGACATGGAAGCCGCCGCCCGCGCGCCGCGTGCGACGGCCGTCTCGACCGCAGCCGAGCGCCGGTCAAGCACCGAAACAGGCAAGCCGTGCGCGAGAAGATTCTTGGTGAGACCCCCGCCCATACCGCCGAGGCCGACGAACCCGATGCGACCGGTGTACGCCATCTTTTGTTTCCCTTTCGTGGAGATCTACTTTATGCGAAAGCGATCGACGGCGTCTGCATCGAAAGTGAAGCCGAGGCCATGTCCTTCGGGCATTGTCATCTTGCCGTCCACCAGCCGCATGCGCTCCCGGTAAAGGCTTTCGAACCACGGCATGTGCTCAAGATAGATGCAGTTCGGCGCGGAACCGGCGATGCTCAAGCTCTGCTCGGTGAAGATATGAGACGATACGGGCACGTCGAACGACGCCGCCAGGTTGGCCACGCGGCGGAATTCGGTGAGTCCGCCGATGCGCTGCAAATCGGGCATCAAGACGTCCGCCGCTCTGGCCTTCAGCATGTCGCGCATGCCATAGCGCGTGTACTCCGTCTCGCCCGATGCGATGGGCGTATCGAGAGCGGCGGCGACTGCGGCGTGGCCTTCGAGGTCCCATGCGGGCACCGGCTCTTCGAACCATTCGAGATTGAACGCCTCGAGGTGTCGGCCGAGACGGATGGCGTGGCTCACGGTGAATCCCTGATTGGCGTCGGCCATCAGTGTGATCTCCGGCCCGATGGCTTCGCGAACCGCCGCGACGCGCTCCACGTCTTCCTCGATGCGCTCCTTGCCGACGCGGATCTTCATGGCGCGAAACCCTGCGGCGAGAAATCCCCGGGCCTCTTCCACGAGCTCGTCGATGGAGAGCGTGAGCCACAGGCCGCCGCTCGCGTACACGTCGACGGCCTCACGGGCGGCGCCGAAGAGCTTATAGAGTGGTTGCTCGGCGGCCTTGCCGACGAGATCCCAGCAAGCCGTGTCCAGCGTCGAGATGGCGAACAGACTGATCCCCTTGTGACCAAAGAAGTTGATGTCCCGCCACAGCCTGTCCCAGATGTCTTCCACGTCACGCGGGTCTCGACCCACGATGTGCGGCGTGAAGCTCTTTATCATCGCCTGCAGCACGTCGAGACGTACCGCGTTCATGGTGAAATTGTAGGCCTCGCCGCTCAAGCCTTCGTCGGTATCGAGAGTCACGAGCACGCAGCCCACCGACCGAACGTCGTGAATGGCCGTGCGAATGGGATTCGCCAGGGGCAATTCCACCTGCACGCATCTCAGATCGGTAATCTTCATCAGTAGTATGCGTCTAGTCGTCGATGTGCGCGGGCTTGCCGGCCACGCCATCGTAGAGAATGTCCTGGCGCAGTCGCATGATCCTCGCGTGCTCCGCGAGTGCTTCCATGTCCATGTCACGCCGAGGCGGTTTCTCGTGCACGAAATGGCCGAATCGATCTTCGCCGCGCACCAGCATCGCGCTGTCGCGCTCGCCGTTCATCTGACGCACGTGGGGCGCAATGTAGCGCAGCGCGACGCCGATGCGCCGGTGCTCGGCGCGATTGGGCTCCGACGCATGCACGGTCCGCACATGGTGAATCGATATTTCACCGGGCGCGAGCTCGATGTACGCGGCTTTCGACTCGTCGACCTCGACGGCAACCTCCTGGCCACGGGTCAACAGGTTGTGTTCGGAGAGCGTGTCCCGGTGGGGAATCTGTTCCTGAGTGTGACTGCCCGGAATCATCTTCATGCAGCCGCTCTCGCGGGTGGAAGGCGAGAGCGCCACCCAGGCCGTCACCACGTCGGGTTTGTCGAGACCCCAGTACGTCGAGTCCTGATGCCAGGACACGTAGTGCGGATCCCGGGCCTCCTTGACGAACAGGCTCGTGCCCCAGCACATGACGTCGGGACCGAGCACGTCCTCGACGGCATCGAGTATCCGCTCGTTTCGCACGAGCTCTGCAACCCAGGTCTGGAGCAAATGGATTTTTTGTCCCTTCGACAGCGTGTACCAGCCGTCATGGTCGCGCTCGTAGGTCTCGAACCGCCGCCGGTACGCCTGTGTCTCTTCCGGGGACAGCGCCGCCAGCGGCGCCAGGAATCCGTTTTCGTGAAACGCCCCAACCTGTTCCGGATCGAGTGACTTCGGCATGTCGATGCGCACCTTGGCCGATATCCGATGGTTGCGGGCATTCTAACAGGCGTGGGACCCTGCACGTATAATGCGGCTTTCGCGCGCTCAGAGGACAAAGCGGTCGATCACCGAGGAGACGGTCATGACGCTTGGGAGTCAACGGGCATGGGGTCGTGCATTGCCGGCTACGGGAGGTATGCCGGAGAAGGCGCGACCCGAGGCGCCGATACCATCGCGGGCGCCGCGCAGGGCTCCGCGGGCGATGCGACGGACGCAACGGACGTGCGCCCTTTTGCTCCACGTGCTCGCCGAGTGAGGACTGCATGAACGACAGCGATCTTCGCACGCTTACCGGACGCTCCGCCTTCCTCGAGTTGCTCGAGGACGAGGGCGTATCACACCTGTTCGGCAACCCCGGCACCACGGAGCTGCCCATCATGGACGCGCTCGTGGAGCATCCGAACATGCGCTACGTGCTCGGACTGCAGGAATCCGTCGTCGTCGCCATGGCCGACGGTTATTCGCGCGCCTCCGGGCGTTTGTCTGCCTGCAACGTGCACGTGGCACCGGGTCTCGGCAACGCCATGGGGTCGATCTACAACGCCGCCTGGTACGGCGCGCCGGTTATCGTCACCGCGGGCCAGCAGCAGCTCGGCTTCGGGCTGACCGAACCGCTGTTGTCGGGGCCGCTGGTGCCCATGGCGACACCGCTCGTCAAGTGGGCGGTGGAGGTCACGCGGCTCGAGGATCTGCCGCTCGTCGTGCGCCGAGCCGCCAAGATTGCCCTCACGCCGCCGACCGGACCGGTGTTCATATCTCTGCCCGGGGACATCCTCAATGACGAGACGCGTCTCGACCTGGGTGAAGCGACTCGCGTGGAAACCGCCACGCTTCCCACTCGCACCGTGCTCGAGCGGCTCGCCGATCGCATTCTGCAGGCCGCCAACCCTGTCATCGTCAGCGGCCACGAGGTGGCTACCGGTGACGCACTCGATGAAGCCGAACGTCTCGCCGAGCTTCTCGGTGCGCCCGTTTATCAGCAGACCGTTCCCTACGCCACGCATTTTCGCTCCGAGCATCCCGCCTTCATGGGAAGTCTCGGCCGCGATCAGCCACGGGTGCGCGCGCTCCTCGAGCCGCACGATCTGATGGTTTGTCTGGGCGCCGACGTGCTGCGCATGTCGGTGTGGCACGCGGTCGAGCCGATGCCGTCGTCCATGAAAGTGATTCAAATCGGGCAGCACGACTGGGAGTTCGGCAAGAACTACCCGACGGAGATCGCGCTGCGTGCGGACCTCAAGAGTACATTGCAGGCGTTGACGCCGCTCGTCGGTGAGCGGCGCACGCACGGACGCGCCGAGCAGGCGGTGGCGCGCCTCGCGGACCTCGCGAAAAGCAACTGGAGTGCCAATCGCGCGCAGCTGCGCGAGCAGACGCTCGGCCTGCCCGCGACGAGCCCCATCCGTCCGGAACGGATCATGCTTCAGATTGCCGAGGCGCTGCCCGGGGATGCCGTCGTGGTGGAGGAAGGCCTGGTCTCGGCGCGCGCCCTGCACGGATTTCTCGCACTGCGCGATTCGCGGGCTTTTTACGGACTCGCGAGCGGCGGCATCGGCTTTGCCATCGCCGGCGCCATCGGTATCGGTCTCGCACAGCCCGAGCGACCACTGGTGGCCATCATCGGCGACGGCAGCGCCATGTACAGCATCCAGGCGCTGTGGACCGCGGCTCATCTCGGCCTGCCGATCACCTACATCATCTGCAACAACCGCAGCTACCGGATTCTCAAAGAAAGGCTACTGGCCTTCAAAGGCATGGCCGCTACCAATCAGTCGTTCACCGGTATGGACTTTCACGAGCCGCCCATCGACTTCGTGGCGCTTGCCGAGTCCATGGGTGTCAGGGCCGAGCGCATCACCGAGCTGGACGCGTTCGTGCCGGCGCTCGAAAAGGCGCTTGCCCACGACGGTCCGGATCTCCTCGACGTGGTCGTGCACGACGGCTTCGAAGCCTGAATTCGATACGACGCTCAGGACGACCTGCGGTACCCGAAACCGAGGGATACACACAGCGCTGTGATATCCTGCCCGCCTTTCGCATTCGACCAGGAGCAACAGGTAATGTACGAAGAGCTCGCCATGTATATCGACGGCACGTGGTGCCAGGGCAGCGACGGCAAGGGCGAAGACGTCATCAATCCCGCAACCGAGGAGGTGTTGGCCCGCCTTCCCCACGCATCGAGCGCGGATCTCGATCGCGCGCTGGCGGCCGCCGACAAGGGCTTTGCCCGCTGGCGCACCACCTCCGCCTACGATCGCGGCGCGATTCTCTACAAAGCCGGCGAGCTGATCCGCGAGCGGGCCGACGCGATCGCTCGCACCCTGACGCTGGAGCAGGGCAAGGTGCTGGCCGAGGCACGCATGGAAGTGCTGGTCTCGGCGGACATCTTTCAGTGGTACGCGGAGGAAGGCCGGCGCGCCTACGGACGCATCATCCCGAGTCGCATCCCCGGCGCGCGCCAGATGGTGGTGCGCGAGCCGGTGGGCCCGGTGGCGGCCTTCACGCCATGGAACTTTCCCGCGGTGACGCCGGCACGCAAGATCGCCGGAGCCCTCGGCGCCGGTTGCTCGTGCATCATCAAGCCCTCCGAGGAGACGCCGGGCACGACCATCGCCATGGTGCGTGCGTTGCAAGACGCCGGGCTTCCGGCCGGAGTCGTCAACGTGGTGTTTGGCGTGCCGTCGGCGGTCTCCGAGCATCTCATCGCCTCACCCGTGATCCGCAAAGTAACCTTCACCGGCTCGATTCCCGTCGGCAAGACACTCACCAAGCTGGCCGCGGAGGGCATGAAGCGCACTACCATGGAGCTCGGCGGACACGCGCCGGTCATCGTCTTCGACGACGTGGACGTCGACAAGGTGAGCAGCATCGCGGTGGCCGGCAAGTTCCGTAACGCGGGGCAGGTATGCGTTTCACCGACGCGCTTCTTCGTGCAGGACAAGGTCTACAAGAGCTTCGTTGCGCAGTTCACCGAGAAGGCCGCGGCGCTCAAGGTGGGCGACGGGCTCGCCGAAGGCATGCAGATGGGGCCGCTCGCCAACAAGCGCCGGGTCGAGGCGACGGAAAGCTTTGTCGCCGACGCGGTGAATTGCGGCGCGAATCTCGCCACCGGTGGCGAGCGCATCGGCAATCAGGGTTACTTCTACGCGCCGACGGTGCTCGACGACGTGCCCGACGAGGCGCGCATCATGAACGACGAGCCTTTCGGGCCGCTGGCGCCCATGCAGCCCTTCTCGAGCTTCGACGACGTGATGGAGAAGGCCAACGGGCTGCCTTACGGTCTCGCGGCGTACGCCTTCACCACCTCGACCCAGCGCGCCAACGCGGTATCCGATGCCCTGGAAAGCGGTCTCGTCGGCGTCAACCACTGCGCGATCTCGTTCGCCGAGACGCCTTTCGGTGGTGTCAAGGAGAGCGGCCACGGCGCGGAAGGCGGCATCGAGGGGCTCGACGCGTATCTCTCCACCAAGTTCATCACGCAGCTGAACGGCTGAGGCGTTGCTGCCCGCGTAGCAGCGGGCCTGCCCGCCCCTGCGATTGCCCTGCCTTCAGTTATTCGATTCTTCTAGAAATACCGTTGACCCTATAGCCCGGCCTCGCTAGGATCTCGCCCATGGCTATGGACCTCGATACCGCCGCGCTGCTCATGGACCAGCTGGGGAACGAGACGCGTCTGCGCATCGTGCGTCTGCTGGTGCGCGCCGGAGACGACGGCCGCACGGTGGGCGACATCCAGCGTGCGATCGGCATCCCCGCGTCGACGCTGTCGCATCACCTGAGCCATTTACGCAGCGTCGGCGTCATCCGGCAGGAGCGCCGAGGCACGGCGCTCAACTGCTTCGTGGATTTCAACCTGGTGTCGGAGCTGGTGCGCTTCCTGACCGCCGAGTGCTGCGCGGATCAGTCCGCCGCCAGCGGCCGGCGTCGCGCCACCGGCTGAGGAATTCTCACCGCCATGAGCGTACCGAGCGAACGATTGCAGCAGCCGCGATGGCCGGTCTGGGCCGGCAAGTACCTCGGCGATCGCGTGGTCGTCGCCCTCGCGCTCGGCCTCCTGGCGCTGGCCGTACTCGACCCGAACCAATGGCTGCCGTCGCTGCGCTTCACCGGCGCGTCGCTGCTGTCCATGGCGCCGTTCCTGCTGGTGGCCGTCGGCATCGCCGCCTACGCCAAGGCCACCGGATCGGACAAGCTCATTGCCCGGGCCTTCTCGGGCAGCCCCGTCAAGACTGTGGTGATCGCGGCACTGGTCGGCGCGTTGTCGCCGTTTTGCTCGTGCGGCGTGATACCGCTAATCGCTGCCATGCTCGTCGCCGGCGTGCCGCTGGCACCGGTCATGGCGTTCTGGATCGCGTCGCCGATCATGGACCCGGAAATGTTCGTGCTCACCGCCGCCGGCATCGGCCTCGGTTTCACCATTGCCAAGACCATCGCCACCGTGGGCATGGGTTTGATGGCCGGATTCGTGGTTCTCGCCATCGAGCGGCGCGGCGGGCTGGCCAGTCCGCTCAAAGTTGCGCCGTCCTGCGGCACCTGCAGGCCGATGTTCGACCCGTTGGCGCCGATCGCCGTCGAGTGGAGGTTCTGGCGCGGGCCGCAGCGGCGCGATGCGTTCTACGCCGAGATCCGCGACACCGGCTGGTTCCTCGGCAAATGGCTCGCGTTCGCCTTCTTCCTTGAAAGCCTCATGCTCGCCTACGTGCCGACCGGGCTGATTGCCGAGATCGTTGGCGAAGGCAGTGCCTTCGCCGTGCCGCTCGCGGCGCTTGTGGGAATCCCGTCCTATCTCAACGGCTACGCCGCAATTCCCCTGGTGGCGGGGCTCATGGATCTGGGCATGTCTCCCGGCGCGGCCATGACCTTCATCACATCGGGCGCGGTGTCGTCGATCCCGGCTGCCATCGCCGTGTACGCGCTGGTGAAGAAGTCGGTGTTCGCACTCTACGCGCTGCTGGGACTGACGGGATCGATACTGGCGGGCTACGCCTACCAGCTGGTGCTTCTTTTGTAGGCGCGTACAGCTCGGAAAAAAAGACCGGGGATTTGCCCCCGGTCCAGTTGGAATTCTGATTCAGAGCCGGATAACCGGCGAATCAATGCCCCGCAAGGTGATTCCACTGCGGCAACAGCACCAGGCTGTTGGGGTTGTAGCCGCGCTCCTTGAGCGTGTCCATGGAAGCGACGACCTTCTCTGCTTTTAGATCCACGACGGTAACGCTGCCGTCGCTCATTCCAGGAAGATTGAGCAGCGAATTTTGCACGAACGCGTATTTTTCGTCCTTGGTGATTCCCACGTGATGCGCGCCTTCCGCGGCGTCGAAGGTCTTCAGCAGCGTCGGACTCAACGGCCCCTTGGTCATGTCGAAGACGTGGAGCTTGCCGGGCTTGGCCGTGGTCAGGTACATGCGATCGCCCGAACCGTTGAAATACATCTCCAGCGGAACACCGGCACCGACGGTTGTGAAGTCGAACACCTGGGAAACGTCGAAACCCTTCTTGAGCGGATTCCAGGCCGCCGCCCAAAGCGTGTTTCCGAACATGTTGGTGACGTAGGCGACCGGCGGTTCGCTGTTCGGCACGAACAGAATCTCCACCGGAGCCTCGCCGGACGGAGACGGCTTGTTGGAAAGCTTGTACTGGTCGAGCACCTTGTTAGTGCTCGCCTCGATGACCGTGATGATCTCCCCCGGGTTTTGAAGGTCCGGCTGAACCGTGCTGGTTACCAACACCCGGTCGATGCCGCTGTGCACCGCGAGGCCGTGCGGAAAGGTTCCGGGTATAGAGATGTTTGCCTTAATCTTGTCCGTGGCTACGTCGCCCACCACTACGGTGGCCGACCCCATGCAGGTCAGGTACCAAGTGCTGTTGTCCTCGGTAAAGATCACGTCTTCGCCCACTTGGCATTGAGGCACGTCAATGCGCTTGACGCGGTACGGACTTTTGGTGAAGTCGATGATGTGAAGCTCGGTCTTGCCGAGCGCGGTCATGTAGCCTTTGGTCATGGTGCGGTCATAGAAGATATGATGCGCAACCAGATCCGGGGGGAGCGGCATTGTCCATAGCCATTTCCCGAAGTTGTCTGAATTCGGGTCGACGTCGATGATGGCTAGTCCTTCTTCGCGTTGCTGGGGTCCGCTGAGCTTGAGCGCCTTGAGCGATTCCGGCGTTTTGCTCTCGTAGTTCATTATCGCCAGGATTTCGCTTCGCGCGGATATGGATAGCAGCATCAGCGCAACCAGCATAACCGGATACGTAAGACGTTTGAGCATGGCAGTCATTTCGGCACTCCTCCCGGGTGCCCCGATGCGTGATGGGATCTGGGCGCCCGGATTTATGGTTCTTGGCCACGGAAACGAAAGGGTTCCCAACGGCCTTGTGAAGCAATCATGATAGCAATTCGCCAGCAAAGTCCAGGATGGCGACAGGTGTCTCGCGTGCAATGCCGGGCCATGACCGGCGCGGCCGCTGCGGGCGTGTGCGCAAGCGCATCCGGGCCCGCGTTGGCTCATGCCTTCGGCGAGCGTTACGACCTGCCGATCCCCTTGGGACTGTTTCTGGCGGGCGCCGGCGCCACGGTTTTTGTCACTTTCCTCCTGCTGGCGGGGATGCTGCGAACCTCTCCGGCGAACACCGATGTCCCCGCGGTCATACTGAATCGCGGCGGCCGCCTTGCGCGGCCTTTGGGATTCTTGTTGCGAATGCTCTCTGTGCTGAGTTTCTTGTTCCTCTGCTACGCGGGCTTTTACGGCAGCCAGAACACCTTCGAGAACATTCTTCCGACGCTGCTCTGGGTGGGCTTGTGGGTTGGAATGGCATACCTGGCCGCCCTCCTTGGCAATCCCTGGCGGCTGATCAATCCCTATGGCGTGCTTTTCGACTGGACGGAGCGGGCGGTGCACACGCTTTTCGACCGGCGCTCGATCTCCCTCGCGCTCACCTATCCCAAGCGGCTCGGCACCTGGCCGGCCGCCGCGGGGCTGCTGATACTGGCGTGGCTCGAGCTGGTGCCCGAGGGCGCCGAACGACCGGCGGCCCTGGCGCTGGGCATGATTCTATACGCGGTCTACTGCTTCACCGGAATGCTGGTATTCGGCCGCAACGTCTGGCTCGAGCACGCCGATGTTTTCACCGTCGCCTTCGGCGTTCTGGGACGGTTTGCCCCCTTGGGCCGCAGGGATCCGGAGAGCGCCGACCAGGGTGGCGGCTGGGTATTGCGCATCCCGGGCAGCGGTCTTTTGAGCACTCGGCCGGTTTCGTTTTCGATGATGGTTTTCGTCTTGCTGATGCTTTCCAATGTGACCTTTGATGGTCTGCTGGAAACGCCGTTGTGGAACGACCTGCTCGGTTTTTTCTCGACCAGCACCGCGCTGCGTCCTTCACTGCTGGAGCTCCAGTCCCTCGGCGTCAATCTGCTGGAATTCTTCAAGACACTGGGCCTGATGTCCTTTTTTGGACTTTTTCTGGGCGCATACCTGTTGTTCGGCCTGCTCATGTCCCGCGCCGCGGGGCGCGGAGTCGGCGCCATCGACATGGCTCGCTGGTTCGTGCTGACGCTGGTGCCCATTGCCATCGCCTATCACCTGGCCCACTACGCGTCCTTTTTCGCGCTCGCGGGTCAACTGCTGATTCCGCTCGTTTCGGATCCGATGGGAAAGGGCTGGGATATTTTCGGCACCGCCCACGTGCACATCGACGTTAGCGTCATCAGCGCACGATTCGTCTGGTATACGGCGCTTATCACTATCATCGTCGGTCACGTCATCGCCGTCATTCTGGCCCACATTCAGGCGAGGCGAATTTTCGAACACAACCGCAGCGTACTGATGAGCCAGATCCCGATGCTCGTGTTGATGGTGGGCTACACCATGTCCAGCCTGTGGATCCTCTCGCAGCCGGTGGTTAAAACCCAACCTCTGGGTTGACGCAAGAAATCCAGATGCGCTCGAGCGCCGCAACCCGTAGCCCTCAGGCAGAATCCTTGGATTTCGTAACTGCCAAATGATCACTCGCGGAATATTGCCGAATCCGCGTCAGCATTCATTAGCACGGATCAACATGTCATGGTGTGTTTGCCGCGGGCGCCCAGTTCCCAGTAGTTGATTCGCAATCGTATGCTCAACAGGCAGAGCTCACCCGATTGCCTCACGGTGCGCATCGACGAAGGCCGCCATGCTCGGGAAGTGAAAGTCGATGCGCACGTCCGCCTGCGGCGGCACGGTGGCGCCGAAACCCTCCGCAGCATGGCGCCGATCGATCCAATTGGTGGCGAGACCGAAGGCGGTGGCCTGGACATGGTCATGGTGGAGGCTCTGCGCGGTGTGCAATATGTCGTGCTTGTCGACGCCGCGTCGTTTCAACTGCGCCAGCATGTACTCGAAATTGCGCGGATCCGGCTTGTACGACCCGATGTCCTCGGCGGTATAAACGGCGTAGAAATCGACACCGAGCTTCTCGTTACTGGCTGCGAAGCTCGCGCGATCGACGTTCGACAGGATTACCAGTCGATAGTGTTGCTCGAGATAGGCGAGGGATGGCGCGGAGTCCCCGAACGCCGGCCAGTCTCCGACCGACCGGCCGAATCTTTGGTCGAGCTCGGCGCCGTCGTCGATGCCCCAGTGCTCCCGTAATCGTGAATGTACCGTGGCGAGCAGCTTCGGATACGGCATTTCGGGCGTTGCCGCTTCTTGGCGGGTCTCGTAGTACGCGAAAGTCTCCAGAGCGGATTCGCGCCCGATGTCTTGCGAAACCTTAACGAGCAGCGGTTGCAGCGCGTCGTAGATGCCGGTCTCCCAGTCGATCAAGGTTCCGTAGCAGTCGAACGTCAGCACCTTGTAGTCGGTGAGCTGCATGGGGCTCATCCTCTCAGACGTCGATTTTCCGGATCATAGGCCGGCTCGGCGAGCACCGTCGCACGGCGTCGGCTGCCGAGGATTTCGATCTCGAATTGGCTGCCGGGACTGGCGTATTCCGGCTCCACATAAGCGAATGCGAGGCTTTTGCCGACAGTGAACCCGTAGGCGCCGCCGGTGGTGACACCGATGATGCGATCGTCATCAAACACGGGCTCGTTTCCGGCGGGATCGGCATCGTCGGTATCCACCGATACGTACACCAGGCGGATGTTAACGCCTTCTTTCTTGCGCGCGAGCGTGGCCTCGCGGCCGATGAAATTTTCTTTTTCGAAGTCGACGAAACGATCCATATCCGCCTCGATCAATGTAATCTCGGTGGTCAGCTCGGCGCCCCAGGCCTTGTACGCTTTCTCCATGCGCATGGCGTTGACCGCGTAGGTGCCGAAGTTAGCGATGCCGTGCTCTTCACCTGCCGACATGAGCGCGTCGTAGAGCCGCTCCATTTCGGCCATCGGATGGTGCAGCTCCCAGCCAAGCTCGCCCACATAGGAGATCCGAAGCGCCCGCACCGCAACGCCTGATACCTCGATCTCCCGCGCACGTAGCCAGGGGAAAGACGCGTTGCTCAAATCTGCGCTGGTGAGCTTCGCGAGCACGTCCCGGGATCGTGGACCCGAAAGCACCAGCACGCCGTAGTCGTGGGTGACGTTCTTAACGCTGACGTCCTCGCCGTCGGCGACGTGCTGACGGAGCCAGTCGAGATCGTGCAGCTCGGCGACCGCCGCCGACAGCACGTAGAAACGATCCGGCGCGAATCGCGTAATGGTCGCTTCGCACTCGATACCGCCGAGCTCGGTCAGCATGTGGCTCAAGACGATGCCTCCGTCGCGGCGCGGAATCCGGTTGGCATTGAGGCGCTCGAGAAAGGCGTGCGCGTCGCTGCCGCTAACGTCGTACTTGGCAAAGCTCGAGAGATCCAGAAGGCCGGCGCGCTCGCGCACCGCTTCGCATTCACCCGCGACGGCATCGAACCAGTTGCTGCGCCGGAAGCTGTAGCGCTCGCTTTCTCCCGGCGGCGCAAACCACTTGGCCCGCTCCCAGCCAAACACGTCGGCGAACTGCGCGCCGCGCGCCGCCAGCGCTTCGTAGACCGGAGTCGTCTTCAAGGGCCTGCCGGCCTCGCGATGCTCGCCGGGGTAGTGCACCTGGTACATCTGCTGGTACTCGTCGATGGATTTCGCAAGCAGATAATCGCCGAGCGCCCAATTGCCGTAGCGGCGCGGGTCGAAGCCGCCCATGTTGATCTCGGTCTGACCGTGCACCATCCACTGGGCGAGATATTTGCCGGCTCCGGCGCCCTGGGTGATACCGATGCTGGCGCCGCAGCACATCCAGTAATTGGTGAGTCCCGCGGCCGGGCCGAGCAGGAAGTTGCCATCGGGGGTGTGGGTGATGGGGCCGCTCACGACGCGCTTGATGCCGGCGTCGGCGAAGGCCGGGATGCGCTGCATGGCGAATTCCAGCGATTCGCCGAGGCGATCGAGCTCCGGCGGCAGGAGCTCCATGTCGAAGCTCCAGTCGATGCCGCCGAGGCCCCAGGCCTCGGCCCCCGCCATCTCGTAGGGGCCGATGACCAATCCCTGCTGTTCCTGACGGTAATAGCACGACGCCCGCGGATCGCGAACGACCGGCGGCTCCCGGTCGAGCGCCGCCACCTCCGGCAGATTCTCCGTCACCAGATACTGATGCACCATGTTGACGATGGGCACGTCGACGCCGACCCACGCGCCGACCTGCTCGGCGAAGCTGCCGGCCGCGTTGACCACGTGCTCGGCGACGATGTCGCCCTGCTCGGTGGATACGAGCCACTCGCCGCCGCGGCGCTGCTTGACGTCGAGGACGCGGTTGTGGCGCACGATAGTGACGCCGCCGCTGCGCGCGCCGATGGCGAGCGCATTGGTGGTGCTCGCCGGATCCGTGTGCCCGTCGCCGGGTGTGTACGCGCCGAGAATCACACCATCGAGATCGAGCAGCGGGTGCAGAGATTTGATCTCGTTGGGGCCGATGAGATGGCACTCGGCGCCCACGTAGTCGAGCACCCCCTTGACCTGATGAAACCAGTCCACCTCATCGCGGTTGGTGGCGAGGCGAATCGAGCCGCACCCGTGCCATCCGGTGGATTGCCCGGTCTCCTCCTCGAGCCGCTTGTAAAGCTCGGTGCCGTGCAGGTGCACCTTGGCCATGTTGAGACTGCCAATGAAGTGAGGAACGAGCCCGGCGGCGTGCCAGGTGGACCCCGAAGTGAGCTCGCCTTTCTCCACGAGCACGACGTCGGACCAGCCTTCCTTGGTCAAGTGGTAGGCGAGTCCCACTCCCATCATGCCGCCGCCGATAATCACCACACGCGCCTGCTCCTTCATCGTGTCATCTCCTTACGGTCACGGGCCCCGCCAGGGCAAGACGTCGAAAGCGACGCTGATACGTCGCCCCCCGGACTCGAACGGAATGGTGCGGTGATAGTAGAAGGAGGGGAAAAGCACCAGCAGGCCCTCGCTCGGCTGCTTCACGACGAGCTCGGGCTCGACCGTGCCGTGGTAATGATCCGGCGGTTGTCCGAACTCGATCCATCCGCCGGTGTCCCGCGTCGACGCCGCTACCGCGTCTGGCAACGCCACGTAGTACACACCGCTCATCCACGCCGATGGATGGATGTGCGGAATCTGATGACCATGACTTTCAAGCACCACGCTCCACGCGGTCAGCCGGTAGCGCGCCGGCATGGCGTCGACGAACGGGTGCGATGCCGCATCGGCCAGGCGCGCCCGGTAGGCCTCGATGGCTTCTCGAAGCGCGGCCTCCCACGCGGTCATGGGTCCCTTCGGCTCGACCAGCAGCTCGCCGGAATGTTTTCCGTGTCGTGTCGCATGGCTGGCGGGCGCGTCGACGAGCGAAGGGTGCGCGCAAATGTGATCGGCGAGAGCCACGTTGAGCGTCTCGAGACTCTCGAATCCTTGCGGTACGGGCAGCTCGTGCGCCTGCAAAAACTCGTCGTAGCGCGTCAAAGCGCGCGCCGCATCGTCGGCACCGGATTCGCGCAAGGCAATTGTCTTGAAGGCCAGCATGCCGGTATCGCCGGGGTGGCGTTGCAGAAAACGATCGCAAAGCGCAAGCGCCGCCTGTGTTTCGCCGCGGGTAAGTTTTACATCGGCGAAATTTGCATGCGCCTGTGCGCTGTCGGGATCCAGCTCGATGGCCTGCTCGTATGCGCGTTCCGCATCGTCGAGCTTGCCCAGCTTGTGGAAGTTGTAGCCGAGATTGACGAAGCATTCGGCATAGTGGGGTCGCACGGCCACCGCGCTCTGGCAGGCATCGACAGCTTCTTCGTAGCGCTCGACCTCGTGAAGCAGCACGCCCAGGTTGTAGAGCGTATCCGCATGTTGCGGATCGATCTCGAGCGCATTGCGGTAGGTGGACTCGGCTTCGTCAAAGCGCCTCAACTCGTAAAATACGGCGCCCATGTTGTTGATTGCGTCCACGTTACGAGGCTCGATCTCCACCACCCACCGGTAATACTCCAGCGCCTCGTCGAACTTGCCGAGTGCCTTACACGCGTTGCCGGTGTTGAGATACGCCGGCAGAAAATCGGGTTGAATATCGAGCGCGATCTTGTACGCATCCCGGGCCTCGGCCGATCTGCCCATCGCTTCGAGCACGATGCCGAGATTGAAGTGAGCATCGAAGTACAGGGGCGCGAGTTCGATGGCATTGCGGTACGCCGCCTCGGCTCGGAGAAAATCCCCTTCGGCCTTGTGAATGTTTCCGAGATTATTGTGCGCGTCGACGAAATCCGGCTGGTTCGCGACCGCCGTTTCCAGCAGAGTAAGCGCCGTTGCGGCATCGCCGGTTTGAAAGGAGGCGATGGCGGCAAGATTGAGCGCGCGCGGGTTCCGGGGATGCTCCGCCAGAAGCGCCTGGCAGAGTCGACGCGCGTCATCCGGGTGACCGCCCTGAAGCAGGGCCGTGATCTGGCCGAGCGTCGGCTCGATATCCGCCGGACCCGCCGATCCGTTGCCTCCGTGCGGACTTTTCTGACGATCGCGCCGCGCTTTTTTAAGGCGCCGCTGGTCTTTTCGATTCATGAGTGATTGCCGCACAGAGACCGTCGACCCGATTATGCGTTTTTTTTGCGACACGCATGCAAAACGCCGCAATCGTCGCGGCAACCGTAACGCACATGCTCAACCAATGACCGAGAAGCTGCTCTCGGGATTGATTTGCCGTAACCGCGAGTAGAAACCGACGTCGATGCCGCCATCCACGTAATGCAGCGGAAACTGCAGCGGCTTCTTATCGTGATCTGCGCCGCCCTCGCAGTAATCAATGAGCGCCGCCATCATGGCGCCGGCGACCGGCGCGTTCTTGAATTGGTTCCCGCTGGTGCCGATGGCCATGTAAAAGCCGCCCACCGATGACTTGTCGTAGATGGGAATCCAGTCGTCGCTCACGTCGTAGAGATCGACGCAGCCCTTCATGCGGCTCGGAATGCCGAGCGTCGGGATGCGCTGGGCCATGCGATAAGCCTGAGTCGTCCACTGCTCGGTGAAGTCACGGTTGAAATCGTCCGGGTCGACCCACTCGCGCTCGTCACACTCCGGGTCCTCGCTGCCGATGAGAATGTGATTGCCGGTCTCCGGTCGGCAATAGACACCGATGTCGCTGTCGGAGACGACGAAGCCTGACCCTTCGAAATCGAACCCTTTCGGTGATGGCACGTGGGTCACTTCCTGGCGCAGCGCACGGGTGCGAATGTTCATGTCGCCGTCGGCGCCGGCCATGCGATTGATCGGATCCGAATGCGGGCCGGCGACGTTGACCACCACGGGCGCCTCGATGCGCGTGCCGTTGTCCAGGACGACGCCGGTCACGCGGCCACCGGCGCGCGGAATCTCGACCACGGTCTTTCTGAACAGAAACTCCGCGCCCTTGGCTTCCGCGGCACGTTGCAGGTTGTGGGTGGCGAGTTGCGGATCGCTGATGTAGCCGGCGGTCGGAAAGAATACCGCGCCCTCGACGGTGCCGCCGGTCGGCTCGCCGAAGCCGCTCTCGGCCGGAAGTTTCGGCGGAGCGAAGCGCCTCATGTCGTAGATCGGCAGTCGCTCGATGATGGTTTCGGGATCCCATTCCTCGTAGGGAATTCCGAACCGGTCGGCTACCTCGCGAATACGACGCAGGTGACCGTTCACCTCGGTCTTCATGACCATGCAGCCAGTCTCGTGAAACACTGCCAGGCCGCTCTCGTCCTCGACACGAAGGTAGTCCTTCCAGTTCTTCCAGTAGAAGTAGCCTTCGTAGGCGAACACGGCGCCCTCGAGCGTAGAGTAGTGAACGCGGATGATGGCGCAGGAATTGCTGGTCGGACCGTAGCCCGCGGCGGGCAGCTTGTCGACGCTGAGCGTGCGATAGCCTTTCTTGCTGAGCTCATAGGCGGTGGCGGCCCCGATGACCCCTGCGCCGATGATGACGGCATCGTATTTCTTGCCCATGGTGCGGGTCATTCTCCGAGAAAGCGGCTGCGCGCTCAACCGGCGCCGCGTTGCTCCAGGATCGCCACCGCCGGCAGCGTCTTGCCCTCGAGGAACTCGAGGAAAGCGCCGCCGCCGGTAGAGATATAGGAAATCCGATCGCCGATACCGTACCGGGCGATGGCCGCCAGGGTGTCGCCGCCGCCGGCGATGGAGAACGCGCCGGAAGCGGCGATGGCCTCGGCGATGCGCCGCGTGCCGGCACCGAACTGATCGAACTCGAATACCCCCACGGGACCATTCCAGACGATGGTGCCGGCGGATTCGAGCAGGCCCGCGAGGTGCTCCGCGGACGCGGGGCCGATGTCGAGAATCATGTCGTCGCTGCCCACCTCGTCGATCCGAACCACGCGCGCCTCGGCATCGGCACTGAGTGAGCGACCGACCACCACGTCCTCGGGAAGCGGAATCGCGGCGGCGGAGTTTGCCGTGGCATCGATGAGGGCGCGGGCGGTGTCGACCAGATCGTTCTCACAGAGCGAGCGGCCCACCTCGTGGCCTGCGGCCTTCAGAAATGTGTTGGCGATGCCGCCGCCGACGATTAGTTGATCGACCTTGCCGAGCAGGGCTTCCAGCACCGTCAGCTTGCTCGAGACCTTGGCGCCGCCGACGATAGCCACCAGGGGCCGGTCGGGATTGTCGAGCGCTGCGGCCAGCGCATCGAGCTCGGCGCTCAAAAGCGGTCCGGCACAGGCAACCGGCGCGTAGCGGGCGACGCCGTGGGTGGAGGCGTGGGCGCGATGGGCGCTTCCGAAGGCGTCCATGACGAAAACGTCGCACAATGCTGCCATCTTCCTCGCCAGTGCCTCGTCGTTGTCGGTTTCGCCCGCGTTGAAACGCACGTTCTCGAACAGCACGAGCGCGTCGTCGCCGGCGTAGTCCCAATCGACCAGAGGCACGTCACGCTCCAGTAGGCGCGCGAGCGCGCGCGCCACCGGTGCCAGTGAAAACGCCTCTTCGTAGACGCCTTCGGTCGGTCGCCCCAGGTGCGACATCAGCATCACGCTCGCGCCGCCGGCGAGTGCCTGCCGAATGCCGGGAAGGCTCGCGCGGATCCGGGTATCGTCGCCGACCTCGCCGTCCTTCAGCGGCACGTTCAGATCCAGGCGCATGAGCACGCGACAGCCACGCAGGTCGAGGTCATTCATCGCGATGATCGGCATTGGCGCAAGCTAGCACCTTCGTCGGGCAAAAAAAATTCCGGGCAGCAGCGCTCAGCGGCCCATGGCGTAGCCGGCGCGCCGGAAATCGGCACCGGCATGCAGAAAGCCCGTGGCGGGGTCGATTCGAATGGCACACAATGCCCCGGCCTTGCGCGTGCGCTCGGGCCATGCCTCCACGTCGTGGCCGAGACGAGTCAACGCTTCGCGCGTCTCGTGCCCGATGCGCGCCTCCACCATGAGCAGGCCGGGATAGTGCGGGTTGGGGGCGAACGAGGACGGATAGCTGAAGCTCGCGAAGCGCGGCGCCTCGATGGCGCTCTGCACGTCGAGGCCGAAAATTGCCACGTTGACCAGAAGCTGAGCCATGGCCTGAATCTGCACGTCGCCCCCCGGTGTTCCGAACACCATGAACGGCTTGCCGTCGGCGAGCGCCAGCGCCGGGTTCGGGGTGAGCCGAGGCCGTTTGCCCGGCGCCACCGATGACGGGTGCCGCGGATCGGGTCGGGACTGGGAGCCGCGCGAGGACGGGCACAGGCCGGTTCCGGGTATCACCGGCGTCTGGTAGGAAACGTCGCTGGGCGTGGCGGAGAATACGTTGCCGCTTGCGTCCACTGCGCAGACGTAGGACGTATCCAGGCTCGGTGGCTCACCGTGGTGCTGCCGCGCGCCGGGGCCGGCGCTGGCGCGGCGCCCCTCGCGGGTGGCGGCGGGGGCATGCGGGTCGCCCGGCGGCGGCAGATCGGGCCAGGCGCAATCGTCGCGAATGAGCGAACGGCGAAGCCCCAGGTAGTTTTCGTCGAGCAGCGCATCCATCGGCACGTCGACGAACCGCGGGTCGCCGAAGTAGTGCTCGCGATCGGCGAAGGCGAGCTTGATGGCTTCGGTGATCGTGTGGATACACGCCGGTGTGTTGTGTCCCAGACACGCGAGGTCGATGCCGTCGAGCATGCCCATGACCTGGGCGAGCGCCGGGCCTTGGGACCAGGGGCCGCAGCAGTGGATGTCGTAGCCCGCATAACCGGCACGCACCGACGGCTCGAAGCGCACGCGATAGCCGGACATGTCGGACATGCTCAGCAGCCCGCCGTGCGCGCGGTG
>JBFICP010000016.1:0-24566 GCA_041581935.1 Gammaproteobacteria bacterium | reverse complement strand
TTCCTGGCGATGTGTGGAGCACTGCTCCTGGCGACCGTTCGCTACGGCCGTCGGTTGCTCCGCGAATTCGAACGTCAGTTCCCCGAGCAGTATGCTGGCGCAGGGAATCCCTGGCCGGGGTTTCTGAACAGCGAACGGCGGCGTGCACACTTTCGATTTCTCATGCAGCGCGAGTTCGAGACAACTCCAAATTCACAGCTCGTGCGGAAATTTGACGGGCTGCGACGGGCGGAAATGGGGGTGTTGTTTTTCATGCTCGCAGGATTTGCGATTCTCGGATTGGCGACATTCTTGCTTGGAGCGTAGTTTGGGCGTAAATGGTCGATGGCCACCAAGGATTCCGAGAAACACCGTCGATGCGAGCCAGCAGTCGAAACAGGCGGACGGTCACGGCGATAACGATCGTTCTCGTGACAGCCGCCGTCAGCTTTTCCGCAGAGCGCTTTCTACCCCTCATTCGGGTCGCCGAAAACTGGTCGCGGGATCTGCGCACCGCAACGCTGACCCCGCCAGAGCCACAGTCCGACAAGATCGTCGTCGTCGCGATTAACGAGGATACGCTCACCGCATTTGCCTATCGATCGCCACTCGACCGGCTGTATTTGAGTCAGCTCCTGCGCTCCCTGGAGCGTAAGGGCGCAAAGCTCATCGGCCTGGATATACTGCTCGATCAACCCTCGGAGGAAGCCAAGGACGGCGCATTGCGACAGACCATGCGTGATCTTTCCATCCCCCTGGTTGTGGCGTCGCCGCAGGCCGTGGAGGGAATCACGCCGCGCCAGGCCGCTTTCGCTTCCGCGTATCTTGCGAATCTCCACGCCGGAGTTCCGGCGGTCGTCAAAGACCCGTTCGACGGCGTGGTGCGCGCCGTCGTACTGAATAGCGGGTTGTCGAACCGACCCCGCCCGGGCTTCGTTACCGTCCTCGCGAGAGAGTTGGATCGTTCGGTACCCGATGTCGAGGTGCTCGACTTGCGCTACCGCGGCCGCCCGGACGCGCGAACGACGCCCTTCGCTGTCTATCCCGCGCACTCAGTCCCTTTGTTGCCCGATGACTGGATTCGGGACCGCATCGTGCTCGTCGGCGCGGATCTGACCTTCACCGACAGACACCGAACACCATTCTCGGTGCTCGCCGGCCCCGGCATCGGGGACATGCCGGGTGTGCTGATCCAGGCGCATGCTTTGTCTCAGCTTCTCGAGGGCAAGCAAAGCCCGCAGCTGGCGGCGTGGAAGAACTCACTCGTAATCGTCCTGTTTGCCGCGATTGGGGTGGCCATCGGCATGGCCGCTACACGCCCTGCCGTGATTTTCATCTCGATCGTGGGGACCTGCGTCATCGTCTGGATCGGCGGGTTCATCACGTTCCGCTACGCGGGCGCGCTGGTATCGCTGATGAGCCCTACCGTGGCACTGACGCTCGCTGCGGGGCTTACGTACGCATGGCGCTGGCGGCAGGAACAAGCCGAGCGGCGCTTCATCCAGAGCGCCTTTTCGAAGTTCGTCGCCCCGGCAGTCGTCGATCAGCTCATAGCGGACCCACAGCGTCTCAAACTCGGCGGGGAGAGACGTGAAACGACGTTTCTTTTTACCGACATTGCCGACTATACGACCCTGACGGAAACAACCGATCCGACTCAGCTCGTCGGGGTTATGGGAGAGTATTTCAACGGCACCTGTGAGATCGTGATCCGGCACGAAGGCACGATAGAGAAGATTGTCGGCGACGCCCTGCACGTCATGTTCAACGCGCCGCTCGAGCAACCGGATCATCCGCGGCGCGCCGTTGCTTGCGCTCTTGCGCTCGACGCGTTTTGCCAAACCTTCGTTGCAGAGCAACACGACCGGGGAATCAGCTTCGGAGCAACCCGAATCGGAGTAAATACCGGGGTCACCGTGGTCGGTAACTTTGGTGGCGAGAAGTTCTTCGACTATTCCGCAACCGGTGACGCCATCAACGCGACCGCGCGTTTGGAAAGCGCCAACAAGTATTTCGGGACCCGCGTCTGTGTCAGCGGTGCCACCGCCGCGCGCTGCCCTGAACAGATTTTCCGGCCTGTCGGCGAGCTCGTTTTGAAGGGAAAAGCCGAAAGCGTGACAGCCTATGAGCCGATCGCCGCGAGTGATATTTCCCATGGCGATGTCGAGGAGTACCTGGCAGCATACCGGCTGCTGTCATCCGGCGATTCGAGGGCGGTGACTGCGTTCAGCGAGCTGGCCGCACGCTATCCACAGGATGCGCTGGTACGCTTTCATCGCTCACGCCTGGAGGCGGGAGAATCGGGAACCCTCATTGTGATGAAAGGCAAATGAACTTACACGCACAGCGACGCTGCCGAATTCTCGTTGTCATATTCATGGCGTTAACAGCGTGGTCGTCGCTCTGCACCGCAGGCGAGCTGGTGGTGATCGCATCGACCGATCCGGCACTGAAACCGGGATCGAAAGTGGACGCAAGCCACGAGATTCGAGTCGCCGCAGACGCCGAGGTCACGTTGATCGCGTCGAACGGACAATCGATGCGGCTTTCGGGACCCTTTGAGGGGGTGCTCGAATCTCCATCCGGCCCGTCGGATCCGGGGCTGGTCGATTCCCTTTCCCGTCTGATCGCGGTGGAGAACAGCCCGTCGGCGACCCTGGCGGTCTTTCGCAGCGGGCCGCAGAAACTGTCCGCCGGACGTCCCGACATCTGGGGACTGCATATCGCCCGGGCCGGCAGGTACTGCGTGCGCGACGATCGGCCGATCATGCTATGGTGGCCGCAATCACGCGCCGGTGCGCGCATTACAATCACGCGCGTCGACGACGACGCGCAAAGCGTCAGCTTGCGCTGGCCTGCGAAGGGGAAATCCCGCCCCTGGCCGCCCGAGCTGCCTCTCACCGACGGCGCGAGCTTCCTTGCCCGCTTCACATCGCACTCGCCCGGAATTCGACTCGACGTCGTCGTCATGCCGAGCCTCGCCACCGATGCCCACCGCACCGCCTGGATGGCCGATCACGGATGCACCTTCCAGGCCCTCAGAGCCCTCAACGCATTGCGCGAGGGCTCGCTCTGACGGACGGCGCCGGCCTCGCTCCGAGGGCGGCAGGGATTGCCTGTCCGAGCACAGCACGCGCCATCGCGTATCCGGTCAACGCGCCGCAGGACACGCGGCCCGCTTGAGTTCTCGTCCCAGTCGTGATTGGCTCGTGCATTGACTCGGGCATCCATCGAATATGCGATCCTTGCGCTCGCGTTGACCGGACGATTTTCCGCTCTCGCCGCCGTCGGGATTCGCGCGAGCACCCTGGATGCGCCCATTTAGAGCATGTGCGATTCATGATTAGCGCCCGAAGTCTGCTCCGATGCCTGGCCGTTGTGGCGGGATTTTGCCTGCCACTGCCTGCGCTTGGCTCCGGGTTGTCGGATTTCCCGGTCGAGCTCGATGCGGGCGCCGGCCAGATCGTCCATCTCGACTGTGCGGCGCCCAGCTCGCCGGGCTCCCTGGACGGTGCGTTTCGATTCCTGGAGCTTCGCGATACCGGGCGGTGGGCACCATCGGCGTTCATCGGTATTCGTGACGACGCGCGTGCCGGGAAGTTTCGAGTATTCATTACCCAGGCAGAGCGAGGAGGAACAGTCGTTGCCGGCTATGACTACGTGCTCGACGGCCGCCTCGTGCTGCGCGAGATGCTCGTCAGGGGAATTCCCCGCGCCGCCGCCGTCAAGATAACGCTGACGTGGACAGACTCGGGCAAATTTTCCGTGTCGATCCTCGGAAAGCCGCCCAAAACGGTGGATACGGAGCTGCGGGGAACCGTCCTTTTTGCCGCCGCCAGCTCGGCCAAGGTGAAGTTCGCGTTCTCGACCGGCTCGTTTTTATAGCGATCCGCGGGCAGCCGCGCCCCGGGGCTACATTTTCGCGGTGGTTCGCCGGAGCCTTTCAGCCAGGGTACGCATCACGTGCAGAGAAAACTCCGGCGTCTCCTGCACCATCTGCAGAAATCGCTCCTCGCCCACCGGCGCGATGCGGCAGTCGCCGCGGGTCAAAGCGCTGGCACTTCGCGGTTTCGAATCGATGAGCGCCATTTCTCCCACCAGATCCCCGGCGCACAGAGTCTCGACGAGCACGCCGCTCGCGAAAATATCCACCTCGCCACTCAGAATGACGTACATGACGTCACCGGGAGTTTCCTCGTCGAATATGACCGTTCCGTCCTCGACGGTTCGGGCGTCGTCGGCGTCCTTGAACAGACTCAGCAGATCCATTGTTCAGCTCCCGATGACGGGTGACTCGATTAGTCAGCGTAGCCCGGCAGCTCCCGATCGAGGATCCGCTTCATGGCTTCGAAGAACAGGCGTGTTCTTTCTCCACCGCCATGGCGGTCGTTCTCGGGCGGTGTCTGCACCTGGGCGATGACATCGTCGGCAAGCGACGCCAGTGGCGCGCCGGTGCTCATCGCAAGTATCTGCGCACGGCACACCCGCTCGAGAAAATAGAGCCGCTTGTAAGCCTGCGCCACCGTCTGGCCGACCACCAGCACGCCGTGGTTCTTCATGAACATCACCTGCTTGTCACCAATCAGATGCGCGAGCCGCTCACCCTCGGCCAGGGAGTCGGCCGTACCTGTATAGGTATCGTCGTATGCGATCATGCCGTGAAAAAAGGCGGCGGTCTGACTGGCTGGCACGACGCGATTGTTTTCGAGCATGTTGAGCGCGAGAGCCCATGTCTGATGCGTGTGCAGCACAACCTGCGCACCGGCGATGCGATGAATCGGCGCATGAATGCATTGCGCAGAGAGCTCGACGACGCCCTCGCCCTCCAGCGTGTTGCCCGCTTCGTCGAAGATAAACATGTCGCTTGCCCGCGCTTCGGACCAATGCAGGCCGAACGGTAGAATGAAATAACGATCGTCGTGTCCCGGGACTGTCACGGTGAAATGATTGTCGATGCCTTCATCAAGCTCGTGGAGCACGGCGAGCCGATGGGCGGCCGCCAGATCGATTTTCGCCTGGGTAACCGGGTCGGCTACCCGTGACGGCGAGAGCGCATGGACGGACATGTGAACCTCCGAGCGGGGGTGGTTTCGGGCGATTATAGCGCGCCGGCGCAATCGGGGTCTCGCGAAGCCGGCCCTGTCACACGGTTTCGCGGGCTCGGCCCGCCAACGCCGCCGACTCGAGCGCGCGAGCCCCGGGCGGGGCGGGCCATTCGAGAGACGGCATTTTCAATGCCGCCCGATGAAGTCCAGAATGCGTTCGGCGAAAGCCTGCCTCGCGCGCCTGTCGGTTACCACGTGGGGCGCGTCGTCCATCATCCATCCACAAGCACCGGGGATTCCCTCCTCGACCGTCGTACTCAGCCGCGGCGGAGTGAGCTGGTCGCGTCCGGCGTGCACCACGAGCGAGGGGGCGGAGATGTTCCCGAGCCGATCCACCGTATCGTGGTTCAACGCCGCCTGTGTAAGTCGATCGTGAGCTTCGAAATTGTCCCGCAGCTCGGACCACGCGCCGCTCGGGCCCAGCAATCGATCCGAGTAGCGCAAGTAGAAATTCGCATCGTAGGCCGCCAGAACGATTTCCTGCTGAAAGGCGTCGAAGCCCATTTCCTCGTGCATTCGCCGCCACAGCCGTAGCTGGGCACGAAAGTACTCGTCGGCGCGTGCCCAGGTTCCCGACATCACCAGGCTGCGAACGAGATCGGGCCGGCAAACGGCGAGCTCCTGCGCGAGACAGGAGCCGATCCCGATGATTCCGAGAATGTGGGCCCGGTCGACGTCCAGCTGCGCGAGCAATGCCGCAACATCCGCAGCGTACAAGGCGGTGCTGGCAGCGACTCCGGAATCGTCCGTCGATTCACCCAGGCCCCGGTGATCGAAGATAATCACCGAGTAACGGTCCGTGAGCCCTGCGGGAAGGTGCCGTGCGTTGCCGTGGCAGAAGGTGCCCCAGCCTCCGGAACACACGACCGGGTCTCCTTGGCCATGTATCTCGTAGTACATGGTGTGTCCGTTCACGCGGGCCTTAGGCATGAATGAAGCTTTACGCTTTTGGCGTTGCCTTTCAATACCAAGTGTAGGAACAGAACAAAGAGGTAAGCACGATGCGCGATACGACGTCCAACGACTTCCGGCAGAAACTCGTGACGCTCGCGGAGAACCCTCACTTCCAAAAGGCCATCACCGTGCTCATCGTCGTCAATGCCATAACCCTCGGACTCGAAACTTCCAAGGAAGCGATGGAACGGGCGGGATCTATTATCGTCGCGCTCGATCGCATTATTCTCGCCGTCTTCGTCGTCGAGCTCATGATACGAATCACTGCCTACGGTCGCGGCTTCTTTCGGGATCCCTGGAGCATTTTCGATTTTATCGTGGTCGGGGTCGCGCTCATCCCCGCCACCGAAAATTTTTCTGTACTGCGCGCACTGCGCGTATTGCGCGTATTGCGACTGGCATCCGCGGTGCCTCAGATGCGCCGTGTGGTCGAGGCGTTACTCTCCGCGGTGCCCGGACTCGGCTCGGTTGTGGCAATTCTCGCCCTGATTTTCTACGTGGCGGGCGTCATGGCGACCCAGCTTTTCGGTGACACTTTTCCCGATTGGTTCGGGACCATCGGAAAAAGTCTCTATTCACTGTTTCAAATCATGACACTGGAAAGCTGGTCGATGGGGATTGTGCGCCCGGTCATGCAAGTCTATCCGTATGCCTGGGGATTTTTCGTGCCCTTCATTCTGATCGCCACGTTCACCATGCTCAATTTATTCATCGCCGTGGTCGTGAACGCCATGCAGAGCAAGTACCACGAAGTGGAGGCCGAAGAGGCCAGGGTTGCCCATGCCGAGCGTGCGGGACTGCTGGAGGAGGTGCGGGCCCTTCGCGCGCAGATTCAGGAGCTCACGGAACTGACGCGTCGCAGCTAGCGCTCGATCGACATCGCCTGCGCAAGGGTCGGAACGAGCCCTCGACGAGGATCGACAGGCTTGCTCGCAAACTCCTGTCGAATTGCGACCCGATTCGCTCCCTGAGTGGTCGTTCCGATAGAATCGGCCGAGCCTTTCAGCAAAAGGATTCGGGGCGAACCATGAGTGCTGACAACGCGCCCGTTGCCGCTCACGATGAACCGAAAGCGTCTATCTCGAGACGCAAAGAGTTCGCCATTGTCGTTGCAGTGCTGTTGGTGACGGGGCTTGTTTCAATCGGCCTATACCGGCTCTGGACCTACGAACGCGAGCATCCTGCTACCGACGATGCCTACCTGCAGGCGCACTACGTCTGGATAAGCCCGCAGCTCGACGGCCAGGTTTCCAGACTCTTCGTCGAACCCAACCAGCTCGTGAAGGTTGGCGAGCCACTTTTCGAGATCGACCCACGCCGGTATCAGCAGATGCTGACAAAGGCGGAAAGCCAGCTGCTGCTGGTACGTCACGATGTGGAGGCGGATCGGACCCGCGTGGATTCAGCCAGAGCACGGCTCGAGGAGGAGAAGGCGGAACTCAAAACAGCGCAGCAGTACGCGGACCGCTTCCAGAAGATGGTCAAATCAGGAGCGGCGGCGGAGCTCGACACCATCCACTACGCGAATGCGGTGATCGAAACCAAGGGCCGGGTCGCGGAAGCCAAGGCGGCCCTCGAGGAAGCGTTGATCAACCAGGGTAGCCGGGAAGTGCGCGAGGCGCGCATCGCACAGGCAGAGGCCGACGTCGCGCTCGCCAAGCTCAATCTCGAGTGGACGCTCGTACGAGCCCCTGCGGACGGCTACGTGACCCAATTCACGTTGCGCGTCGGCGATGTTGTCAAGCCACAGGAGCAGCTGTTCCCGTTCATCGAGTCCGAGAGTTGGTGGGTTCAAGCCAATTTCAAAGAAACCGACATCTCTGCTATCGAGCCGGGTATGCGCGCCGTGGTGACTGTCGACATCTATGGTGACAAAAAATTCGAAGGCAAGGTTGAAAGTCTCTCGCGCGGTGCCGCCGCCTCGTTTTCGCTTCTGCCACCTCAGAACACGACGGGTAACTGGGTAAAGGTGACACAGCGAATCCCGGTCCGTATCCGCATTATCGAGCAGGATCCGAAATATCCTTTTCGCCTGGGCGCCAGCGCGAGCGTTTCGGTTGACACCGAATCTCGCGTGACGAAGTCCGAAGCCGAAAGCTGACTCTATCCCGCGGGGTCCGGATTCGCCGCGGCTTCGAAATGATGACTGACGAAATCAAGCCTCTCGAGCCCGGATTTCACCGCACAATGCTGCTGGTCAGCATGCTGTTTGTCGCCGTGATGGCGGCGCTCGACCTGACGATCGTCTCTGTCGCATTACCCTATATGGCGGGAGGGTTGAACGCGACCCCCGACGACATCACCTGGGTGGTGACGCTGTTCAGCATCGGACAGGCGCTCATCATCGGCATTACAGGGCACCTGTCCCGCCTCCTCGGCCGCAAACGCCTGGGCGTAATCGCCATCGTGGGTTTCGTTCTTTCCTCGGCGGCCTGCGGGCTCTCGCAGAGCCTCGACACGATCGTCGCGTTTCGCTTCGTTCAGGGACTCTTCAGCGGGCCGCTCATCCCGCTCAGCCAGGCGGTGCTGATCGACGCCTATCCCGCCGAGCAACGCACTCGCGTGCTCGCCCTGTGGGCAATGGGCGTCACCGCCGGCCCGGCGCTCGGACCCGCTCTCGGCGGCCTGCTGACCGAAACCCTCGACTGGCGCTGGAACTTCTGGGTGAACTTTCCCATCGGTGTCGTGGCTCTGGTGCTCGTGCTCACCTTCATGCGCTCGACTCGAGCGCAAGACGTGCGCACCGACTGGATTGGTCTCGGGCTGCTCGCAATTCTTCTGGTCTGCCTGCAAATCGGTCTCGATCAGGGCGATCGCCTCGACTGGTTCACGTCCCATGAGATCATTCTGCTACTCATGGCCGCTTTCACCGGCTTCGTCGTCTTCACGGTTCGTGGTATCCAACTCGGCGAACGCAACATCATCAATCTGCACCTGCTGGGCGACACGAATTTTGCCGCCTGCTCGCTGCTCATGGGCTTGACCGGCGTCAGCTTTCTATCCTTCATGGTGCTCGCCCCAGGTTTGTACGTGGGCCAGTTCGGTTGGGAGATCAGCACCGCAGGCTACGCCATCGGCCTGTCGGCGGCGGCGCTCATCGTCACGAGCCAGATCGCCAACCCGCTCATGCGACTGGTAGGCAAACGCGCGGCCGTGATAACGGGAACGGTCGTGACGGCGAGCGGCTGGTATTTGTTCAGCAGATTGAATACGAACGTATCGCCGGCCCAAGTGATCGTGCCCGGAGCATTGATCTGCGCCGGCTTGATGCTCACCTTTCCGGTCATTGCCGCGCAGGCATTTGCCCATGTACCGCCGCGATTTCGCGACGAAGCGGCGGGGCTTTTCAATCTGGTGAAGACCATCGGTTTTGCCTTCGGCGTGACTTTCGTCACGACGCTCGTCTACCGCGGAAACCAGGAGAATTGGTCGCGCATCACGGAATTTTTGGACCCCACGCGGCCGGGCTACTCATCTTATCTGCAGGCATCGGGTTACGACGACGGAAGCGCCGAGGCCGGCGCCCTGCTCTTTCAGATTGTAAAAGCGCAAACCGAGATACTCACCTATACGCATACCATGGAAGTGCTGGTGCTGGTCGCCTTGTGCGGTATACCGTTGACCTTCTTCATGCGAACGAAACAGACGCCGCCAACGGTGCCGAGCCGGCAAAGAGCAGGCGCCGAGGCGGGCTGAAGCGATCGCTCGAACGCAACCGATGGACAAGACCATGAGCGACAAGCAAAGCGACCCTACCTGGGGCGACCGAACCCGAGCCATTCACTCCGGCGAGCCCATCGACCCCATCACCCGGGCCTCGTCTCCCAACCTGGTGATGTCGGCGACCTTCGCACGCGATCACGTCGGAGGGTTCTCCGCGTTGAATCGTACCGAGAACGAGGGTTTCGGCTACGCGCGGGTTTCCAATCCGACCGTCACCCAGCTCGCCGAGAAGCTTGCCGCGCTCGAGCACGCCGAGGCGGCGCTGTGCTTCGCTTCGGGCATGGCCGCCTCTCACGCGCTGATGGCCGGACGGCTGAGCCACGGCGACCATCTCGTCATCTCGGATACCAACTATGTCGGCACCGCGGAGCTGGTTCGCGACAGCCTGCCGCGCTGGGGGATCGACGTGTCGCCGGTGGACACCTCGGATCCCGCTCTGGTCGAGGCCGCCATCACGGCGAACACGAAAATGCTGTGGATCGAGACGCCGGCGAATCCCATCATGCGATTGAGCGACATCCGCGCGCTTGGCCGTCTCGCCCACGACCGCGGGGTCGAGGACGTCGTCGTCGACTCCACGTTCGCCACCCCCGTCGCCACCCGGCCACTGGAGCTCGGCGCGGACTTCGTCGTCCACTCCTTGACCAAGTACATCGGCGGACACGGCGACGCCATGGGCGGCGCCGTGCTCGGACCCGCCGCGGATCTGGACGCCCTCAATCTCGAAGCGATGGTGCACTACGGGGGCGTGCTGTCGCCGTTCAACGCCTGGTTGATCCTGCGCGGCGCGGCCACGTTTCCTCTGCGCATGAAGGCCCACGAGGAAACCGCCTCACAGGTGGCCCAATTTCTGGAGGCCCATCCCGGGGTGACTCGGGTGTTCTACCCCGGCCTGGCCTCGCACCCGCAGCACGATCTCGCCCGGCGCCAGATGCGCAACTTTTCCGGAATGATGACATTCCGCACTCGGGAGGACGGCAGGCAGGTGGCCGAGCGCATGATCGATACGCTGGAGGTCATTCACTACGCCGTATCGCTCGGTCACCACCGATCGCTCATCTACTGGATCCCGACCGAGATGCTGATGCAATCGACCTTCCGCCTGGAGCCCGCCGCCGAGGCCCGCTATCGCGAATTCGCCGGCGACGGCGTGTTCCGCTTCTCGGTGGGCCTCGAGGACGCGGCGGATCTGTGCGCCGATCTCGATCGGGCGCTGGCGTGATCGCTCAGCCCAATCTAGGAATTCCCGGTCAGGCTTTCGAGGACCGTACGCGCTTCGCGTAGATCTTGTGTCTCGAATCCTTCGGTGAACCAGTGATACGCGGGCTCGAGGACGGCGCGTGCTTCATCCCGTCTGCCCTGGCCATCCCACAATCGCGCGAGACTCGTGGAAGCGCGAAGCTCCAGGAACTTCGAGCCGGTGCGCCGCGAAATCTCGAGCGCGCGTTGGTACGCAGCCGCGACGCTGTCGTCCGAGTCATCGTGCTGCGCGAGCAGAACGTCGCCGGTCAGCCGATTGATCTCGGCCTCCCACAGACGTTCGTCGGATCGTTCCACCAGGTCCATCGCCTCGGCGAGCACGCGCGGCGCATCGTCGACGTCACCCGCTGCCAGATACAGCCGGACCAGCAATGTTAGATAGCAGGGCAAAAAGAATCTCAATCGACCCTGGCTGGCCATGGTCAACCCTTCGCGCAGCTGAGCGATGCCTGCCTGCAGATCGCCCCCGCATCCGATCGCCCAGCCCATGATTTCGGTGCCGCCGGTGATGTAGGCGGGCAGGCCCTGTTCGTTCGCCAGCTCCAGGAGCTCGCTGCCCATTTCCCGTGCCGCGGCCGGATCGTCGCTCAATGCGGCAGGCAGGCATCCCGCGTACATCAATGCATAGGCCAGACTGGTCGCGTGCTCGAGCGCGCGCGCATAGGCGATGCACTCGTCACGGGTTGCGAAGGCCTGCTCGGGGAATCCGCACAGCCATTGGTGAATGGCCCGACACGAAAGCGTGGCGACCCGGGCATCGTGCTGGGATCGGAGCCTGAGCTCCCTGAACTTCCGGCGGTCCGTATCGTAAATGGAAAGGGCCTCGTCAAGGTGTGGCCCGGCGACGTTGAGCTTTCCGCGAAGCGTCAAATTCCAGCCGGTCAGCCGATGCCCCATCAAGCGCGCGGAATCGATACCCTGCTCTTCGCCCATGCGAAGCAGCCGTGTCGAGATTTTGCCCGCCTCGTCATGCCCCATCGTCGCCGTGTGCCTCACCCACTGGCCGTGGAGCACGGTCACGAGATCCTCGGTGGCACCGAGCGCATCGCTGAGCGCGCGCGCCCGGTCGTAGGCATGCTCGCTCTCTGGCGAGGCGAATCCGGATATGGCCGTAATCGGCGTCGTCAGGGCCACCTGCAGGGAGAGCTCGAGTCGATCGCGTTCCAGCGTCGGCGCCAGCTCTTTCAACGCATCGAGCGCGCTCTGCAGGTGACGCACGGCTTCCCGGTTCGCGGAGCGTTCGGTAGCGCGGCGCCCGGCCTGCAACCAGTTGGCGATCGCCGCCTGGAATTCCCCGGCCGCGGCAAAGTGGTGTGCCAGGAATTCCGGTTGCCCCCGGACCATTTCGGGAAATTGATCGTGGATCGCGTCGGCAATGCGACCGTGCAGCTGCCGGCGACGTTTGCGCAGCATCGAATCGTATGCCGCATCCTGGACCAACGCGTGCTTGAACACATAACTTTGCCGAGATCGGCCGTGGGGAAAAATCAGCTCGGCCTCGATCAGCCGCTCGAGGGCTTCCCGCAACGCGCGGTCGTCAAGGGGAGAAACCGCCGCAAGCAAATCATATGAGAACGTCCGTCCGATCGCCGCCGCCGTCTGTGCCACATCCTTGGTCGGACCCAGGCGGTCCAGGCGTGCCATCAACGAGTCGTTGAGTGTCGATGGCAATGCCAGCTGCGGCAGCGGCCCGGTCAGGGCATATCCGTCTTCGCGTTCCTCCAGCAGTTTCGATTCCAGCACCGTCTTCGTCAGCTCTTCGACAAACAACGGGATCCCATCGGTCTTCTCGATGATTTGTTCCCGCACCTCGTCGGGCAGCGGCTTGCCGCGGGTCACCTTCTCCACCATGGCGTTGGCGAGGCCGCGACTGAAGCGATTCAGGCTCAAGGACGTGATGTGCGAGAAATCCGTCCAGGATGGTGAGAACTCGGGCCGGGCGGTGACCAGCATGAGTACCTGGCTGGCACGCACCTGCTCGATGAGCAGGTCGAGCAGATCGAGGGATGTCGGATCGGCCCAGTGTGCATCCTCGAATACCACCATCACGGGCCGACGTCGACTGAGGCCTTCCAATTGCTCGCTCAATGCATCCAGGGTTCTGGCCTTGGTCGCCTCGGCGCTCATGCCCTGGTCGTGTAGAGGGTAGCGGTCGCCCGTCGGCAAGGACAACAGCGCCGCAAAGAATGGCGCGACCGCGTTAACGTCGTCGGCGCCTTGGGACAACAACGACTCCAACTTGTTCAGCTTGGCCTCGGGCGGGTCCGAGTCCTGGAACTGCGCCGCACGCTGGAAAGCTTCGACGAACGGAAACAATTCGCTGTTGGAATGGTACGGAGTGCACTGATAACGAAGCCGAATCGGCCGCTCGGTCGAGGTACGATCGCACAGTGTCTCGGCGATTCGGGATTTGCCGATGCCGGCCTCTCCTGTCAACACCACCACCTGGCCATCGCCATCCTTGGCCTGCTGCCAGCGATCCATGAGCAATGCGATTTCGCTTTCACGACCGATCAGCGGAGTGAGTGATGACCTGCCCGATGCCTCGAATCGGCTCGCTACGGCGCTGCGTCCGAGCACGCGCCAGGTGTGCACCGGCTCGGCGATGCCCTTCACCGAGTGCACTCCCCAGTCCTGGTACTCGAAGTGTCTTCCAGCCAGCGCGTGTGTGCGGTCGGCGACAATCACGGTCCCGGGCTCGGCCAGCGCCTGAAGTCGTGCCGCGACGTTCGGCGTTTCTCCGACGACGGCGCTTTCCTGGGATGCGCCCTCGCCGATCAGATCACCGACCACAACCGGCCCGGTGGCAATTCCGATTCTCACGGATAGCTCGACCGGTCGCTCAATCGACTCGCCGGCATTCAGATCGGTCATCGCCATCTGCAGCTCCAGGGCTGCCAGCACCGCGCGTTCGGCATCGTCCTCGTGCGCCTGCGGAAATCCGAAATAGGCGAGCACTCCGTCGCCCATGTAGCGCGCGATGTATCCGTCGTAGCGCTCGAGGGTTTGCTTGCAGAGATCCTGGTAGGCGCGGTTTACCTCGCGGAGATCCTCCGGGTCGAGCATCTGTGACAACTCGGTCGAGCCCGCCAGGTCGCAGAACATGATCGTGAGCTGGCGCCGCTCGGCTTGCGCGCCGGTGCCGGCATTCGAGGGCGGCTGTGTCGGCGCCGACGCGAGCGCGGCGATGGCCCTGAGAAGCTTCTTGCGCGGGCCGAGGGGAATGCCGATCTTTTCCAGGTCCCCGTCGGTGAGATCCGGGAGCACCTCACGGTCGATCTGCTGCTCGACAAAAAGCGCGGTGAAGTCGCCCAGCCCGAGCTCTCGCAGCCACTCACCTATGCCGTCCACCATAGTCGCGATCCGACTCTCCGGACGTTCCCCTGTTCTCGGCCCTGCGGCCAGTCTACCCGGATCGGGCAGCTGTCACATTGACGGCCAAGCGGCCTCAAAACCCCCGGATTTCGGCCGATAGTATAGGGATATCCCGCTCTCCCAGCGGGATCCGGCCGACTCACGCACCGGTGAAACCATGAAGATTCTGTTGATCGACGACTGCGAAATCACGCTCGAGACCATGCACGTGTTTCTCGACCAGCACATTCCAGGGGTGGAAGTCACCGAATACCCCAGCCTGCGTATGGGCAAGCCCGGTCCGGACTTCAACTGGGCCGCGTACGATGTTCTTCTGCTCGACTACGATCTGGGTAACGGAGAGACCGGCGTCGACTGGCTGCGTGAGGTGGTCAACCGACCCGGGTTCCCGCGCACGATTCTGATCACCGGTGTCGGTGATTCCTACGTGGTGGCGGACGCCATCAAGCTCGGTGCCGAAGGCTATCTCAACAAAGCGGATCTCACGCCTGAACGTCTGGCGGCCGTGGTCTACGAGGTCCTGGCGCAGCCCAACGCCGATATTCCCGCGGTGTCGGTGAGCCCCCTGGAGGCCGAGGCCATGACCCATGGCTTCGAGCGGGATCGCGCGTCGAAGGGCGACGCGGGGCACGTCAGCTACCGCTTCGGCGGCGTCATTGGACGGGGGATCTCCTGCACCGTGTATATCGCCGAGCGCGTTCAGGACGGGCTCACAGTCGCCATCAAAATACTGGATCGCTCCATGGCCCACGACCCCGAGCACATGCAACGCTTCATTCGTGAAGGCCGGCTGGTCACCGAAATCGACAGCCCCTATGTGGTGAACATCTTCGAGCAAGGATTTACCAACAAGTACGGTTATATCGCCATGGAATTCTTCGGGCGCGGCAGCCTGAAGGAACGCATCGACTCGCGCAGCATCTCCATGGACGACGCCATCGCCTGCCTCAAGAACATCGCCCACGGGCTCGAGGCCATCCACGGTGTCGGAATCGTGCATCGGGATCTGAAGCCGGCGAATATCATGTTCCGGGACGATGACAGCATGGCACTCGCGGATTTCGGCATCTCCAAGCGCGTGAGCGAGGGCTTCGACCTCACGCGCGCCGGGACCGTCATCGGCACCCCGCACTACCTGAGCCCCGAGCAGGCCGAGGGTCTGGCGACCGATCAGCGCTCGGATCTCTACGGCCTCGGCGTGATCCTCTACGAGATGCTGACCGGACAGAAGCCTTATCACGGCGACACGGTCAGCGCCCTGATTTTCCAGCATCTGCATGCGCCGATCCCGAAGCTGCCGAGCGAATTCGCCGACCTGCAGCCGCTGCTGGCGAAGCTGATGGCCAAGAACCCCAACGATCGCTTCGAGAGCACAGCGGCGCTGTTCAACATGCTCACTCACATGGGCATCGCGGCCTGAATCGAGTCGCGCTTCGACACCACCGGTGGTGTCTCGCGGCCCGCGCGCAGGGGCCGACGGGCCGCGAATCAGCCCGAGAGCGTTAACCGCTCCGGGCCGACCCGGTGTGCGACCTTCACTTCCACGGCACTTCCACGGCACTTCCGCGGCACTTCCACCGCACTTCCACGGCACTGCCATCGGCAAACCCGTTCGCCCCGGGTACCCGTACGCGAGCGTTTCGGCATCGGGGTCGCCGGGCTGCGCGCGAACCCGCTCTTCCCCGTGAGACGGAGGCGTCGCGTCAGGGGAGCGGACATGTCCATGACCGAGTGCTGACTCGGAATGTTTGTAAATATACGGGGTAACTGTTTGATATTAACCGTATTTATGTAAGGATTCGGCCAGGGAGTCAGATCCCGGCCGAAGCGGTGGCACGATCGCCCCGTCGTCGGCGGGCCTGCGTCAATTCGGGACTGTCGAGGAAGTGCTCGTGCGCATATTTGCATTGTTCTGCCTGTTGAGCGCGCTGACCGGCCATGTTCATGCCCAGACCGTGCGCTACGTGACCGATTCGCTCAAGCTGGAGGCGCGGGGAGGTCCGAGCACCAATCACCGCATTTCCCACATGCTGGCGAGCGGCACGCCGGTCACGGTGCTCGAGGAGGATGCGGAGTCGGGCTATTCGCGCGTCGCCCTCGAGGACGGATCGGAGGTCTGGATACTCAGCCGTTTTCTCATGAACGAGCCGGCGGCCAGGTTGCAATTGGCGGACGCGGTGGAAAAGTACACCCGGCAGCGCGAGATCGCCCGGGACCTCGCCAGTCAGCTGGAAACTCTGGGTCAGACTGTGGCCGAGATCGAGAAAAGCAGAAGTGAACTCGTCAGAGACAAGAAGCTTCTGCAGACCGAGCTCGCCCAGATCAAGCAGGCGGCGGCCGACACCCTCGCCATCAAGGAACGCAACGAGAGCCTGAACAAACAGCTCCAGGCGCTCTCATCGGACCTCGATGACGCCACCTTGCGTATTCGCACGCTCAAGGAGCGATCTGAGCGTGACTGGTTCCTTGCCGGAGCCGGCGTGCTGCTCGGTGGAATGATACTCGGCTTCGTGATACCGAAGATCCGTTGGAAACGCCGCCGCAGCTGGGGAGAGCTCTGACGAAATTCAACGAGTTTTAAGGACACCGGCTTCGACCCGGGTTTCGTTTGCCCGCTTCGCCAAGCACGCCAAACACCAATCGTTGACAACCAGCCAATTAGCCGATTATGGATCATTCTCTGCAAATCGAATTAGCACGCGAATTGTTCGGGCACATCGATGCTGGCACGACTTGCCTGGCGGATGGCATCACAACCAACCCCATAACGACGTATACCGATCCCGAGCGGCTCGACCGTGAGCTCGGCATACTTTTCCGCCATTATCCATTGATGATGGGCCTCGCTTGCAGAGTTCGAGATGCAGGCGACTATTTTACGGACGACAACTATGTCGTACCGATTCTGGTCGTACGAGATGATGACGGCGAAATCCGTGCATTCTTGAACGTGTGCCGTCACCGGGGCGCGCAGGTCGCAAAGGGATGCGGACAGACGCAACGCACCTTCATCTGCCCGTATCACGGGTGGAGCTATGACCTTCGAGGCAGGTTGGTCGGCATACCGGACGGCCGCAATTTCGAGGGCATCGATCGCGAAGCACATGGTCTTGTCGAGCTCCCCGCCTGCGAGCGTTTCGGTTGCATATGGGTGCGTCCGGAAGCTGGCGCAAGCTTCGATATTGACAAAGAGCTCGGAAAACTGGGACCGGAGCTCGCCAGTTACGGTTTCGAGCATTACCACTATTATGCGACGCGCGTTCTGCACCGCCGCATGAACTGGAAGATGCTCATTGACACCTTTCTCGAGTCGTACCACTTCGCCGTCCTGCACACCGATTCGGTGTCGCCGATTTTTCTGCACAACGTCTGCCTGTTTCACCCGTTCGGTTTCAATATTCGGGAGACGCTTCCCAGACGCAGTATCGTCGACATGCGCGCGCTTCCAGAGAGTCAATGGGATCTCGTCAAGCACACGGCGATCGTCTACGTGCTGTTTCCGAACTCGGTTATCGTCATGCAAAGCGATCACGCCGAGGTTTGGCGCATATTTCCGGTCGATCGCAAAGTCGACGAGTGCGTGGCGTTTCTGGATTTCTACATACCCGAGCCGGCCGCCAGCGCGAGTGCCCATGAGCACTGGAGGCGCAACATCGAGCTCACGCTTCGTACCGTCGAGGAGGAGGACTTCCCCACCGGGGAGGGCATCCAGCGGGGCCTGCTCTCCGGCGCCCAGACCCATGTGACCTACGGTCGCAACGAGCCGGCACTGCAGCACTGGCAGAAATCGGTCGCCGCGGCCCTCGACGGGTCCCCGCCCGGCTGAGCCACCCCCGGGGCGCGCCGGCGGCAGCCTGGTGCGGCCGAGCCCCAAATCGGCCCCCCCGATGAGGCAGCTACCCCGGCGCCTTAGGTTTCATTCTCAGGGCCGTCTACACTTAAATCGTTCCGGATTTTCCACAAGAGCCGCCGAAACAGGAGCGGCGGCGACGCAGGGAGCCGATTGATGAGTGATTTTCCGCTGTCCGCCGGGGATATGCAGGCCCTGCTGGCGGATCATCCCGCGGGCATCGTGCTGTGTGATGCCAGCGACCAAGTTCTGTGGGCCAACGAAAGCTTCTGCGAGCTCCTCGAGACCAATCGTGATGCCGTCATCGGAGCACCCATGTCGGCGGTACTGGGTCGCAACCCCGACCCGGTACGCACCCACGTTGAACGCTACGTGATCACCTCCGACTCGGGCAAATCCCGCTGGCTCGAATGCGCGCTCTCGCAAATCGACGCCGAGAACGGGGAGGTCGGCTCACTGCGCATTTTCACCGACGTCACCGCCTTCGAGAGCCGGCGCAAGGGCCGCGTTGCGACTGCCGCCGGCCGCGATCCGTCCCGCATCGACCCCAAGAGCGGCCTTTTGAACCGCCAGGCCATCGTCCAGGAGCTGAGCTCGCAGGTATCTCGCAGCCGCCGCTATGGAAACGACCTCAGCCTGGTGCAGATCCAATTCAGTCCCGCCAGCGGCGGCACCGCTTCCGAGCAATGGAACGACACGGCACGCCGGCGCATTGCCGAGTGTTTCGAGGAAGTGCTTCGCTGGGCCGATTTCGTGGGTACCCTGTCACCCACGGATGTGATTGTCATTCTGCCCGAATGCGGAGGCGACGCGGCGCTCGGCGTCATCAGGAAGGTGCAGGCGGCTCTCGCCGATGAGTCGCGGTTCAAGGGTGACGAGAAAATTCTCGCCCAGTTCGCGGCCACCACATGGGACATCGGGGATGACCCCCACGGCATGATTCAGACGTTACACCGGCAGCTAAAGGCTGGCTGACCGGCGAGCAATAGACGCATTGTAAGCTCGCAGCCGCGCCCGTCTCATTCCGGGCCGAGCGCGACCAGAAGCTCGGCCACCGACTGAAACCGCTCCTTCGGCTTCTTCGCCATGAGACCGTCCAGCACGAACTGCATGGATGCGTGCTCTTCGGGAAGACGTGGCAGCGGGTCCTCGGCGTGCGCACGCAGCAACGCCGGAAGGCGCGTCTGCGGATAGGGTCGTTCCCCGGTCAACAGCTCAAACAGTATCACTCCGAGACTGTAAAGATCGCTGCACGCCGTGGCGGGCTCGCCATCGATCTGCTCCGGGCTGATATAAAAAGGTGTACCCATGACGAAGCCGACCACGGTGATCGCGGTACTTGCTCCGAGTGATTTCGAAATACCGAAGTCGGCGATAGCCACGCTGTCGTCCTTGCGAATAAGGATATTCGCCGGCTTGATGTCCCGATGAATAATTCCCATTTCGTGCGCGGCACCTAGTCCCTTGGTGATGCCTCGAAAGTATTCGAGAGCCTTGCCCTCGGGGATGCCGGCGTCGATGCGCTTTCTGAGATCCCCACCGGGGAAATACTCCATGGCAATATAGGCGCTTTCTTCGGTGACTCCGCCAGCATAAATTTTGACGACGTTGGGGTGACGGAGTTTCGAGAGCATACGCTGCTCACGCATGAAACGTTTCAGAATTTTCTTGTCATCCTGGACGTCGGTGGAAATGACCTTGAGGACTGCGAGACGATTATCCTTCTTGCGGTCGGCCAGAATTACCAGCGACGAAGCGCTGCTCGACAAAATGCGCTTCAGTCGGTAACCGGGAATATCGACTTTGAAGGGCAGCGATTGAAGCGATTCACCGATCTCTTCAATTTTTGTCCCCTTGGTGCGGGTTTTCGTTGCCTTCTCGGGCTTGGTCTCGACAACCGGCTCGGACGTTTCCTCGTCATAAAGTTCCAAGTCCAGCGGGGGCAGTTCGGCATCGATGACCGAATCGAGATCGTCAATCTCAACCATCTCGGTATCCTGCTCGTCTCCGATGTCGTTGCTTTCGCCCGCGCCTATCCAGGCGCGATTCTCGAGGATGGCTTCAATCGCGCTCGTCAACAGTCGGGGAGACAGCTCGTGCTTGTCGATGTAATACTTCGCACCCAGCTTTCGCGCTATCGCCGAGGATTCCTCCGATACCCGATCGGTGAGAACGATGACCGGAGGCAGCTTGCCCTGGTGGCTGAACTCTCTCAGCCAGCTCAAACCGCTCTCCTCGCGGAGCCCGAAGTGGGCGTCGAGAAATACGAAGTCGTAGATGGACCAGTTGAAATCGGCATCGGGCTTGCCCCGCGAGATAGGATCGTACCAATCCACTTCGGCTGCGGGCCAATTTCGCCGTGCGCAATAGCTGATGAGATCCCGTACGTCCTTGGCGTCGTCGATAACGAGTAGTCTGTCTACCATTACATGGATTGCCCGCGGCCCTCTCGGCCCGTGCCAGAGCTCAGCCCCATTGCCGCCCCTGACATAGAATAGACCAGTGGCGGCTCGCGGGAGCCGACCGTTTCGAAACCTGTGATTCAGTACTCGACGGCATGCCTTCGAAACGCGCGCATGAATCCCTCGGCCAGCGTAGGGGCAACATCTGACGTCGAGACCCGAGAGATGTGGACGGCACCGGGCGCGGCCACCGCGGCGACCCAGATGATATCGAATCGCCCATCCGCAGCCGTCCGGGGGTCGGGCTTCATTTTGTCGAACGGAAATAGGGCCGGTCGTGCGTAAGTGAACCTTGTCACGAACCTGGTGGACAGCGATCCACGCGCAGGCACACACCTACAGCTCGAACAATCCCGCCGCACCCATGCCGCCGCCAACGCACATCGTCACCACCACGTGCCGCGCGCCGCGACGCCGCCCTTCGATGAGCGCGTGTCCGGCGAGACGCGCGCCGCTCATTCCAAAGGGATGACCGATGGCGATAGAGCCGCCGTTGACGTTGAGCCGATCCATGGGAATGCCGAGGCGATCCCGACAGTAGACGACCTGCACGGCAAACGCCTCGTTGAGCTCCCAGAGATCGATGTCGTCGACACGCAGCCCGTGTCGCTCGAGAAGTCTCGGCACTGCGAAAACCGGACCGATACCCATCTCGTCGGGCTCACATCCGGCCACGGCGAATCCGCGGAAGACCCCCAGCGGCTCGAGTCCGCGACGTTCGGCAAGACGCGCGTTCATGACCACGCACGCGGACGCGCCGTCGGAGAGCTGGCTCGCGTTGCCTGCGGTAATGCTGTGGTCGTCGCCACGAACCGGACTCAAACTGGCGAGACCGTCGGCGCTGGTATCGGGCCGGTTTCCCTCGTCGCGTGCGAGCGTCACAGTTTCCTCATGCATGTCGCCGCTGTCCCTGTCCTTGGTCAGCTTGGTGGTTGTAAGCGGCACGATCTCCCGCTCGAAACGCCCGGCATCCTGAGCCGCAGCCGTGCGCCGCTCGCTGGTGAGTGCGTACTCGTCCTGGACCTCGCGACTTATTGCATAACGTCGAGCCACGATATCGGCGGTCTCGATCATCGGCATCCACAGTTCGGGCTTGTGACGCATGAGCCACGCCTCGGTGAAATGATGCTGATTGAGATTGGCCTGCACGAGGCTGATCGACTCGACTCCCCCGGCAACCGCAATCGGCACGCCGTCCAGCATGACTCGCTGGCATGCGAGCGCGATTGCCTGCAGCCCGGAGCTGCACAGCCGATTGACGGTGGTAGCGGCCGTGGTCACGGGAAGTCCCGCGCGGATGGTCGAAAGACGCGCGATATTCTTGCCGGTCGCGCCTTCCGGCATGCCGCAGCCGAGCACCACGTCCTCGACCTCGCCTGGCTCGATTCCGGCGCGCGCCACGGCATGGGCAATGGCGTGTCCCGCCATCACGGCGCCGTGTGTATTGTTGAAGGCGCCCCGGAACGCCTTTCCGATGGGTGTTCTCGCGGTCGAAACGATGACCGCCTCGGCTGTCGTCATGCGCGTTTCTCCTGTCCGAAACGGGTAGCAGAAGTGACGGCCAGCATAGTCACCCGTGGCGTCAGTGACCACCGTCAATTGACGGCCCTGCCGGGACAAGGTAATAGACTGACGGGCAAGCGCCGCCCTATCGGCGCCGGGAGATCAGCACCGTGGAATTCGCGTTCTCCGACAAGCAGCGGGATCTGCAGGCGCGGCTCGAGGCCTTCATGAACGAGCGCGTCTACCCCAATGAGACGCTCTATTATCGGCAGCTCGACGCTGGTGATTCACGCTGGCGGCTTCCGGCAATCATGGAGGAACTCAAGGCCGGAGCCCGCGAATCCGGGCTGTGGAACCTGTTTCTCCCGGACTCGGAATTCGGCGCGGGGCTCAGCAACCTCGAGTACGCGCCGCTTGCAGAAGTCATGGGCCGCTCGAGCATCGGCCCGGAGGTGTTCAACTGCTCTGCGCCCGACACCGGAAACATGGAGGTGCTGGCGCGTTTCGGCAGCACGGAGCACAAGACACGCTGGTTGAAGCCCCTGCTCGACGGCGAAATACGCTCCGGGTTTGCGATGACAGAGCCCGACGTGGCTTCCTCCGACGCCACTAACATTGAGGGTTCTATTCGCCGTGACGGCAACGAGTACGTCATCAATGCCCGCAAATGGTGGACATCGGGGGCCGGCGATCCGCGGTGCAGGATTCTGATTTTCATGGGCAAGACCGACCCGGAAGCCGCTCCCCACAAGCAGCAATCCATGATTCTGGTGCCCATGGAAACACCAGGTGTACGGGTGCTGCGCCATCTGACGGTGTTCGGATACGACGACGCGCCCCACGGGCATATGGAGATCGATTTCGAGGATGTGCGAGTGCCGGTGACAAACCTCCTGCTCGGCGAAGGGCGCGGATTCGAGATTGCCCAGGCCCGTCTGGGTCCCGGACGCATTCACCACTGCATGCGCTTGATCGGTGTCGCCGAGCGATCGCTCGATGCCATGTGCCAGCGCGCCCGGGAGCGGGTCGCCTTCGGCAAGCCGCTGGCGGATCAGGGCAGTGTCATGGACGCCATCGCCGAATCACGCATCGCTATCGAGCAGGCGCGCATGCTCGTGCTGAAGACCGCTTACGACATCGACACCGTCGGTGCAAGGGCGGCGCGCGCGCGCATCGCCATGATCAAAGTCATCGTCCCCAATATGGCAGTGGCCGTCATCGACCGGGCCATCGAGATCCACGGGGCAGCCGGCGTGTGTGACGATTTCGGCCTCGCCAAAGCCTGGGCACGGGCACGCAGCCTGCGTGTCGCCGATGGACCCGATGCCGTTCATCGAAGAACCATCGCACGCGAAGAGTTGAAAAAGGCGCCTGGTCGAGGTTGGCGATTGGAGCCGTCGCACGGCGACTGAGAAGGCAATTCAGTCGAGAACCTGAAAAGCCGTAAATGCGCTGCTCGGCAATTCACCGATCCATATCCGTTCAGCGGCAACTCCCTGCGCCGCCAACGGCGACCCGGATAAGCCGGGTGAACGATAGACGATGCGGAAGCTGTCGTTGCCGGCAACCTCGCCAATCTCCCCGGTCTTTCCATCGACGCTCACGTACCAGCGCGGCTCAATGAGATCGAGTTCCACGGTGTAGGCTTCGCCAGGGCCGAGCTCGACAAGATCCTCGCTCGAGATACTCACTTCCCGGCAACCGTCATAAACCGGGTGATACTGTCGCGTTACCCAGGTCGTCGTTTTCAACTGAAAACCACAGTGCTCACCGGGATCGGCAACCAGCAACGATGCGTCGGAAACGTTCTGCAGTGTGATTTCCAGCCTGGGGCTCAACGGATCGGTGATTTCGTCGAGATTCGCACTCCGATCGCGGCGATTGAAGCGCAGCATCTTGAGGCTCATGCCGAGTCTGCTCCAGCGAAAACCCCGTATCACGGCCGTGCCCCCCGAACCGACGGCAATCTCGACCTCCATGGGGATCTGCAGGCTGTCGCGAGTTCCCCGCCGCCGTTCGATATCGAGGCCTCGACCCTGCTCGACGAACAGCTTCTCGATTCCATAGTTGACCGCAAAGCCTCTACTGCCGCGCCAGTCGTGACGTGCTCGGCCGCGCAGGAAAATGCCTTCCGCGGGCTTCTCGTCGGTAAAATATTCGATCTCGTAGAGGTCTCTTGCGACGTTGAAGAGCACCGCGTATATTCGCTCACCTTTCTTGATTTCCCGATCTCTCAAAGCGCCGCGCAGCTGCGTCTCCGACACCAGGGCAATGTCATAGTCGAGCCGCACGAAATCACCGCGAAAGGGATCCCGTGGGTCGATGGGGGCCGTTCGAAGACTGATTCTCTTCCCG
>JBFICP010000015.1:0-26079 GCA_041581935.1 Gammaproteobacteria bacterium | reverse complement strand
GTATAGAACCCACACATTGAGACTGATCGGAGATATGCGTCTTCCATCTGAATACATCTCGAAGTACAAGGGCTGCTATGAGCACATGCACCCGTTGCCACGCAAGGAACTCATTCACCAATATGCAGCAGCAAAAATGTTTGTTTCGAACCCAATGTCCGAAGGCATGTCAATTGTCATAACCGAAGCGCTTAGCGCAGGAACACCGGTCGTCGCCAGCCGTAACAGTGGTGGAGAAGAGATCATTACCGACAATGAAGAGGGTGTCTTGGTGGAGTATGGAGACGATGATGCGCTTGCAGAATCCATCGAACGTCTTTTGATGTCTCCGAATCTTCTTTCGACTATGAGTGAAAAGGCAAAAGACAAAGCTCGAGTGCACACCTGGGACGGTTACTCTCAGAAATTTATAGAGTGGCTAGAAGCCGTGGTAACCAAAGCGCGTTTATCCAGTTGATTAAAGGTTTATTTTTGAAAATCGCTCACATTATTCCCACTTATTATCCTGCAGTACGTTACGGAGGTCCCATTCGTGCCGTTCACAACCTATGTAAGCACCTCGTAGCCCGTGGTCACTCAGTCGAAGTATTTACAACAAACGCTGACGGAGACGGCGTGCTGGACTCAAAAAACACAAACGTCGCCGATATCGATGGAGTTGGCGTTCAGTATTTTCCTGTTCGTCAGCCGCGCCGCTTGTATTACAGCCCGGACATGGCGAAGGCATTGGAGATGAGGACTGCCGAATTTGACATTCTTCATTTACATTCGACTTTTCTATATCCGACCCTAAAGGCAGCGCGCTGCGCGATAAGTAAACGAGTGCCTTATGTCATCGCGCCACGCGGCATGCTGGTCAAGCACTTGGTCAACATAAAAAACAGAATACTGAAGAAAGCGTGGATTGCCTTATTCGAACGGCGCACCATCGAGCAGGCTGCGGCGCTGCACGTGACGAGCGCTCTTGAGGCTCTTGAAATTCGTAAGTTTGGATTCTCGTTGCCTCCGATTCTAGAAATTCCCAACGGTTTCGAACCACCGGCCGTTCGACCCGTGTGCGTAAGAAAGACGCAGACACTGTTGTTTCTCGGGCGGCTTGACCGAAAAAAGGGTATCGAGCGCTTGATCTCGGCAATGGCATTATTGGACGGCGCACGCCTTATAATCGCTGGAAATGACGAAGTGGGCTACACACCTGAGCTTCGGGCGCTATGTGAACGTTTAGGAGTGTCTCGACGGGTTGAGTTCGCGGGTCCGGTCGAAGGCGATGACAAGTGGCAACTATACTTGCAAGCTACTGTTTTCGTGCTGCCATCTTATTCAGAGAATCTTGCCAATACCGTTCTCGAGGCGATGGCGATGGAATGTCCCGCAGTCGTTACCCCAGAAGTTGGACTTGCAGAGGTGGTCGAGCAGCATGGTGCGGGCGTTGTCTGCACGGGAGATCCGGACTCTTTGGCCGATGCGATTCGTTCCATTCTCGAAAACCCGGTGGCGGCCTCGAGGATGGGACGAAACGGCAGGGCTGTCGTGGAACGGCAATTTCGCTGGGACGATATTGCCTGTGAGATGGAAACCGCATACAGCGATATCGTCGCCATCCAGCTGGGAAGAGCCGTTGCTTGAGCGCATAACTCCAGTAATCCTTACGTTCGATGAGGCGGCAAATATTGCGCGCGTACTGGATAATCTTTCATGGGCAACGGACATCGTCATTGTAGACAGCGGTAGTCAGGATGCCACGCGAGAAATCGTCGCAAGATATTCAAACGTCCGAGTTTTCGAGCACGAATTTGAAAACCATGCCAGTCAGTGGAATTACGCAATAGATAAAACCGACATTCAGACCGAATGGGTTCTCGCACTTGACGCAGATCATGTGATGACCGAGGAGCTGGTCCACGAGATCTCGACTCTCTCACCTGGAGAGGACGTGTCTGGTTTTCGAGTTTCGTTTACTTATTGTGTTTTAGGTCGTCCGCTGCGCGCGTCCCTTTATCCTCCACTGATTTCTATCTATCGGCGCAAACGCGCCCATTATGTTCAACAAGGACATACGCAGCGTGTGATCGTCGAGGGCAGCGTGGCGCCGCTCGAGTGCCATCTGTTGCATGACGACCGTAAACCGTTTGGGCGATGGATCAAATCGCAAAATCAGTATATGCAACTCGAAGCGACCCTCATCAGACAATCGCCTTGGCGTAAACTGAGTTGGGCAAACCGCGTGCGTATGTTTGTTTTGCCTGGGCCGATTGTGGCTCTGATTTGGTGCCTTTTTGTAAAACGCACCGTTCTGGATGGCATTCCCGGTATGTACTACGGTTTCCAGCGGATGATCGCTGAATTCATTCTTTCTTGCCATTTGCTAGCCCAGCTTCGCAGGTGACCTTACTTATCGAAAGCCGCCGAGAACGGTTTCGAGTATGCTGACACTGGGACTGAACGCGTTTCATGGAGATGCCGCCGCCTGCATTTTGCAAGACGGACAACTGATGGCGGCTGCTGAAGAAGAGCGATTCTCCCGAGTAAAGCATGCAGCGGGATTTCCGGTCGAGGCGATCTCTTATTGCCTGAGCTTCGTGGGCGCCGAAATAGAGGATCTCGACATCATCGCCGTAAACACCAATCCAAAAGCCCGACTGATGCAGAAATTTGCTTACACGCTCAAGCATCGGCCGTCATTAGATTACATGATGGAAAGATTGCGGCATCGCAGAGAACGTACGAATTTACGGGACCATTTCGAGAGGACTGTCGGATCGCTGAATGCCAGAACCCGAATTCGGCATATTGAGCATCACCGTTCTCATCTTGCATCAACTTACTACTTTTCGCCTTTTGACCGCGCGGCTGTTTTGTCTTTGGATGGATTCGGAGATTTCTGCAGTTCCGCTTGGGGAGTTGGAAAAGGTGTTGAGCTTCGAATGCATGACGAAGTGCTTTTTCCTCATTCGTTGGGAATTTTCTATCAAGCTATAACGCAATACCTGGGATTTCCGAATTACGGCGACGAGTACAAAGTCATGGGCTTGTCGCCCTATGGTCGCCCGAAATACATGGGCGAGATGAACTACCTGATCAGACCGGACGGCGAAAACAAGTTTTTACTCGGACTCGAATACTTTCGGCACCATCGAGACAAGATGAACTTTCGGTGGGAACACGGTGCCCCGGTTTTCGAGCCGCTTTATAGCGCCGATCTGGAAGCGCTGCTGGGCCCGGCGAGACAGGCCGACTCGGAACTCACGCAACGCCATAAAGATATCGCCTGCAGCGCGCAGGCACAATTCGAGTTGATATTTTTTCATTTACTGAATTTTTTACAGCGATCGACCGAGGAAGAAAATCTTTGCCTGGCGGGGGGATGTGCAATGAACTCGGTGGCAGTCGGAAAAATCAAACAGCGTGAATCGTTCAAACGCGTTTTCGTACAGCCGGGGGCCGGGGATGCAGGAGGTGCACTTGGCGCGGCGGTTTGTGCAGAGCTGACGGTCAATGGCCGTTTGACGCCCCAGCCGATGCGAACCGCACAGTGGGGACCAGAATTCGATGACACATACATCGGTCAGTTGCTCGAAGCACGAAAAGCCGAGTTTTTAACGGTCGATATTCAGTACTCATACATCCGCGATTTGAATGAGCTCTGTGGACGAGCAGCGGCTGCGATTGCCGCTGGTAAGATCGTCGGTTGGTTTCAGGGTCGAATGGAATGGGGTCCTAGAGCGTTGGGGCAGCGCTCCATTCTGGCCGATCCACGGCGATCGGATATGAAACAGATATTGAATGAAAAGGTCAAACTACGTGAAAGCTTTCGGCCGTTTGCCCCGTCTATATTACGTGAAGCAGTCGACGAGTGGTTTGAAACGGATGACGACGTGCCGTTCATGACGAAAGTTTTTCGCATAAGGGCCGAAAAGCGCTCTCAGATCCCGGCTGTTACGCATGTCGACGGAAGCGGCCGGCTGCAGACCGTGAGTGAGGAAAGCGATACTCGATACTATGGTTTGATAAAAGAATTTGCGTCTTTGACGGATGTGCCAATCGTGCTGAACACGTCGTTCAACGAGAACGAGCCCATAGTCTGTCGTCCGGAAGAGGCAATTGAGTGCTTTCTGAGGACAAAGATGGATTGTCTTGTCTTAAATCATTACCTGATTTGGCGCAGCGCAACTCGCCTTCATCAAACTAACGTGCCTTTCGACAAAGAAATTTAGACAAGCGACCATGACCGAACAATGCACTATGGTCCCCATCATGACGAACAATATCGAAACCGATATCCGTCAGTATTTTTAGAATATCTGCATGAAGAAAGCTGTGCGGATGGCAGGCGAAAAGCATCTTTTCGGGCTGCAAGCGGCGCAGACCTTCGAATTTCAAGCGTCCAAAAAACGAAAACGTGTTCAGCGTCAGATAAAGCCAGCTCTTTTTTTTCAGAACCCGAAAGATTTCTTGGAGTATGGCCAGCGGATTGTCGGCGTGGTCGATAACATTATGACAGCAGACGAAATCAAACCGGCTGTCATCAAGCGGAAGGTTCTCTCCTGGTGAGCATTGGTATTCGACTCTTTCTCTTAAAGTACGAATGTATGCATCCAGCGCTTCGTCTCCAGTCTGAAAGTTGATTTGAGGAAGTGGATCAATGCCGGTTATTGAGGCGTTCGACGCTCGCATTCCCAAAACGCCGATTCCCAAGGGCCCAATACCGACTTCGAGCACCTCTTTGACCTCTGAACTCCTCAGCTCCTCTCTTACATACTCACCCGCTTCGGTCAGTTCAGTGAGATGCTCCAGCAGGATTTGAGGATAGCGCGCGTAGGTGTCCGCATAGGCTTCCCAAAAATCCTGCTCGTGTCTTTGCGCGACCTGCCACTTGCTCAACGCTACATCCGTCATCGTATCCTCAGTTTAGGCAGATATTTCCGAAAAAACGATCGTCAGAACGCCCGAGATCCACACCCCGGGGATAACAACTGAGCGTTATCGGCTTTGGCGTCGCTGGACACCATGGATGCGTGATTGTGTGACTAGCCTTCTATGGGCCGCCGGCGCGGTCGGTGTGGCGCTTGCGGATTCCTTCTGCAGCGAGTCGCCGGGCCTTTCTGCATCGCCTCGTCAGAAGCTCGCTCAGTGACTTCATGGAAGGTCAATAGGGCGCATTTTCCGTCTTCCACTTGATATTGCATCCAACGCTCGGTTTTTGCTCGTCCGGTGGATTCCGACCTTCCATCAGTGCATCGACCGCGGCTTGAAGGTCGGCACCAGTGACAGGCGTCGTGCTTCCCGGCCGGCTGTCGTCGAACTGGCCGCGATAGAACAGCAGGCGGTGCTCATCGAAGAGAAAGAAATCTGGCGTACATGCCGCGCCGTACGCTTTTGCAACCTCTTGCGTCTCATCGTGGAGATACGGAAAGTGGTATCCGACTGCTTTTACCTCTTCGACCATCTTTTCCGGACTGTCTGCAGGATATGTCGATGCGTCGTTGGAGTTGATACCGACAATCGCGAAATTGGATGACATATTTCGATCGGCGAACTCGGCCAGCGCATGCCGTATGTGCTTGACGTATGGGCAATGGTTGCACATGAAAACGACGAGAAGCCCTTTGTAAGATTGGAAGTCGGCAAGTGAAACCGATTTTCCAGTAGTGTCGGGCAACTTGAAGCTCGGGGCCTTCGAGCCCAGCTCGATCATGTTGGAAGGTGTCAGCGTCATGTGCCTGACTCTCTATCCTCTGCGCATTCGACCTGAATCCCGGGCAATCGGCAAACAAACCCACGCGTTCGCACGCACCCCAGCTAGAGCATAAATCGGCCGAATGTCAATATCTTTTTTTGATCTCGACGACGCTGGACTCGTTTCGATGCTTGGCTGATTTGGTTAATCATTGTGACTCAGGTCACAGCTGAAACGCCGCGATCAGAGATTGATTTTTTACAAGCTGTGTTAATATGTTGCCACTATGGACGTGCTGCAAACAAGCACCTTCGAACGATACAGACGTCGGGACCTGCCCGCGCTGATCGATCTCTACGAGGCGAATTACCTGCGTCTCATGCACCTGCTTCCCGATCTGGACAGATTGGAAGGTGCGCTGGTGTCGAGGGTTGCAGGCGCGTTGGACCTGTACGCGGTAGTCGAGGAGCGTTTCAAATACACGACGACATTGTTGCTGACGTATCGATTCGACGATGATTCGGGTGTTTCTCTGGAGCCCAATGCCCGGGTCTGTGTTTATCATGATGTCCGGGCCGTCGAGCTCGTCAGTCATTGCCGCAGACGGCGCACGCGCAAAATTCGGACCTGGCTGCGGGGCCGAATGCCGGAGCTCGATCACAGGTGGGAAATGAACCGTTTCCTTTACAAGTGGCTCAGATTTTGCAGTAATCAGGGCCACATATTCCTCAACTGCACCGCGCGCCCTGCGCAAAATCCCCTGCAATTCAAAGCGCGCTAGCCGCGCGTCCATCAATTCGGCTGCTGGCCCCCCCAGGCGGCCTGAAATCTATTCGGTGGAAGTCGTCGCCGCCACGTCGGCGCGGGCCAGCGTCGTGTCGCGCGGCGGTATGGGTGTCAAGCGATCGCTCATGCGCACGGTATCGCGGCCCAATCGCTGCTCGTAGATGGTCGTGTAGGTGAGCACGCGACGCAGATACTCGCGGGTCTCGCCGAACGGCACGTTCTCGATCCACAAATCGGCCGACATGTTCCGCCGCGCCGGTCGCCAGCGCGCGACACGGTGGGGACCGGCGTTGTAGGCAGCGGCCGCCAGCACCGGGTGCTCGCCCATCTCATCGAGCAGAAACCGCAGATAGGTGCTGCCGAACTCGAGGCTCGTGTCGGCATCGAGCAGCTGGCGCCGATGCTTGAACGGTCTGTTGAGGCTCCGGGCGATCTTGCGACCCGTGCCCGGCATGATCTGCATCAGCCCGAGCGCGCCCGCCGGCGACCGCGCATCGGCGATGAACGCACTTTCCTGGCGCACGATGGCGAACATCCACGCGGGGTCGATACGCTGCGCTTCGGCCTTTTCCAGAACGCGATCGTGATAGGCGAGCGGAAAACGCATCTCGAGGTCGTCGAGATGCGGCGTGCGCGCGACGGTCATGATCGCGCGTCCGTGCCAGCCCCATTTGTGGGCCAGCTTGGCGGCCCGCGCAAGCTCCTCATCGCCCATGTCTCGCGTGAACAGTCGCCATTCGCGGCGCGCGTCGATGGTACGGCCAAGCCTATAGAGCTCGCGCGCCCGCATGGCGCCCGGGCGTGCTGCCAGGAGCCGCAGCTCATGGTCACTGTACGCTAGGGTACGATGATTGAGCCGATAGGGCTCACCGATTCTGTCCGCGGCGAGAAATCCGTAGTAGCTCCGTCGACGCGCGAGCTCGGCATAGATCGTATCGGCATCGTCATGCCATCCGAGATTCTCCAACGCGCGAGCCGTCCAGTAATGCCAGCGCTCTGAGAGAGATTCGACGCGATTGCTGTTGCTGTCGAGTTCGAGGAGCAGGTCGAGTGCTTCGCGCCATTCGCCGTGATTCATCGCGCTCAAGATCCGCCACTCGCGAGCGCGATCGTCCAACTCGGATTCCGGGATCGCATTCAGCCAGTACAGCGCCTCTTCCTGGTGAGCGTAGGCGTATGACAGCCCGATGCGTCGATGCACACGAGCCACGGCCGGTGCCGAGAACGCATGGCGCGTGCGCAGCCGCTCCCAGGTGGCCGCCGCGCTCGCCGCGTCGCGTTGTGCCATGCGTTCGACGCCGTATACGAGGATGGCTTCGACGATTTCCACCTCGCCCGCACGGCCCGCAACGTCGATGACCCGGGACGGCTCATTGCGCACCTCGAGCCAGGTCTTCACCAGGGGCCGCTCGGCGGCATCGAGAAAGCGTGCCAGATAGGAAGCGAGTGAAGGGCGGCCCGAACGCACGGCGAGCTCGATTCGCTCCCAGACCAGATCGCGGGTCAGGTAACCGCCAAGACGCCATGCGCTGAAAACAGGGTCGCAAGCCGGAGGCTGCGAGTGTCCCACGAGCCACAGCGACTCGACGTGCGGCATGGCTTTGTCCGCCTGACCGGCGTTGATCAGCGCGCGCAGCCATTGGCAACGCATGGTCGCATTGGCCGGTCCCTCGTAGAACTCGAGATACTGCTCCCAGCGAGCGCGCCGCGCGAGGCTCTTCAACCACGTTCGACGTAACCGCCACGAAAGCGGCGTGTCAGAATACCGCTCGAGAAACTCCTCGACTTCCGCGGGGTCCGCCGCATTCAGACGCTGTGAGATGTCCGCGAATTGGAGATACGGATACAGTGGATAGTCCGTGAGCTCGTCGCGAAGTCGACGGAAGCGCGCCATGTCGCGCTGCTTGAGCGCCGATTCTGCCTGCACGAAGCGAGCGCGTTGCTCGATCAGATGCCAGAGATCATCGTCGATACTGTGATTCGCGGCGTAGCCGGTGTTGGAGGGAACCTGTAGTGCGTGAGCCTGTGTAGCGGTGGTACAGACGATCAGCGCCGCCGCTTTGAGCAGCGCTCTGGCGCTATCCCACATTACTTGCCTCGCGTAAATGCACGAATTCATGCTCGACGCTGCCTCGGCAGTGCTCGATTTCAACCCCTATCCAGGGATCCAGACTGTGGATTATCGGAACGGCTCCCCCCGCAACAATGTAACCGTTCCTACGTACGTTCCAGCTTAGTTGAAGCGCCGGTGCATGGAAAGCCGCTGATGCCAGTGTTGTGTGATGCATCACAGCGCGTGCCGGTCGCGGATTGCGCCATCGGCACCGAACGTGTAGTGGATTTCCACGCGGCTATCTAGAATACCGGTCTTCGACGCCACCTGGCCGATGACACTCGGGGGTTTTACGCGGTGACTTCTATGGATCGACTCCTCGACATCATGGTCGCCCTCCGGGACCCGGCGAAAGGCTGCCCGTGGGATCGCGAGCAGGACTTCGCGAGCATTGCCCCATACACCATCGAAGAGGCCTACGAGGTGGCCGACGCCATCGCGCACGGGGACATGACGCAACTGCGCGACGAGCTCGGCGATTTGCTCTTTCAGGTCGTGTTTCACGCCCGCATGGGCGAGGAGCGGGGCTTGTTTCGCTTCGAAGACGTCGCGACTGCCATCTGCGACAAGCTCGAGCGGCGACACCCCCACGTGTTCGGCGACGATCGCATCGACTCGGCCGAACAGCAGTCGCGTGCCTGGGAGGCTCACAAGAATGCCGAGCGCGTCGCGCGTCGCGGCGAAGAAGGGCCGAGCGTTCTCGACGGGGTACGCGGCGGGCGACCTGCGCTCGAGCATGCGGCTGCACTGCAACGCGCGGCGGCCGGCGTCGGGTTCGACTGGAGCAAGCCACGCGAGGTATTGGCAAAGCTCCGCGAAGAGCTCGACGAGCTCGAAAACGCATTGTCGCGTCCCGACGCCGCGGGCCACGCGCTCGAGGAGCTCGGCGATTTGCTGTTCAGCTGTGTCAACCTGGCGCGCCACCTCGATGGCGATGCCGACACGGCTCTGCGTCAGGCAAGCAGCAAATTCGAACGGCGTTTGCGTCATATGGAACGCAGCATGGCCGCCCAGGGTAAATCCCTCGCCGACGCGAGTCTCGAGGAGATGGATGCGGTGTGGGACTCGGTAAAGCGCGCAGGCGTCGATTGAGCCGCTCCGCTAATCGCCGTCAGCGGCGGGAAAGGTAATCTGCATGCACACGCCGCCGCCGTCGTCGCGGTTGCGTGCGGTGGCGCGTCCCCCGTGGGCCTCGGCGATCAAGCGCACGATATACAGCCCGAGCCCCAGATGCGGATCTCCGGCACCTTTGCGGTCGCGAACGGAGACCATCGACTGAAACAGCTTGTCGGTCATTTCATCGGGTAACGGCGGCCCGGCGTTGCACACCTCGAGCACGATCTGCCGTCCGGTGCACGCGACCTCGACGTCGATAGGGGTGCCCGGTGTGCAGAAATCCGCCGCGTTCGTCACCAGCTTGTCGAGCATCTGGACGATCAGATCCGGCATTCCCGTCATCGCGCACGCGCCGTTCGGCGCTCGAAATCGGAAGTCCTGCTGCGGCCATACCGAGCGGTAGGACTCCACCGAACCGGCCACCACCTCGCCCAGGTCGAAACGCTCCGGCTCGGCATCCTGTAACGCCTGTTCGAGGCGTGTCGCTTCGCTCATGCGCGAGATGATGGTGTCGAGGCGCTGAAGCCCCTCGCGGGCGCGGGCCAGGTACGGGCCGGGATCGGCACCGGCGTGGTCGAGCTCCATGGCATCGAGCGACGAGCGCACCACCGTGATGGGCGTGCGCAGCTCGTGGGAGAGCCGCCGCGCCAGCTGCTCGAGATAGTGGTTGTACTCGCGCAGGCGCGCCATCATGGCGGAGAAGTCGCGCGCCAAATCGCCGATCTCGTCGCCCGCCCGGGACGCACTCAGGCTGCCGACGACCCGGCCATGGGCGTCGATGGCCTTGGCCGCCTCGTTGCGCAGACGCCGCAGACGCACGCCGATGCGGGTGGCGAAAGCGAGCAGCACCAGGGCGCCGAAAAAGCACACCACCAGGGTCTTGTTGAACAGGTTGGCGAGCGCCTCGCGGCGCACGGTCTGAATCCCCAGATTGGTTTCCTCGACCACGACGGCGCCGACGATGCTCGCGTCGCTCCACACCGGGTACGCCGCGGATACCACGTAGGTGCCCGGGTGGCCGGCGCTTCGCCAATGACTGGTGGCGCGGCCGGCGAGCGCCGCGCGCACCTCGGGTCCCGAGAAGCGCGCCATGATGGGCTGCTCCTCGAATATCTCCGCCGGCGGCGGGCGCAGAATGAGCGCGAACAGGGGATTCACCGGGGTCGGTGCGAAGGTCCGCTCGAGGCTGCCGCCGCGGGCCAGCACCCGCCGTTGACCGTCCACGACCCAGATGCGTCGCCCGGGCGTGCGGCCGAGACCCTTGATCAGGGTCTCGATGCTCTCCGAGGGCAGCACCAGACGGCCCGGCCGGCTGACCGGACCGGCGCCCGAGGTGGACACCTGCCGGACCCGGCCGCGCGCCGTCGCGTCGTCCACGTCGCCCACCTCGATGCCCACGTGCTCGCCCAGCAGGGCGAGCGGCACGCGCGCCTCCACCACGTAGCCGTCCCGGGTCTCGCGCCACTCGGCGCGAATGCGGCTCTCCTGGCGCAGTGCGGCGGCGTCGCCGGCGCTCTGGTCGGTGAGCGCATAAACGGTGATCCAACCGGGCGAGATGGTGTGGAAGTAGTAGGCGTTAGCAACGCCCTGCGTGTCCACGCTCACGACTTTCACGTAGTCGCTCGTTGGGCGTGGGCGCACCGCGAGGCCGCGATAGACGATGTGCGGGTCGCGCACCATGACCAGCAGATACAGGTAGGCGCCGCGTTTTCCGGCGACGAAGCGCGCGCGCGCGTCGCGCGCGTCGCTGGCGGCGCCCAGGGGTACGAGCTGGTCCAGATGCCCGCCCCAGTCTTCCAGATAGCCGTCGATCTGCATGTCCTGGGGCAGCGGATGGGCATAGATGTCGTCCTGTAACGCCCCGTGGGCGCTCTCCGGGCGTGACAACGGTAGCAGGTCCGCACGGTCGTGCAGCGCTCCGGCGAGCGCCTGGGCGGCGCCCAGCAGCGATTGCTCGAGGCCCTCGCGCAGATGGTTCTCCATCTCGCGCACGAACTGATAGCCGACGTAGGGAATGGTCAACAGCAGCGCTGCGACCAGGAGCACCTTGGTGCGGATTGTGAATTTCAGACCGGGCACTCCATGGTCGCTGCAAGCGCCTGACGCGGCCGCTCAGGCCGCGCAAGTCCAGCGGTAGCCCATGGCATAGACCGTATCGATACAGTCGAAATCGGCGTCGATGGCCTGGAACTTCTTGCGCACCCGTTTGATGTGCGAGGTGATGGTGCTGTCATCCACGACGACGTTGGCCTCCTGCATGAGCTGGTCGCGGGTTTTCACGTGGCCCGGGAAGCGTACCAGGGCATGAACGATCCAGAACTCCGTCACGGTAAGCTCGAGTGCCGTACCCCGCCAGGTGGCCGACATACGGTCCAGATCGAGCTCGAGATGTCCGCGCTCGAGCACCTTGGTGTCGTCGGGTGCCAGCTTGAGCGCGTCGACGCGGCGCAACAACGCCGCTACCCGGGCCAGCAGATGCGGCAGACTCACGGTCTTGCTGAGATAGTCGTCCGCGCCCAGGCGCAGACCCGAGATGGTGTCCAGATCGCTGTCGCGCGCGGTCAAAAAGATGATCGGCACGCCGGTCGAGAGGCCGCGCAGCTGACGGCAAAGCTCGAAGCCACCCTCCGCCTCGTCACCCAGACCCACATCGACGATAGCCAGGTCCGGCAGGCGCTCGACGAAGGCCTCGAGTGCCCCGGGCCGGTCGCCGAAGGTGAGCACGTCGTAACCCTGGCGGCGGAATGCCACCGCGTAGTTCTCCCGAATGGCCTCTTCGTCCTCTACGATGGCGATTTTTCTGCCCATGTCACGTTCTCGCATGTGGTGGCGGCCGTCGTGCTCAAGCTGAGAGGCAAAACGGACGTTGTTCATGTTAAGAGTTCCTTCGGACAAATTTACTGTAATCCCGAGACGCTGAAAGCCCGACGACCCGATTTCCATGATTTCGCCACAATTACACCCCGATTCTTCCCCATCGCGCCCGCCCGCGCCCCCGATCGAGTCGTTTAATGGCACCCTGGAGCAGACACTGGCCCCACCCGACGAGGCCCGTCTCGCGGTGGCCTCGGGAGCGCACATGACATCACGAACGACCCCTGACGCGGTGCTCAGCGGTCTCTGGCACTGCCTGCTGGCCGGCCTGGCGGCGGGTCTGGCGGTGTCCGCCGTTTTGGGACTGGTGGTGCTGGTCATCAGCCAGAGCGGCTGAGCGGGAAGTCCTGCCCCGTCGACGGGGCGGTCCTGGGGTGGCGAGATTGCGCGCGACCAGGGCCTCGTCACGCGCCGGGAGCATGGCCCGGCAGGGGGTTCTCCGGCGGATTGTACGGCCTGCGCGCCGGGGGGCATGATGGCGGCATGAGCACCGACAGCATGCGGGTCGCGCATGCCGCCCACCGCGAGTGGCGGGCTGCTGCCCAGGCGTGCCTCGCCGACCTCGGCCCCGGAGATGGCGCCAACCTGGGGTTCGTGTACGCGAGCGACGCATTCGCGCCGGACTTCGCCGACATTGCCGCCTATCTGCGCGACACCACCGGCATCGCCCATTGGGTGGGCAGCGTCGGTCTCGGCATCTGCGCCACCGGCATCGAGTACTTCGACGAACCCGCGCTGTGTCTGCTCACGGCGCGCTTTCCCGAGGACTCGTTTCGCGTGTTTCCGAGCATCGTCGACGGGCTCGAGGCATTCGAAGCGGTCCACGGCGCCTGGTGCGATCGGCACGGGGCACGCTTCGCGATGGTGCACGGCGACCCCCACAACGGCGGCATCGACCGGCTGGTCGACGCCCTGTGCGCCCGGATGGACGCGGGCTTCGTGGTCGGCGGCTTGACGAGTTCGCGCGGCGAGCACCCCCAGCTTGCCGACGGTCCCACCAGTGGGGGTCTATCGGGGGTGCTCTTCGACCCGCGGGTCAGCGTCGTCACCCGCCTCACCCAGGGCTGTTCGCCGCTCGGCGCGCGCCATCGGATCACCCGGTGCCGTGGCAACGTGCTGCTCGCGCTCGACGGCCGCCCGGCCCTGGAGGTTTTCTACGAGGACATCGGAGCACCGCTCGCCGCAGACCCGGCGGGTCTCGGCAGCCGGGTATTCGCCGGTCTGCCGGTGAAGGGATCCGACACCGGCGACTACGTGGTGCGCAATCTGGCCGGCATCGACGAGGCGAGCGGCGCGCTTGCCATCGCCGCGTGGGTGGAGGAGGGCGACCGGGTGATGTTTTGTCTTCGTGACCCGACGGCCGCCGAGCAGGATATGAAACGCATGCTCGGCGAGCTCGAGGGTGCCCTGCATGCAACGCCGCGGGGTGGCGTTTATTACACCTGCCTTGCGCGCGGTCCGAACCTTCTCGGACCGGACTCGGCGGAGCTCAAGCTCATCGAGAGCGCGCTTGGGCCGATTCCTCTGGTGGGCTTCTTCGGCAACGGGGAGATTTCCCACAACCGCCTCTACGGCTATACGGGCGTGCTCACGCTGTTCGCGTAGAGCCGCGGCTGCGGTGAGCGTTCAGGCGCCGTCGCGGTCCTTGTCGGACTCGATACGTGCGTAGGCCGAGTGGTTGTGAATCGACTCGAAGTTCTCGGACTCGACCACGAAGGCGAGAATTCTCGGGTCCTCGTTCAACCGTCCCGCCACGTCGCGCACCATGTCCTCGACGAATTTGGGGTTGTTGTAGGCGCGTTCGGTGACGTACTTCTCGTCCGGTCGTTTGAGAAGACCGTAGAGCTCGCACGAGGCCTCCGATTCGACGATGTCGATGAGCTCCTCGATCCACACGAACGCGTCGGTCTTTGCCTCCACCGTCACGTGAGAACGCTGGTTGTGCGCGCCGTAGTCCGAAATCGCCTTGGAGCAGGGACACAGGCTGGTTACCGGCACCACCACCTTGACGTGCATGGCCGTGCCGTCCTCGCCGAAGGTGCCGCTAAGGGTCACCTCGTAGTCCATGAGGCTTTGCACGCCGCTCACCGGCGCCGCCTTGTTGACGAAATAGGTGAACCCCATCTGGATGTAGCCGGACTCGGCTTCCAGGAGCGCGGTCATCTCTTTGAGCATGACGCGGAACGACTCTACCGTGATCTCGTATTCGTGGTTGTTCAGCACTTCGACGAACCGTGACATGTGCGTGCCTTTGAAATCGTGGGGCAGGGTTACGAACATGTCGAAGGTGGCGATGGTGTGCTGCTCGCCGCCGGATCGATCGCGCACGCGCACCGGGTGGCGGATGCCCTTGATACCGACCTTGTCGATGGGCAGGCGGCGGGTGTCGGCGCGCGCCTGCACGTCCTCGATGGAAGCGGCCTCGTCGACTTCGGCCACTGCAACGGTGGGTGGGTTCATGGGCGCATCATCCTCGCGTCATGCGGTTTGTCTCTCACACCGGGAGGCAACGGTGCCCCCGGGGCGATCACCTTGGCCGCCCATGGTACCTGCTATGGGCCACACGGCGCCACACGGGGCCCGCTCGCCATCGGGCAGTCTCGGCGTGCCCCTCAGTGGGAGCGATTGACGATGAAGGCCGACAATCCGCGCAGCGCATCGGCGCGCGCATCGAACCCGGCCAGCTCGACCATGGCGCGCACGTGCAGCTCGTCGGCTTTCTGCTTGGCGGCCGAAAGTCCCAGCAGCGACGGATAGGTGGGCTTGTCGAGCGCCACGTCGGCACCCTGAGTCTTGCCGAGGGTTTCGGTATCGGATTCGACGTCGAGGATATCGTCGCGCACCTGAAAGGCGAGACCGATGCAGGCCGCGTAGGCGTCGAGCCGCGCGAGCTCGCTGGCGTCGACGTCGCCGCCACAAAGCGCGCCCAATCGGACGCTGGCGCGAATCAGCGCGCCGGTTTTTTGCCGGTGCATGTTCTCGAGCGCCGCCAGGCTCAGCTCACAACCCACCGCCGCCAGATCGATGGCCTGACCACCGGCCATGCCGAGCGAACCGCTGGCCGCGGCAAGCGCCGCCACCATCTCGACGCCGCGCGGCGACTTTGCCGCGCCCGCCGCGAGCACCTCGAAGGCGAGGGACTGCAGTGCGTCGCCGGCCAGCATCGCGTTCGCCTCTCCGAAAGCGCGGTGGCAGGTGGGCTTGCCACGGCGCAGATCGTCGTTGTCCATGGCCGGCAAGTCGTCGTGCACCAACGAGTAGGCGTGGACGAGCTCCACCGCACAGGCAGGCGCATCGAGAAGTGATGCGTCGGCGCCCACCGCTTCACCGCTCGCGTAGACGAGCGTCGCGCGTACGCGTTTGCCTCCGTCGAGGACCGCGTAGCGCATCGCCTGGTGCAGCTGCGCAGGCTCGCGATCGGATGCCGGCAGACAGGCCTCGAGGGCGCGATTGACGCGCGCGCGGTAATTGCTCAGATCGAATTCGAAGATCGCGCTGGTGTCGGCCTGCATGTCGCCCCGTTCGCCCGTGCTTTGTGCCTGCGCACCGGCGCTTATTGCCGGTTGCAGGCGCCTCGCTCGACGTCAGCCCGGGCACGGAGTGACTCGTGAGCCGGTACGCGGCTAGGCACGCCTAATCCTCATCGGCCTGAAAGTCCTGAATTTCGGCGCTTCCGTTCTTTTCACTGAGAATGCGAATGCGTTGCTCGGCGGCATCCAGAGACTTCTGACACACACGACTCAGCTCGATGCCGCGCTCGTAGGTCTTGAGGGATTCTTCGAGGCTCAAATCACCTTCTTCCATGCGCTCCACCAGTCCCTCGAGCTCTTCGAGGGCGGCCTCGAAATCGACGCCCTGCTTCTTGCGTGCCACCGCTGCCCCCGTTTTGAGGACGCTAAGCTACCGTAGCGTTCGGGGGGCGGTCAAACCACGCCGGGTGAGGCTCAATTGATCGTTCCGGTTGACACTTCGGGGCCCGACAATATATTTTCAGACATTATTTAGACTGAGTCTAATAAGCGGTTTTCCCGGGCTTCGCGCCGCGAGTCGCGGCGCCCGGAACATCAGCCACACAAAATTGGAGTCACACCGATGGACCTCAAAGGCAGCAAGACGGAGCAGAATCTCAAGGACGCATTCGCAGGCGAGTCACAGGCCAACCGGCGCTATCTCTACTTCGCGAGTAAGGCGGACGTGGAAGGCTATAACGACGTGTCTGCGGTCTTCCGGTCCACCGCCGAAGGCGAGACCGGGCACGCCCACGGGCACCTCGAGTATCTCGAGGCGGTCGGGGACCCGGCCACGGGACTGCCTATCGGTGGTACCAGCGACAATCTCAAGGCCGCCATCGCCGGAGAAACCCACGAGTACACCGACATGTATCCGGGCATGGCCAAAGCCGCGCGCGATGAGGGCTTCGACGAGATCGCCGACTGGTTCGAGACCCTGGCCAAGGCTGAACGCTCCCACGCCAACCGCTTTCAGAAGGCACTCGACGGACTCGACGCCTGATCGTCGAAGCGGGAGCGACGGGCGGTACGAGAGTCGCCTGCTGAGCGTTGGCACGCGCATGAGCGACGCTAATCAATCGCGCCCTCGCGAGGGCAGCTTGGACGCGCCCGGGCGCCACCCCCTCGACTGGCGCAGCCGCGAGTTCTACGACGAGGGCGCGCTCAGCGCCGAGCTCGAGCGCGTATTCGATATCTGCCACGGTTGCCGACGCTGCTTCAGTTTGTGCAACGCGTTTCCGACGCTGTTCGATCTCATCGACGAGTCCGAGTCGATGGAGCTCGACGGGGTCGACAAGTCCGACTACTGGAAAGTCGTGGAGCACTGTTATCTGTGCGACATGTGCTTCATGACCAAGTGCCCGTACGTGCCTCCGCACGAGTGGAACGTGGACTTTCCACACCTCATGTTGCGGGCCAAGGCGGTCGCCAATCGCAATGGAAAAGTGCGCACTCGGGATCGTGTGCTGAGCGCCACCGACACCGTCGGCGGTCTCGCCAGCATCCCCGTCGCGACTCCTGTGGTAAACACCGCCAACAAGATGAAGGCGGCGCGCGTGGTGCTGGAGAGCACCCTCGGCGTGCACCGCGATGCGCGCGTGCCGGAGTATCACAGCCAAACGCTGCGCAAGCGCCTGCGTGGGCACAAAAGTCGGTCCGGCGACATCGAAGCAACGGATTCGACCCGCGGCAAGGTGGTGCTGTTCGGCACCTGCTACGGAAACTTCAACGAGCCCGCGCTCGGTGAGGATTTGGTCGCGGTGTTCGAGCACAACGCCATTGCGGTCGTGCTCTGTGACGATGCGCGCTGCTGCGGCATGCCCAAGCTCGAGCTCGGGGATCTGCAAGCGGTGGATCGAGCGCGACGCCACAACGTGCCGCGCCTCGCTGCGTTCGTCGATCAGGGCTTCGACATTGTCGCACCGATTCCGTCATGCGTGCTGATGTTCAAGCAGGAGCTGCCGCTGATGCTGCCCGAAGATACCGACGTCGCGAAGGTGCGCGATGCGATCTTCGATCCGTTCGAGTATCTGATGCTGCGCCACCGGGCGGGCAAGCTGCGCACGGATTTCAAAGCGTCGCTCGGCAAGGTGGCATACCACGTCGCCTGCCACCAGCGCGTGCAGAACATCGGCTTGAAAACCAAGGAGGTGCTGGAGCTCGTGCCCGACACCCAGGTAACCGCCATTGAGCGCTGCTCTGGTCACGACGGAACCTATGCCGTGAAGAAAGAGTACCACGAGATAGCCATGAAGCTGGTGCGACCGGTGGCGAAACGGGTCGGCGATGCGAACGTCGATCATTACACCAGCGACTGTGCCATGGCGGCGCGGCACATCGAGCATTCGCTTGCTGACGGCTCACGCGCCGAGCCGCCGCTCGCGCTGCTGCGCAAAGCCTATGGAATATGACAAACCATGCAACCGCTGACCCGCAACGATCTCTACTCCCTGGAAGACTACGCCGAGGTGCGCCCGCGATTCCGTGCCGAGATTCTCGAGCACAAGAAGAATCGCCAGCTCGCTCTCGGCCCCCACGCGACCCTGTACTTCGAAGATCGGCGCACCATCCAGTACCAGGTTCAGGAGATGCTGCGCATCGAGCGCATCTTCGAGGCGGCAGGAATCGAGGAGGAGCTGAATGCCTACAACCCGCTCATCCCCGATGGCAGAAATCTCAAGGCGACCTTCATGCTCGAGTATCCGGATGTGGAGGAACGCCGCCGGGCGCTCGAGGCGTTGCACGGCATCGAAGCCCGCGTGTGGCTGAGAGCCGCCGGCGGAGAGCGCACATGGGCGATTGCCGACGAGGATCTCGAACGCAGCACCGAGGATAAGACCTCGGCGGTGCATTTTCTTCGATTCGAGCTCGACGAGACCGCGTGCGCGGCGATCAAAAACGGTGCCGCCATCGGTATCGGCATCGATCACCCACAATACGACTACACGGTGGAGCCGGTGCCGGAGCGACTGCGTGCCGCTTTGGCGGCAGACATCGATTGATATTTAACTTTAATTAACTAATGTAATCTATTGTAATATATCTCGTTTATAGACCAGTTTAAAGTGAACTATTCGGTCTTGATGCGCACCGATTTGCACCCCTCGGGGTAGTTAACTGAGGCGCGATGCGGGTTACACTTGGTCGCCGATGGATGTCCTGCGACGCTCCCTGGTCACGATTCGAATCCGGTCACGACGCTGGCTGCCGGTGCTCATCGCGCTGCTGGCGAGCACGTCGGCGGTGATCGCCTCGAGCCACGTTGACAATCCCGCGAGGCCCGAGCAGAACTTGACGCCGGCGGAGCGCGCCGAGCCTGAGCTCGAGGTGCCATGGAAAGAAGAGCAGGTGGCGCTGCCGTCCTTTCCGCGCGCGAAGGACCTGCTTCCGCTGCGCGCCGAGACCGGCGATCCCGACTACAACTACTACATCGACGTCAACTCCGTGGCGCTGACTTCGGACGAGGTGCTGCGCTACACGGTCGTCATTCAGGCTCCGGGGGGTGCGAGCAACATCATCTACGAGGGCATTCGATGCGCTACCAAGGAGGTCAAGAGCTTCGCTTACGGCACCAAGGACGGGCGCTTCGCGCCCATGCCCGAGCCCGAGTGGCAGTATTTCCACACCAGGGGACCGATGGGTTACCGAACCGCGCTGGTGGAGACCTACGTGTGCGACGCCGAGGGGTGGGCGGTGGACAGCGATACCGTGCTCGAGCGCCTGGTAATGCACGACCCCCGACGTCCGCGGGTCGCCCCGAAGCAACCGGAAGCCAGTGACTGATTTCGTCACTCGACCTGACTCTTGAATGCGGCCGTGAACATGGCTGACAACGGCCAACTCGCCGGGAAATTCGCTCGCGCACGCCCAATCGAATGCCGATGAGCCAGCGCTACGACGCGTCCGATATCGAAGTACTGACGGGTCTCGAGCCGGTGCGAAAACGCCCCGGCATGTACACCGATACCGCGCGTCCCAATCATCTCGCTTTGGAAGTCATCGACAACGGTGTCGACGAAGCCATCGCCGGTTTCGCCAATCGACTCGACGTCAGGTTGCACAAGGACGGCTCGCTCAGCGTTACCGACAACGGTCGTGGCATGCCGGTGGACGTGCATCCCGAGGAGCAGATTTCGGGCGTCGAGCTGATACTCACCCGACTTCACGCCGGCGGTAAGTTCTCCGACAAGAATTACCGGTTCTCCGGTGGTCTGCACGGCGTTGGCGTGTCGGTTGTGAATGCGCTGTCAAAAAATCTCGAGGTGTGGATTCGGCGCGGCGGGCAGGAATACAACATGTCCTTCGCCGGTGGCGACAAGAAGAGCGAGCTCGAGGTCGTCGGCAGCGTCGGCAAGCGTAATACCGGCACCACTATCCGATTTTGGCCGAATCCGCGCTACTTCGACTCGGCCAAGATCTCCGTTTCCCGTCTCAAGCATGCGTTGCGCGCGAAGGCGGTCTTGTGCCCCGGTCTCACGGTGCGTTTCGACGACGAGGCGAGTGGGGATCACGAGGAATGGTTCTACGAGGACGGGCTCAGCGATTATCTCTTGGACGCACTCGAAGGACTCGAGCGCATCCCCGAAGAGCCCTTTCTCGGCAGCTTCGAGGGCAACTCCGAAGCGGCCGACTGGGCGGCCGTGTGGCTACCCGAGGGTGGCGACGGCCCGGTCGAGAGCTACGTCAATTTGATCCCGACCACCCAGGGCGGAACCCACGTGAACGGTTTCCGCGGTGGACTTCTGGAGGCGCTGCGCGAGTACTGCGAGTTTCGCAGCCTCCTTCCCCGGGGCGTGAAGCTCACGCCGGACGACATCTGGGAACGCTTGAGCTTCGTCTTGTCGGTGAAAGTCACCGACCCCCAGTTCACCGGCCAGACCAAGGACCGCCTGTCCTCGCGCGAATGCGCGGCCTTCGTCTCCGGTGTCACCAAAGACGCGTTCAGCCTGTGGCTGAACCAGCATCCCGAATCCGGCGATCGCATCGCCGAGCTGGCCATCAGCAATGCGCAGCTGCGGCTTCGCAGCCGCAAGAAAGTGGTGCGCAAAAAAATCACCGCCGGCCCCGCACTTCCCGGCAAGCTCTCGGACTGCACATCCCAAGACCCGGCACGTACGGAGCTGTTCCTCGTCGAGGGTGACTCGGCGGGCGGCTCGGCCAAGCAGGCTCGCGACAGGGAGTTCCAGGCGGTCATGCCGTTGCGGGGCAAGATTCTCAATACCTGGGAAGTCGAGCCGGCCGAGGTGCTGGGATCCCAGGAAGTGCACGACATTTCCGTCGCCATCGGCGTCGACCCGGGGAGCAGCAATCTAGAGGGACTCCGTTACGGCAAGATCTGCATCCTCGCGGACGCCGATTCCGATGGCGCGCATATCGGTGCGCTTCTGTGTGCCCTGTTTCTACGCCATTTCGCACCGCTGGTGGAGCAGGGACACGTGTACGTGGCAATGCCGCCGCTGTACCGCATCGACGTCGGCAAGGAAGTTTTCTACGCGCTCGACGACCACGAGAAAACCGGCACGCTCGACCGCATCGCCGCCGAGAAGCGGCGGGGCAAGGTAAGCGTGCAGCGCTTCAAGGGTCTCGGAGAGATGAATCCCATGCAGCTGCGGGAGACCACGATTGCGCCCGCGACCCGCCGACTGGTGCAGCTCACCATCGAGGCGGGAGACGATACACACCAGACTCTGGACATGCTGCTCGCCAAGAAACGCGCCACGGATCGCAAGTCGTGGCTCGAGAAGAAGGGCGATTTAGCGGAAATTTGAAGGACATGCCATGGCGGAGCAAATTTACGAGGACTTCGAACGCGTCTCACTGAAGGACTTCACCGAGAAGGCGTACCTGGATTACTCCATGTACGTCATTCTCGATCGCGCCCTCCCGCACATCGGCGACGGTCTCAAACCGGTGCAGCGGCGCATCGTTTACGCCATGTCGGAGCTGGGGCTCAGCGCGGCCGCCAAGTACAAGAAATCCGCGCGCACCGTGGGCGACGTGCTCGGCAAGTTTCACCCGCACGGCGAGAGCGCCTGTTACGAAGCCATGGTGCTCATGGCGCAACCGTTCTCGTTCCGCTATCCGCTCGTCGACGGTCAGGGTAACTGGGGCTCGCCTGACGATCCGAAATCCTTCGCCGCGATGCGCTATACGGAATCGCGTCTGACCGCGTTCTCGGAGGTGCTGCTCGCGGAGCTCGGCGAGGGTACGGTGGACTGGGTGGCGAATTTCGACGCCACACTCGAAGAGCCGTCCCTGCTGCCGGCGCGTTTGCCCCACGTGTTACTCAATGGCGCCGCGGGCATCGCCGTCGGCATGGCCACGGATGTGCCGCCGCACAATCTTCGGGAAGTGGCGGCGGCCTGCGTGCGGCTGCTGGAATCGCCGAAGGCGACCCTCGCGGATCTGCTCAAGCATATCAAGGGGCCGGATTTCCCCACCGACGCGGAGATCATCACGCCGATCGGCGACATCAAAGCCATGTACAAGAGCGGCGCCGGGTCGGTGCGCATGCGCGCTTGCTACGAGCGCGAGGACGGCAGCATCGTGGTGACGGCGCTTCCCTACCAGGTGAGCGGGGCGCGGGTGCTCGAGCAGATCGCCGCGCAGATGACGGCAAAAAAGCTGCCACTGGTGGAGGATCTGCGCGACGAGTCCGATCATGAGAATCCGACGCGGCTGGTGATCGTGCCGCGTTCGAATCGCGTCGACGTGGACAGCCTCATGTCACATTTGTTCTCGACGACGGATCTCGAGCGCAGCTACCGCGTCAACATGAATGTCATCGGCATCAATGGCCGTCCGCAGCTCAAGAATCTGCGCGATCTGCTCGACGAATGGCTGACCTTCCGCACCGAGACCGTGCGCAGGCGCCTGCAGCACCGACTGGCGAAGGTGGAAGCACGCCTGCACGTGCTGGAGGGCTACCTCATCGCCTTCCTCAATATCGACGAGGTCATTGCGATCATTCGAAACGAGGACAAGCCGAAGCCGGTTCTCATGAAGCGCTTCGAGCTGAGCGACACCCAGGCCGACGCGATACTCGACCTGAGGCTGCGTCATCTGGCGAAGCTGGAGGAAATGCGCATCCGCGGCGAGCAGGAGGAGCTCGCCGAGGAACGTCAATCGCTCGAGAAGACCCTCAAGGATCGGCGGCGACTCAAGCGAGTCATCCGCGACGAGATCATCGCCGACGCCGAGCGCTACGGTGATGAGCGCCGCTCGCCGATCGTCGAGCGCGCGCCGGCCCAGACCATGGATCAGACGACGCTGGTGCCTTCGGAGGCGATCACGGTCGTGCTCTCGGAACGCGGCTGGGTACGGGCCGCCAAGGGTCACGACGTCGACGCCCTGAGCCTCGCCTACAAGTCCGGTGACGGGTTCAAGGCGGCCGATCGTGGCCGCAGCAACCAGGCCGCGGTATTCCTGGATTCCACCGGCCGCGCGTATACCCTGGCGGCGCACACGCTGCCTTCGGCGCGTGGGCAGGGCGAGCCGCTGTCGGGGCGCATCAAGCCACCGGCCGGCGCGACCTTCGCCGGCGTCATGATCGGCGAACCCGACGACCGCTACCTGCTGGCCACGGATGCAGGCTACGGGTTCGTGGCGCGACTCGGTGATCTTCAGGCCAAGAACAAATCGGGCAAGGCGGTGCTGACACGACCGAACAATGCTTGCGTGCTGACGCCGCAGCCGGTGCGTGACGTGGACGGCGGCTGGGTGGCGGCGGTGACCTCCGCGGGCCACCTGCTGCTCGCGGAGATCGCGGAGCTGCCGCTGCTCGCGCGCGGCAAGGGACTCAAGATCATCCAGATACCACCGGCGCGGCTCAAGGCCCGGGAGGAATTCGTGGTCGCGATAGCGGTCGTGCCCGAGGGCGGCCAGCTCACCGTGCATGCAGGCAAGCGGCACGTGACCTTGAAGGCCTCGGATCTCGAGCACTACCAGCTCGGCCGCGGGCGCCGGGGGCGCAAGTTGCCGCGGGGTCTGCAGCGCGTCGAGCGCCTGGTCGCGAGCGACTGAGGGAACGTCGCAAAAAAAAAGCCGAGACCTCTGGTCTCGGCCAAGGAACGGACTAGGGAGGAGGAGGGGGGTAAATCCGTTCAGGTGATATATCGGCGGCTGATCCGTGGAACTTTAGCCAGATGTCGACAGTTTTTCATAAACGACTTGATTAAAATACTATAACCTGCTGATTAATGGTATTTATTTAATGGCAACCTACAGCACCAACGAGTTCAAAGGCGGTCTCAAGGTCATGATCGACAACGACCCCTGCTCGATCATCGAGAACGAATTCGTCAAGCCCGGCAAAGGCCAGGCATTCAACCGCGTGAAGCTGCGCAATCTGAAAACCGGTCGGGTCATGGAGCGCACCTTCCGATCGGGCGAAACCCTGGAGGCGGCGGATGTCGTCGAAATGTCGCTCCAGTACCTTTACAGCGACGGTTCCGAGTGGCACTTCATGGACGAGTCGAGTTACGAGCAGTACACGGCGGGTCAGGAAGCCGTCGCTGACGCCGCCAACTGGCTCAAAGAGCAGGACACCTGCGTGGTGACGCTGTGGAACGGCGCGCCGATACTCGTGGTGCCGCCGAACTTCGTCAATCTCACCGTCACCGACACCGATCCAGGCTTGCGTGGAGATACCGCGAGCGGCGCCACCAAGCCGGCCACCGTGGAGACCGGCGCCACCGTCAAGGTGCCGCTGTTCGTGGAGGAGGGCGAGCTCATCAAGATCGATACCCGCACCGGCGAGTACGTGTCACGCGTCAAGGAGTGAGCGCGGACCCGGGCAACGATGTGCGACGAGACTGGCGCCCCGCCGCCGGTCTCGAGGCGCTGCGCTTGCGCGCACGCGGGCTGGCATGCATCCGGCAATTCTTCGCCGAGCGCGGCGTGCTCGAGGTGGAGACGCCGGTGTTGGCGGCCGCCGGCGCCACCGATATCCACATCGCGAGCCTCACGACCCGCTGCCGTGCGGGTGCCGCGAATCGGCACCTGTATCTGCAGACGTCTCCGGAATTCGCCATGAAGCGCCTGCTGGCAGCGGGCAGCGGTCCCATCTACCAAGTGAGCCGGGTATTTCGCGACGGCGAGTGCGGCCGGCTGCACAATCCCGAGTTCACCCTGCTCGAATGGTACCGGCCGGGTCTCGATCATCACGCGCTCATGGACGAGCTCGACGCGTTGCTCGACCGACTGCTGGGAGCAGCGAGCGCGTGCAACCGTCTCAGCTATCGCGACGTATTTCTGCGCCACGGCGCACCCGATCCCTTCTCGGCGAGCACCGAGGAGCTGGCGGCGCGCGCCCAAGCCGCCGGGCTCAATGCCTCCGGCGGGCGGCACCGGGAACGTGACACGCTGCTGGATTTTCTTTTCAGTCACGCGGTCCAGCCGGCGCTCGGTGAGGGTCGCGTTTACGTCTACGACTATCCCGCGAGCCAGGCGGCACTGGCGCGGGTCCACGAGGGCAGCCCTCCGGTGGCGGCGCGCTTCGAGCTGTTCGTGAATGGCATCGAGATCGCCAACGGGTATCACGAGCTCACCGACGCGGCCGAGCAACGGCGTCGCTTCGCGGCCGACATCGACACGCGCGAGCGGCTCGGACTGGCGCCGATGCCGGTGGACGAACGATTGCTGGCCGCGCTGGCCCATGGCATGCCGGACTGCGCCGGTGTTGCCGTGGGCCTCGAGCGGCTTTTCATGGTCGCCGCTGGCGAAACCTGCATCGAGTCGGTGATGGCATTTCCGCTGTCGCGAGCCTGAGCCATGCTCCGCATCGCGACTTCGGCCCTTTAAAGCGTGCGTGCGCCTGGAGGGGCCGGATTGCCTGTCGAGGTCAGGCCCGGGGCGGCGTGAGCACGGTGTCCGCCGGCGGCGCCGAAGTTTCCGGCTCGGGAAAATCCAGCGTGTAGTGCAGCCCCCGGCTCTCGCGCCTCGCGAGCGCCGAGTCGATGATGAGATTTCCGACCACCGCCAGATTCCTCAGCTCGATGAGATCG
>JBFICP010000014.1:0-26645 GCA_041581935.1 Gammaproteobacteria bacterium | reverse complement strand
TGCAAGAGAAGCGGCATTCGATCTAACCCGAATCTACAAGGCCAACGTTTACTAGTAATACAGGCGTGGTGCAAGCCGCGAAGCTCCGCCCACACGGGTTTGCATTCCGCGTCTCGGCGGTTAGTCTGCTCCGCTATGGGCGGGGACGGAGCGAGCGATGAAGACTTGATGCTGAGGTATCGAGACGGCGACACGGATGCATTCGACAGGCTCTATGCGCGTCACAAAGGCGCGCTGTTTCGCTACTGTCTGCGGCACTGTGCTGGCCGCGGCACCGCCGAGGAAACGTTCCAGGATGTCTGGATGCGGGTGATTGGCGCGCGCGATCGTTACCAGCCGCGGGCGAAGTTTTCGACCTGGCTGTACCGTATCGCGCGCAATCGGGTCATCGATCGCTACCGGGCGGATGGCGCTGCCGCCACGGTGTCCCTGGATGACGATGACGAATCGAATGCGCAACCGGTGGCCCAGGCAACCAACGAGCCCGACCGGCGTGTCGCGTCGCACCGGCAGGCGGCGCGCCTGAGGGACCTGCTTGCCGCATTACCGGCGGAGCAGCGCGATGTTTTCCTGCTCCATGAGGAAGCCGGCCTCGGCCTCGACGACATCGCGAGGGTATCCGGTGTCGGTCGGGAAACTGCCAAGAGCCGACTGCGCTACGCGCTGTCGAAGCTGCGTGCTGCCCTCGCCGACGAGGTGGCCGACGAGGTGGCCGACAAGGTGACCGACGAGGTGGGCAACGACCCGGAGAACCCCCCATGAGCCCGCGAGAGCGCGACGATGAGATGCTGAAAGAGTACCTCGAGGGTGACTCCGAGCTATCGCGCCTGTACCGGCGCGATGCCGGCGAGCAACCCGACGCGGCTCTCGACGCACACATTCGTGCCCAGGCACATCGCGCGGTGGCCGCCAAGCGCGGGCGCGTTCACAGCCCCTTTGCCCGCCATTGGATGGTACCGACCTCACTCGCCGCGGTGCTGGTGCTGTCGGTTAGCGTGGTGCTGATGGTCCCGGACGCGACCCGCGAGCCGCCGCTCGAGGTCGATGGCGAGCGCGAGGGAGGGCTGGCCCTGGAGCAGGCGCCGGCCGCGGTCAGGGCCCCGACACCGGCCGAGTCGCTCGAGTCCCGCGCGCGCTCGCCCGAGCGCGCGGGAGCCGGCGACCAGGCGATCGGCACGCTGCGGCGCGAGTCGCCCGCCGCCGACCGACCCGATCGCACCGGTCGCTTCGAAGCGCCCGAGGAGGCCGACCGGCGCATGCAGCGAAGCGACGACGCGCTCGAAAGCAAGCGCGCCGCCGAGTCCGCAGCGCAGCCGAAGCAGCCCATAAGCAGCGCGACCGAGTCCATGCCGCGAGCCCCCGTGACCGGTCGCCCCGCGGTGCAAGACGACGCGCCCGTGTCGGCCATGGGCCAGGCGCGCAAACCGCTGGACGCGTCCGAGGACGCGCTGCCCGAACGCGCGGTGCAGTCCGACCCGGCCGCCTGGCTGCGCTTCATCGAACGGCTCGTCGACGCGCGCGACCCGGCTGCTGCACGGATCAATCTTCGCGCGTTCCGGTCGCAGTATCCGGACTATCCGCTACCGGCGGATCTGCGGCCGCTGGCCGCCTCCGTGGAAGCGGAACGTCGCTGAAGGCGAGAGCCGGAAACAACCCTGAAAGCATTGAACCTAGCCCGTTTGCGGGCCGTCCCGGGACTCGTAAGTACCGGCAAACAACAGTAAGATAAGCCGCTTCCTCGAAGCCGACCCCCCAGGATTGATAGCCAATGACATTCGTCGTTCTCGAGAGTTGTATCAAATGCAAGTACACCGACTGTGTCGAAGTGTGTCCCGTGGATTGCTTCCATGAAGGGCCGAACTATCTGGTCATCGATCCGGAGGAGTGCATCGACTGCACGCTGTGCGAGCCCGAGTGCCCGGTAGACGCCATCGTCTCCGAGGACGACCTGCGTGAAGACCAACAGCATTTTCTCGAGCTCAATGCGGAGCTTTCCAAGGAGTGGCCGGTGCTCACCGAAAAGATCGATGCGCCGCCCGACGCGGCCGAGTGGGAGGACGTTCCGGATAAGCTCCAATATCTGGAGCGTTAACGCGATTGCGAAGGCGCGCCGGCGTGCGCATCCGCCTTCCACAGCGCCCGCATCGCGGCAATTCCCTGGGCGCCATGCGCCCAGGCCTCGTCGAGATCGCCCCGCCCCATGCCGCCGAGCGCGAACACCGGCAGATTGACCTTCTCGACCATCTCCTGAAACCCGTTCCACCCCAGGGCTCGCGCGTGCGGGTGGCTCGGCGTCGCCGCGACCGGTGACAGCACCGCGAAATCGACCCCGATGCGAACCGCCTGCGCAAGCTCATCGGCGTCGTGGCAGGACGCGGCCAGCCACTTGCCCGTGGCAATCGGCCGCTTCGTCGCCGCCATCAAGCGCGCGCTCGCCAGATGCACGCCGTCAGCGTCGCTCGCCTCGAGCAGCGCCGGGTCGGCATTGATGAGCATGCGGGCACCACGAGCCCGGCAGATCGCGACGGCTTCGCGAGCGAGCGACACGAGCTCAGCGTCCGCAGTCGACTTGGCCCGCAATGCGACCAGGCGTACACCCGCCTCGACGCTGGCGCGAAGCGCGGCGAGAAATTCACCGCGATCGGGTGCCGGTTGCGGCGTAATCAAATAGCAGTCCGGCAACCGCACCGCCGCGACGACCGGCACGTCCGCGCGCGGCATGGGTAACCGGGGCATGGCATCCGCGTTCAGCCAGCGAATGACTTGGCCCTCCCGCCCGTGGACGGAACCGTGCCAGGCGGTCACGCGCCACACGTCGAGCAGCACTCGAGCGTCGGAGTAGTCGTGACGCACGCGGATCAACGGCCGCGCCGACTCGAGCCGGATGCCGAGCTCTTCTTCGAGCTCGCGCGCGAGCGCCTGCGGGCTCGACTCGCCCGGTTCCACCTTGCCGCCGGGAAATTCCCACAGGCCGCCCTGATGGACGTCGTCGCTTCGCCTGGCAACCAGGATCTCACCGCGCGCATTGGCGAGCACGCCCGCGGCCACATGAACTCGTCGCTTCAGGTGCGGTACTCGGCGTTGATGGTGACGTACTCGTGGGACAGATCCGAAGTCCAGACGGTGGCCCCGGCCGCTCCGCGGCCGAGTGAGACGGTGATGCCGATCTCGTCTTCGCGCATGACGCGCTCGCCCTGCTCCTCGGTGTAATCCGCGGCGCGACGACCATTGGATACGATGCACACGTCACCGAGATGAATGCGCACCGCATCGATGTCGAGGCCGTCAAGCCCCGCGCGGCCGACGACCGCGAGTATGCGACCCCAGTTCGCATCGCTCGCGTACATCGCGGTCATCACGAGCGGCGAATGTGCGATCGCATAGGCAAGGCCCAGACACTCGCTCTCGTCACGGCCCTCCTCGACGGTGATGGTAATGAACTTGGTAGCCCCTTCGGCGTCGCGAACAATTGCGTGAGCGAGCCAGGTGCACACCTGCGAGACCGCGGCGCGCAGGGCGTCGGCGCCGCTGGCCGCCGGATCTGCGATCTCCGCGCCACCGGCAGCGCCCGTGGCCATCAAGATGCAGGCATCGTTGGTGGACGTGTCGCCATCGACGGTGATGCGATTGAAGGAACGCGCGACGGCATGCCCGAGGCAGTCGTCGAGCACCGATTGCGCCACCGCTGCATCAGTGGCGATGAATGCCAACATGGTAGCCATATCGGGTCGAATCATTCCGGCGCCCTTGACGATACCCGTCACCGTCAGCGTCGTGCCGTCGACATCGAACTGCCGCGACACGCCCTTGGCCACCGTGTCGGTGGTCATGATTGCGCGGGCAGCGCGGACCCATCCGTCCGCATGGAGCGCGGCGAGCGCGGTGTCGATGGCTTCGGGAAAACGCGTCACGTCGAGAGGCTCACCGACCACGCCGGTCGAGAACGGCAGCACCTGCTCGACGGACGTGCCCGTTCGTTCCGCGAGTGCCCGGCAGCAGCGGCGCGCATTCTCCACGCCTTCGGAGCCGGTTCCGGCATTGGCATTTCCGGCATTGATGAGCAGATAGCGCGGCGCCTGCCTGGCGAGATGCTCGCGGGCCACTTCGACCGGCGCGGCACAGAAGACATTGCGCGTGAAGACCGCGGCCGCGCGACTATTCGTGGCGAGCTCGATGATCGTGAGGTCGTCTCGGGGCTCGCGACGCACGCCGAGCGACGCACTGCCCAGGCGCACGCCGGCCACGGGCTTCGGATCGATTTCGCCGCTCAGTCCAACCGCCATATGCTGACACCGCGTTGGCGCCCGCGATTACCCCCCAGGGGAAAGCGCCATTCAGTTAATACGTCCGTGGCATTGTTTGTATTTTCTGCCCGAGCCGCAAGGACAGGGCTCGTTGCGACCGATTTTGCGGCCCGGGCGCTTGAAGGGCGTGTTGGATTTCGCGACATCGTCGGCCACGGCCGCAGCCACCGGGTCGGCTTCTGCGACGTCGCCCGCGAGCGCCTCGGCGGCGGGATGAAAGGCCGACACGGGGGCCTGCCTGCGCCGCTGCGCCTCCATCGCTTCCACGTCCGATTCCTCGCGCACGCGCACCTTCGAGACGAGATTGATGACCTCGTACTTGATGCGTACCGTCAGGCCGTTGAACATTTCGAAAGCTTCGCGCTTGTACTCCTGCTTGGGATTCTTCTGCGCATAACCACGCAGATGAATGCCTTGTCGCAGATAGTCCATGGCTGCCAGATGCTCCTTCCAGGCGGCGTCGAGCACTTGCAGCATGACCGCCTTTTCGAAGTTGCGGATGATCTCTTCACCGGCGAGGCGTTTCTTTTCATCGTAAGCGGCCGTAATCTCGTCGAGAATCCGCTGGCGCAGCGGCTCTTCATGGAGCGACTCGTCCGATTCCAGCCATCCCGAAATGTCCAGCTCCATGTCGAACTCGCGCTTGATCGATTCTTCGAGACCGGGCACGTCCCATTGCTCGTCGAGACTCTGGGGTGGAATGTGCGTGTTGATGACTTCGGTCAGTACATCTTCACGGATCTGTGCGATGCGATCGGAGACATCGTCTTCACTCATGAGCTCGTTGCGCAGCGCATACACTTCCTTACGCTGATCGTTGGCGACGTCGTCGTATTCCAGCAGCTGCTTACGAATATCGAAGTTTCGGCTCTCGACCTTGCGCTGCGCGTTTTCGATAGCCTTGGTGACCCAGGGATGCTCGATGGCCTCGCCGCGCTGCATCCCGAGCTTCTGCATGATCGCCGACACGCGGTCCGATGCGAAAATGCGCATGAGGTCGTCTTCCAGCGAAAGATAAAAGCGACTCGAGCCAACATCGCCCTGGCGGCCCGAGCGGCCGCGTAGCTGATTGTCGATGCGTCTCGATTCGTGTCGCTCGGTGCCGATGATATGCAGCCCGCCTGCTTCCAGCACGGCGTCGTGGCGTTCCTGCCATTCGGCGCGATGCTTCTCGACGGCCGCCGCATCGGTTCCGCCCAGTTGCTCTAGCTCCGCCTGCAGATTACCGCCAAGCACGATGTCGGTTCCGCGGCCCGCCATGTTCGTTGCAATGGTGATTGTTCCGGGTCGGCCCGCCTGAATGATGATCTCGGCCTCGCGGGCATGCTGTTTGGCGTTGAGAACCTGATGCGGAATGCTCTCCTTGGTGAGCAGCCCGGACAGATACTCGGACGTTTCGATCGACGCCGTTCCGACCAGTGCCGGCTGACCCCGTTTTCTGCAGTCGCGGATGTCCTCGAGTATCGCTTCGAACTTCTCATCCTTGGTGAGATACACGAGATCGGGATAGTCCTCGCGGACCATATCCATGTGCGTCGGGATCACGATGACTTCGAGCCCGTAGATTTGATGAAACTCGGGCGCCTCGGTGTCCGCCGTGCCCGTCATGCCGGCCAGCTTGTCGTAGAGCCGGAAGTAGTTCTGGAAGGTGATCGAGGCGAGTGTCTGGTTCTCGTTTTGAATTGGAACGCCTTCCTTGGCCTCCATCGCCTGGTGAAGTCCCTCGGACCAGCGGCGTCCGGGCATCGTTCGCCCTGTGAACTCGTCGACGATGACGATCTCACCATCCTTGACGATGTAGTCGACGTTCAGGGTGAACAGCGCGTGCGCGCGCAGCGCCGCCATCAAGTGGTGCATGAGCACGATGTTGCTGGCGTCGTAGAGACTCTGGCCGGCTTCCAGCAGGTTCTCCTCTTCGAGCAGCTGCTCCACCCGCTGGTGGCCTTCCTCGGTGAGATAGACCTGCCTCGATTTCTCGTCGACGGAGAAGTCACCGGGCCCGTCCTCGACTTCCTGGCGTTTCAGGTGAGGTATGAGTCGATTGACGCGTACGTACAGATCGGAGTTCTCGTCGGTGGGTCCCGATATAATCAGCGGCGTACGTGCTTCGTCGATGAGAATCGAATCGACCTCGTCAACGATGGCGTAGTGCAGTCGCCCCTGGGTGCGTTCCGCCGCCATGAACGCCATGTTGTCGCGCAAATAGTCGAAGCCGTACTCGTTGTTGGTGCCATATACGATGTCCGCGGAATAGGCTTCCTGCTTTTCCTGGGGGAGCATGCCGGGCACAACGACGCCGGTGCGCATGCCGAGAAACTCGTAAATCTGGCCCATCCACTCGGCATCGCGCCGCGCCAGATAGTCGTTGACGGTGACGATGTGCACCCCGTCGCCGTCAAGCGCGTTCAGGTAAGCCGGCAGGGTCGCCACCAGGGTCTTGCCTTCGCCGGTGCGCATCTCGGCGATGTGACCCTCGTGCAGCGCGATGCCGCCGACCAGCTGCACGTCGAAGTGGCGCATGTCGAGCGTTCGCCGAGCCGCCTCGCGGACCGTGGCGAAGACCTCGGGCAACAGCTTTTCCAGCGACTCGCCGTCGGCGCGGCGTGCACGAAACTCGTCTGTTCTGGATCGGAGCTCGGCGTCCGAGCGATTCTGGATATCGGCCTCGAGGGCATTGATGTGCTCGACCGTCTTGAACATGCGCCGCACCTGCCGTTCATTGCGGCTGCCGACGATTTTCCTGATTACCTTCGTGATCATTCCGATGCTCGGTTTGCGCGCGCTCCGCCTACGGGATGCGCCCGACGACCTGGGGTGATGATGGTTACCTGCCGGCGTTTGTCAAGACAATACCCTGCATGCCGGCACCGCGACGGTCCGGAGAGACAGACATGGGGCTCGCCGCCGGAAAAAGCAACCCCCGTTCTGGGGCGATCGGCGGGCTAACGCGTCGCGCGGACAAACTTGATGGGATTGACGGCCTTGCCGTTTCTGCGCACCTCGAAATGCACGTGGGGTCCGTTGGAACGGCCGGTGGAGCCGAGCAGCGCGAGGACCTGACCTTTTTTGACCGTCTCACCGACCTTGACGAGGTTTTTCTTGTTGTGGGCATAGAGGGTGGAATAGCCGTTGCCGTGATTGATCTCAACGGTATTACCGAATCCCCAGCGTTTTCCAGACCAGACAACCACGCCGGCGGCGACCGCGACCACTTCGCTATTGGCTCGGCCGGCAAAATCGATACCCTCATGGAAGGCACGCTTTCCCGTCATGGGGTCGTTGCGCCAGCCGAACACCGACGAAATCCAACCCTTGTTCACCGGGCGGCCGGTGGGAAAGACCTCGGCATGCAGCTTGCGGTTCATGAGCGTGCCTTCGACCACGGCGAGCTTCGGCTCGCGATCCTCCAGCATTTGAACCAGCTCCTCGAGCGAAGCCAGAAAATCCGGCACTTCGAAAGGTTCGCGCTCGGTGACCAGATCGGGACCACCCCGGGCCGGCGGTTCGTTGAAATTGAACTCCTCGGCGTCCAGGTTGGCCATTTCCACCAACCGCCTGCCGAGCGCGTCGAGACGCACTACGCGGGACTGAATTTCACCCATTCTGAGCGCCAGGGCATCGAGATTGTGCTCCGCGTCGCCGATGGCCGTTTTGACCTGGTCACGCTGGCGAAGGACCTCCGCCTGCCAGGCGGCCGCATAGAGCTCGGGGCCGGGATCGGCCGCGACGGGCACCGAGCGATATCCCAGATAATAAGTCCCGGCGCACAGGGCAATGATGGCCGCGATCAGCGATAATACGGCCGCGTTGCCGAAGTGCGCTCGCCGGCCGCTTCGCCGGCTGCTGGAGATGAAAATAATTTCCATACGGGCCGATTATATGTTTTGCCGGGAACGCCGATCCGTCGACGCGATTCCGCCCCCGCTCCTGCAGGCCGCGAACCCGATCACATTATTCTTAGCCAGGTTCCGGACATGAGTGGCGTTCCGTTCATCTCGGTCCGCCAGCTGCTCGCCAACCGCCTCACGCCGCTCGGGCGGCTCATGGCCGCCTCGCATCGGCTGCGCGCCGCTGACAACGCCCTCGGCGAGGTCCTAGGGGACCCCCTCAAGAGCCACGTCAGCGTTGCCGCCGTCAGCGGCGAGACCGTGACCCTGGTGGCGGCGTCACCCGCCTGGTCATCCCGTGTCCGCTACCTGACCCCCCAAATTCTAGACCATTTGCGCGAGCGCCTGGAAAACCCGCAGCTCGCAAGGGTGCAAATCGTGACCCGTCCGACGGAATCGTCCGTCGCGCCGCCGCCCCGGCCGCGACCCCGGCTCTCGCGCCGTTCCGCAGCGCTCATCGAGAGCGTCGCCCGGGCCTCGTCCGACAGCCCGGCGCTGGCGAGCGCCCTGATGCGCCTAGCGGGCAAAGCGTCCGGCCGAGAGCGCGACTGACGGTCATATTTTCTCGGTTTGTGGGACGGCCCGGCGTGGGACCCGCGGGCGTCGGTCGCCCTTCCCGTCCAACCCCGATTCTCATTCTTTAATCGCTAAACTTGTACCGCAAGGCCGCCGGCGCGTCCAGCACCGCCCGTCGTCCCGGGTGGCTTCGCGCCGGCTCAGCCGGCGGAAACGGGTTGCATGAAAATGATCGGCGCGTCGACACCTTCGTCGAAGGTCACCATCTCCCATGCGCTCTCGTCTGCGAGCAATGCGCGCAGCAGCTTGTTGTTCAACGCGTGCCCGGATTTGTACCCACTGAAGGCACCAATGAGGCTGTGCCCGAGAAGATACAGGTCGCCGATGGCATCGAGCACCTTGTGCTTGACGAACTCGTCGTCGTAGCGCAGCCCGTCGTCATTCAGAACCCTGTAGTCGTCCACGACAATGGCGTTGTCGACACTCGCGCCGAGCGCGCGATTGTTCGCGTGTAACGCCTCCAGGTCGCAACGAAAGCCGAAGGTGCGCGCCCTGCTCACCTCCTTGACGAAAGAGATGGTGGAGAAATCCACCGAAGCCTCGTTGCGGCACTCGCTGAATACGGGATGATTGAATTCGATGGCGAAGGACACCTTGAAGCCGTCGAAGGGCTCGACCTGGGCCCATTTGTCCTCTTCTTCTACCCTTATCGGGCGCTTGATGCGAATGAACTGCTTCGGGGCGTTCTGCTCCTCGACGCCGGCGGACTGAATGAGAAAGACGAATGGCCCGGCACTGCCGTCCATAATGGGCACTTCTTCGGCGCTCAGATCGACATAGGCATTGTCTATTCCTAGCCCCGCCATGGCGGAAAGCAGGTGCTCCACCGTCGACACTTGCACGTCGCCCGCGCTCAAGCTGGTGGAGAGCGTCGTGCTTCCGACGTTTTCGGGACTGGCCTTGATCTCGACTACGGGGTCGAGGTCCACTCGGCGAAAGCGGATGCCGCTGTTGGCGGGTGCGGGTCTTAAGGTCAGGTAAACTTTTTCGCCGGTATGTAAACCAACGCCGGTGGCACGAATAACATTTTTCAGCGTGCGCTGCCTGATCATTACTGCTGTGCTCCCCCCGGACCGGCGCGGAATGAGTGTTCTGAATGTATCTCGATTGTTACTGGTGACGATCGGTTCGAGGCCACCAATTTCGTCCCGCGGAACGGGAAAAATGCTAGCACAGATTGTCCAGGGGCGCGAACCAACCGCTCCCACAATGTCGCTCGGGGCACCATAGAGAGAACTATAGACGGTTCCGAGACCAAGCGGCGCTCCCGGTTGCCGATCCTAAAGCATGCGCGTGGGGCCGTTCGCCCGTCCGGGCCCCCTTGGCCCGGACAACGACCAAATTTGCACCCGGTTCCTAGTCGGCCTGCCGTCGTAGGAAGGCCGGAATATCCAGATACTCGGAATCCGTGTCGACGGCGGCCACCGGCTCTTTGTCCCGGGCCGGCTGCTTGCGCATGACCGTCGGCATATCGAACCGCTTGTAGTCCACATCGCTGCCGGCAGCCTGGGCAACGAGGCGCATGTCGCGCTCCATGCGCACATTGTCCTGGCCGAGCCCGGTGGCGACGACCGTTACGCGGAGCTCGTCTTTGACCTCCTCGTCCAGGGTCGTGCCGATGACCACCAGGGCGTTCTCGGACGCGAACTCACCGATCGCCTCGCCCACCTCGGCAAACTCGTCCATGCCGAGATCCGGTCCGGCGGTCACGTTGACGAGAATTCCCCGGGCGCCGCTCAGATTCACGTCCTCGAGGAGCGGGCAGGCAATGGCCGCTTCGGCTGCCTTGCGCGCGCGCTCTTCGCCAACCGAACGCCCCGATCCCATCATGGCGCGTCCCTTTTCCGACATGACCGTGCGTACGTCGGCAAAATCGACGTTGATCATGCCAGGCCGGGTGATCAGTTCCGCGATACCTTGCACCGCGCCGTGCAGCACATCGTTGGCGGCCTTGAATGCATCCCGCAGTGTGATCCCGCCCCCCAGCACGCTCAACAGCTTCTCGTTCGGCACCGTGATAAGCGAGTCCACGTGCTGGCTGAGCTCCGCGATGCCGTCCTCGGCAATTTTCATGCGCCGCTTGAGCTCGAAAGGAAAGGGTTTGGTAACGACCGCAACGGTCAAAACGCCCAGTTCCTTGGCAAGCTGCGCGACAATCGGCGACGCGCCGGTGCCGGTTCCTCCACCCATGCCGGCGGTGATGAAGACCATGTCGGAACCCTCGAGCAGATCGACGATTCGATCACGATCCTCGAGTGCAGCCTGACGCCCGACGTCCGGGTTCGCACCCGCACCGAGTCCCTTGGTCACGTTGTTGCCCAACTGCAGCGCGGTGCGCACAGAGGACTTGTTAAGTGCCTGCGCATCGGTATTTGCACACACGAATTCGACGCCTTCGATGTTGGACGTCAGCATGTGCTCGACCGCGTTGCCGCCGCCGCCTCCGATACCTATCACACGAATGACAGCACTACTTTGACTATACGCTTCTACCAGTTCAAACATCGTATCCCCTCCGATGTAGAGGTGAGTTACACCTTTAAAAATTACCCTGGAACCAACTCTTCATGCGTTCCCAGACAGCCTTCAGCCCACCACCCGATAAGCTTTCCCCGCCCCGCTCGTGCATGTTCTTGTGCCCGAACAGAAGCAGGCCGACTCCGGTGGCATAGATTGGATTTCGAACCACGTCCGAAAGACCGGACACGGTATGCGGTACGCCGATGCGCACCGGCATATGAAGAATTTCTTCGGCGAGCTCCATCAATCCTTCCATCTTGGAGCTTCCGCCCGTAAGCACGACGCCGGCGGCGATCAGATCCTCGAATCCACTTCGACGCAGCTCCGCCTGCACGAGCGTCAGCAGTTCCTCGTAGCGGGGCTCGACGACCTCGGCAAGGGTCTGACGCGCGAGCCGGCGCGGGGGGCGTTCGCCGACGCTCGGCACCTCGATACTTTCGTCCGCGGTGGCGAGCTGCGCCAGCGCGCACGCGTACTTGATCTTGATCTCTTCGGCGTTCTGGGTGGGTGTCCTGAGCGCCACCGCGATGTCATTGGTGACCTGGTCACCGGCGATCGGGATGACCGCCGTATGGCGAATGGCGCCTTCGGTGAATACGGCAATATCGGTCGTGCCGCCACCGATATCTACCAGGCACACGCCGAGCTCTTTCTCGTCATCGAGCAGAACGGAATAGCTCGATGCGAGCTGCTGAAGAATGATGTCGTCGACGTCGAGCCCGCAACGGCGCACACATTTAATAATGTTCTGCGCCGCGCTGACCGCGCCGGTGACCATATGCACCTTCGACTCCAAGCGCACGCCGGACATGCCGACCGGCTCCTTGATGCCTTCCTGGTTATCGATAATGAATTCCTGGGGCAGGATGTGAATGATCTTTTGATCGGCCGGGATTGCCACCGCACGCGCGGCGTCGATGACCCGATCGACATCGCCTGGAGTCACCTCCTTGTCCCGGATGGCGACGATGCCGTGGGAGTTGAGGCTGCGAATATGGTTGCCGGCGATTCCAGCGTAGACCGAATTGATCTGACAGCCCGCCATCAGCTCGGCCTCTTCCACGGCGCGCTGTATCGATTGCACCGTGGATTCGATATTGACCACCACGCCTTTCTTCAGGCCCCTGGACGGATGAATGCCGATACCGATGACCTCGATAACGTCGTCATCCGATACCTCACCGACAACGGCGCAAACCTTCGACGTGCCGATATCAAGACCCACGATCAGTTTTTTGTCGGTCTTCTTCACCGGACTCAGCCCTCGCTGCCCTTTTCGGGAACCTTTTTCAAGCGCACGGCGAATCCGCCCGCATAGCGAAGATCCACCTGCTCGATTTGATCCAGATGCTCGGCGATTTCCCTGGCGGCGGCGCGCGCAAAGCGCTTGAGGGTGGCGGCATCCTGACCGTCGGCGAGCACCAGCGTCGTGCCGTTCGCGAGCTTGAGGTGCCAGCCGCCGCGATCGTGCAGCTCGAGACTCTCGATGCCGCCGCCAAGCGGCCCGAGCACGGTGCGAAAACGGCCGTGAGCCGCGAGCACCTCGCGCTCACTCTGTGGCGGACCGTGAAGCTGCGGCAGGTCGAGCTTCGACGCCCTGCCATGTGGCTCGAAGAGCGTCCCATCGGCCTCCATCAGCATCTCGCCGTTCCATCGCGCCACCGGCTCGCGCTCGACGATGGCCACGTGCAGGCTGTCGGGCCACACGCGGCGAACCGACGCCTCGCGCACCCACGGAAGGGCACGCGAGGCAGCGCGCACGGCCTCCACGTCGACTTCGAAAAAGCCCTTGGTAATCTGATCGGCGACCACCTGCTCGAGGACGTCGCGCGATACGTACTTGAACTCGCCGGCGACCCGCACCGAGTTCACGGTGTGCCCCTGGAGGCGCTCGGCCAATGGCCAGGCAGCGGCCGCGAGCCCCAACAGCAGGGCAGCGATCAGAACGTTTCTGCGCAGTGCCAGGCGCATTGCCGAGATCACCGCGATACTCCTTCGTCCGGCCCTCGGCCGACGATGCGTACCTCGCGCTCGAGGCGCACGCCGCTTTCCTCGGCAACCCGCGTTGCGACCCGCTCGATGAGCGACTCCACGTCGGCGGCCGTGGCACCACCGGTATTGATAATGAAATTGGCGTGCTTCTCCGACACCACCGCGTTGCCGATGCGCTCGCCTTTGAGTCCGCTGGCTTCGATGAGTCGCGCCGCGTAGTCGCCCGGCGGGTTTCGAAACACCGAACCACAGTTACGCGTGCCCATCGGCTGGGTTTCGGCGCGCCGGCGCAGCAGCTCCCGAATGCGCGCCGCGGCGCCGCGATCCTCGTCGCGCGCGAGCTGGAGCTCCGCGGCCGTGAACCATTCCTCGCCGGGCCCCGACACGCTTCGATACGCGACGCTGTACGCAGCCGCGTCGCGGCGATGGCAGCGCCCGTCGCGGTCGATGGTCTCCACCGAAACCACCAGATCCCAGGTCTCTCCACCGAAAGCGCCGGCATTCATCGCGAGTGCCCCGCCGACCGAGCCCGGTATGCCGGCAAAGAACTCGCTACCGCTCAAATTCCGGGCGGCACAGAACTTTGCCACTTTCGGACACGCCACGCCGGCTTCGACGCGCACACGGGTGTCGTCGACGACGGCGATGGCGTCGAGCGCGTCGGTCGCAATGACAGTGCCGTCGAAGCCGCCGTCGCGCACCAGCACATTGCTGCCGAGTCCCAGCCAGAAAATCGTTTCGCCGTCGGGAAGACCGCGCAGAAAGGCCGCCAGGTCGGCAATGTCCACCGGACGGTAGAACTGCCTGGCCGGCCCGCCGATACCCCACGCGGTATGCCGCGAAATCGGCTCGTCGATGCGCAATTCTCCGCGTTGTTGCTCCACGTTGCTCAAAGGGACGCTCATGACGCGCCCCCGCCCTCCTGCGCCCGCGCCGGCGCCGCCCAAGACTCGGCGAGCTGCGGAGCGAGACTGCCGATATCGCCCGCCCCGAGGATCAGCAGCACGTCGTCCGCTTCGAGCATCCCAGGCAGCATTGCGGGCAGATCGTCGAGACGGTCGACAAAAACCGGGTCGACCTGGCCACGGGCACGGATGGCGCGGCACAGCGCGCGGCCGTCGGCGCCGCGAATGGGGGCTTCGCCGGCCGGATACACCTCGAGCACCAAGAGCGCGTCGACCTCGGCGAGCACTTGGCTGAAGTCCTCGAACAGGTCCCGCGTGCGCGTATACCGGTGCGGCTGAAATACCACCAGCAGACGGCGCCCGGGCCAGGTCGCGCGCACCGCCTCCAGCGTCGCGGCGATCTCTTTCGGATGATGGGCGTAGTCGTCCACCAGGGTGATGGCCCCCGCGGGACTCGCGAGGGTTGCGTAAACTTGAAAGCGTCGTGAAATTCCCTCGAAGCCTGCAAGCGCACGACCGATGGCCCGGTCGTCCACGTTGAGCTCGCGGGCGACGGCGATTGCAGCGAGAGCATTCAACACGTTGTGTCGCCCGGGTAGATTCAGCACCACGTCGATGACCGAATCGGCGTCCCGACGGTGCACGCTGAAATGGCTTTGCCGGTCCACCTGGCGCACATCGGTGGCGTATATATCGGCCTCCTCGCTGAAACCGTAGGTGGTTGCGGGTTTCGCTATCTCTGGCAGCAGATCGCGAATCGTCGGATCCTCGTAACAGAGCACGGCGTGTCCGTAGAAAGGCAGCCGGTGGATGAAATCGAGAAACGTTTGCTTGAGACGCTGGAAGTCTCCGCCGTACGTTTCCAGATGATCCGCATCGATGTTGGTGACCACCGCCATCATCGGTTGCAGGTAGAGAAACGACGCGTCGCTCTCGTCAGCTTCCGCCACCAGATAGCGGCTCGCACCGAGCCGTGCGTTGACGCCGCTGCCGATGAGGCGCCCGCCGATGACATAGGTGGGATCGAGCCCCCCCTCGGCCAGCAGGCTCGCCACGAGACTGGTGGTCGTGGTCTTTCCGTGGGTGCCGCCGACAGCGATGCCATGGCGGAATCGCATCAGCTCGGCGAGCATCTGCGCGCGCGGGACGACGGGAATGTGCCGCTCGCGAGCTGCTTTCAGCTCCGGATTTTCCTCCGGAATGGCGGTGGTGATCACGACCACCTCGGAATTTTCGACGTGCTCGGGATGGTGCCCGATGTGGATGCGCACACCGAGCTGCTGCAGGCGACGGGTCATGGCGTTTTCGGCGCGATCCGAGCCCGAGACTTGAAAACCGAGCGTGTGCAGAACCTCGGCGATGCCGCCCATTCCCGCGCCACCGATGCCGATGAAGTGCACGCGGCGCACGCGTTTCATCCACACGTCGTGATCGGCGTTCGCGCGCCCGCCGCCGGTGTCGGCAAGCGCCCGATAGGTGCGGCCGATGGTGCGCAGGCGCTCAGACATGGGCGAGCTCCAGGCAGCAATCGCAGACCTCGCGCGCGGCGCGGGGCATGCCGAGACGGCGCGCCGCCATCGCCATCGCCAGGAGCCGATCCCTGGCACCGTGAAACTCGGCCAGCAGACCGCCGAGACGCCGCGCGTCCAGATCGCCCTGGTCGATGAGCAGCGCCGCATCCGCATCGGCCAGATAACGACCGTTTCGCGTCTGGTGGTCGTCGACGGCGAACGGAAACGGCACCAGCACCGAGGCGACGCCGGCCACCGCCAGTTCCGAGACGGTCAGAGCGCCGGCCCGGCATACGACCAGGTCGGCCCACGCATAGGCGCCGGCCACGTCGTCGATGAACGCCACCGCGTCCGCCCCGATGCCAGCCGCGCGATAACGCGCGCGTGTGTCCTCGAGGTGTGCTTCGCCGGTCTGATGGCGTACGTCGACAATGCCCGGATCGGAAAGCCCGGCAATCGCCGAGGGCAACAGCTCGTTCAGAATCCTGGCGCCCTGGCTACCGCCGAGCACCAGCACACGCAGCGCTCCGGTGCGCCCGCGAAGGCGCTGCTCCGGTGCGGGCACGCGTGCCACCTCCTCGCGCACCGGATTGCCCGTATGGCGGGCGCGGCGGCCGGCCGGAAAGCTACCGGGGAATGCTTCCAGCACGCGGGTGGCAATGCGCGCCAGCAGCCGGTTGGTCAGACCCGGCACGGCATTCTGCTCGTGAATCACGAGCGGCTTCCCCAGCAGCCTTGCGGCCACGCCGCCGGGCCCGGTTGCGTAACCGCCCATGCCCAGCACCAGATCCGGCGACAGTCGCCTGAGCGCGCGCAGCGCGAGCGCCAGCGCGCGCAACAGGGCGAACGGCGCCTGCAGCCAGCCGAGCCAGCCTTTGCCGCGCAACGGTTTCACCGGCACCTCGTAGAAGGGAATACCGGTTCCGGGTATGCGCCGCGACTCGAAGCTTTCGGGGGTTCCGAGCCAGACGACGTGCACACCTTCGCGGTTGAGCAGTCTAGCGACGGCAAGTGCCGGGAAAACGTGCCCGCCGGTGCCACCGGCCATGATCAGAACCGACACCTGTTCGCCGGCCTTGTTCACCGCCGTCTCCTGAGCTCGTGATCGACGCGCATCACGAGCCCGACGGCAAAGCAGTTCATGATCAGACTGGAGCCGCCGTAGCTCATCAGCGGCAAGGTCAGTCCTTTGGTCGGCAAGATGCCCATGTTCACACCGATGTTGACGAAGGCCTGCAAACCGACGAGCAATCCCACACCGTAGGCGAGATGCGCGCCGTAGCCGTGCCCGACACGCTCGGCACGGCTGCCGATGGCGATCGCGCGCCAGACAATGAAAGTGAACAACACGATGACCACGAGCACGCCCGCCATTCCGAGCTCCTCGGCGAGCACCGCGAAAAGAAAATCCGTATGCGCCTCGGGTAAGTAGAAGAGCTTCTGCACGCTCGAGCCGAGCCCGACGCCGAACCACTCGCCACTGCCGATGGCGATGAGCGCTTGGGTCAGCTGAAAACCGCTACCGAAAGGATCAGCCCAGGGATTCAGGAACGTCAGCATGCGCTCCACGCGATACGGTGCCGCCATCACCATGACAGCCATGCTGACGGTGACGAAAGACGCCCAGCCCACGAAGCTCCAAAAGGGCACGCCGCCGAGGAACAACATGCCCAGCGCGGTCGCGAATAACACGGCGGTGGCGCCGTAGTCGGGCTCGAGTAGAAGCAGCACACCGATCAGCGCGAGCATCGACATAGGCCGGATGAAACCACCGGCGGTGTTCTGCACGAGCTCACGCCTTCGCACGAGGTAGCCGGCGAGGTAGAGCACCATGGCAAGCTTCATGGGCTCCGACGGCTGCAAATTGATTGGTCCGATGCCGATCCAGCGCATGCTGCCGTTCACTTCCCGGCCAATACCTGGCACGAATACGAGTGCGAGCAGCAGCACGCCGATACCGAGCAGGAACGGACTCGCACGGTGCCAGAGTTCAAGGGGCGTGCGCGTGGCGAGAAGCATCGCCGTGAGGCCGATGAGCACGAACACGCACTGCCGCCAGAAAAAGTAGAGCGGTTCGCCGAGCTCGCGCGTCGCTATGGAGATGGAAGCCGATGCCACCATGACCAGGCCGACGCCCATGAGCACCAGCACCGCGACGACGAGCTGCGCGTCGTAGCGCTGCCACAAGCCACGGATCTGCTCGATCTGCTCATGTGACCATGCCTGTTGTGCGCGCACGGCGCTCATGCCGACAGCACTCGGCGAACCTCGGAGACGAACGCGTCGCCGCGCGCCTCGAAGTTCGCATACATGTCGAAGCTCGCGCAGGCGGGCGCCAGCAACACACCGTCGCCGGGCAGCGCGCGCTCGTGGGCGATTTCAACAGCCTCGGCCATACTATCGACGCGGCGGGTTTCGACGACGCCGTCGGCCACCGCGGCGATACGCGCGGCGTCGCGGCCGATAAGAAGCGCGAGTCGCACGTGCGCGCGAATCGGCGCCTCGAGGGCGGAAAAGTCCGCGCCCTTTGAATCACCGCCGGCGATGAGTATCAACGGACCTGCAGCACCGAGGCCACGGATGGCCGCCACCGCCGCGCCCACGTTGGTGGCCTTCGAATCGTCGTACCAGCGGACCCCGTCGGCTTCGGCGACCAGCTGGCAACGATGGGCAAGACCGCGAAAGCGCTCGAGCACGCGCGCCATGGCATCGTGGGAGACACCAAGCACGCTTGCAATGGCCATGGCCGCGAGCGCGTTGGCGACATTGTGCCGGCCCACGACCGCAAGCGCGTCGGCGGCAATCACGGGCGCCTCACCCGCACACAGAAATTCGCGATCATCAACGCGACGCACACCGAACTCGTCCGGCCCGGGCGTGTCGAGCGTGTAGAAGATCACCTGGCGATCGCTCCTCGCCAAGGCAGCGACTCTCGGGTCATCACGATTCAACACCATGGCACCACGACCGGCGAAAATACGCGCCTTGACGCGCGCGTACTCGTCGACATCGGCATACCGATCCATGTGGTCGGCGCTCACGTTGAGGAGCGCAGCAACCCTCGGTTCCAGGGACTCGGTGGTTTCGAGCTGAAAGCTCGAGAGCTCCAGCACGTACACCTCCGGGCGTTCGCCTTGCAGCAGGGAAAGCGCCGGCATGCCGAGATTGCCGCCAACGCCGACGCGCCGGCCGTCGGTGCGCAGCATGTCGGCAACCATCGTCGTCACCGTGCTCTTGCCATTGGAGCCGGTGATGGCCACCACCGGGGTCGCGCCGACGGCGCGCGCGAACAGCTCGATGTCTCCGCACACCGGAACGTGTTCGTCCAGTGCACGCTTGATTGCAGGTTCTGCGAGCGACACACCCGGGCTTACCACGATATCGTCGACACCCTCGAAGACTCGCCGGGGAAATCCGCCGAGCGTCACCCGCACTTCCGGAAACTCCTCGCAGACGGTATCGAGCTCGGGTGGCGCGGTTCGGCTGTCTACCGCTGTGACGCGCCGGCCGAGTCCTCTCAAGTGACGCACGCATGAAAGCCCCGTTTTCCCGAGCCCCACCACCAAGGTCGCGGTGTCGTGCTGCGATCGTTGCCGTTGCTCAATCATGTCGCGCAATCGTTTCGGTTCAGCGAATCTTCAGCGTCGCGAGCCCGACCATCACGAGAATCATCGTGATGACCCAGAAGCGCACGATGACCCGCGATTCCGGCCAGCCCTTGAGCTCGAAGTGATGATGCAGCGGAGCCATGCGGAAAATGCGCTTGCCGGTCAGCTTGAATGACGCGACCTGTAGAATCACCGACACGGTCTCCATCACAAACACACCGCCCATAATCAAAAGCACCAGCTCCTGGCGCGTGACCACGGCGACCACGCCGAGGGCCGCGCCGAGGGCCAATGCCCCGATATCGCCCATGAAAACCTGCGCCGGATAGGTGTTGAACCAGAGAAACCCGAGCCCCGCGCCGACAATTGCGCCGCAGAAAACCACGACTTCTCCCACTCCGGCGATATATGGAAATCCCAGATAGCTCGCGAAAGAGAAGTTGCCGGCTACGTAAGCGAAGATCGCAAGTGCACCCGACACCATCACGGTTGGAAGAATCGCGAGACCATCGAGACCGTCGGTGAGATTGACCGCGTTGCTCGAACCAACGATTACGAAGTACGTGAGCAGCACGAAAAACCAACCGAGCTCGATGGCGACGTCTTTGAAAAACGGCACGATCAATTGCGTCTCTGCGGGGTAGGTTGCGGTGTGATAGAGGAATAGTGCGCATGCAAGACCGATCAGCGATTGCCAGAAGTACTTGTAACGCGCGCGCAGGCCTTCCGGGTCGCCTTTGACGAGCTTCTTGTAGTCGTCCACCCAACCGATGGCGCCGAAAAGCAGCGTCACGATCAACACCACCCAGACGAACCGATTGCTCAAGTCCGACCAGAAGATCGTGCTGGTGGCGATGGCGACAAGAATCAGGGAACCACCCATGGTGGGAGTGCCTGCTTTGGCGATGTGCGACTCGGGTCCATCGTCGCGCACCGTCTGCCCGATCTGAAACTTGCTCAGACGCCGAATCATGGACGGCCCCACGATCAACGAGATGGTCAACGCCGTCAGCGCGCCGAGAATGGCGCGAAGAGTCAGGTACTGGAAGACGCCGAATCCGCTGTGAAACTGACCCAGGTACTCGGTTAACTGCAACAGCATGGTTCACGCCTCCACGAGCGCCGCAACGACGCGTTCGAGACCCATGGAGCGCGATCCTTTAATGAGCACCGTGGTCTGCGGCTCGAGAGATTCTTTGAGAAACGCGATCAATTCGTCTGTCGACGCGAAGTGGCGCGCGCTCGCGCCGAAACCCGCCGTCGTGAGGCGACTGAGCTCGCCTACTGTCAACAGGCATTGCACGCCGTGCCGGCGCACGAGCTCGGCCGCGCGCCGATGATAATCCGACGCATCCTCGCCGAGCTCGGCCATATCGCCGAGCACCAGCCAGTGATGCCCGGGAAAACCCGCGAGAACTTCCAGCGCCGCTGCCAGGGAGGCCGGATTGGCGTTATAAGTGTCGTCGATCAGGCATACGCCGCCGCCGATGAGCTTCACTTCCAGGCGTCCTGGCACCGGTCGCATGCTCTCGAGGCCGCTGGCGATGGCTCGCGGTGTCGCGCCGACGGCGAGCGCGGCAGCGGCGGCGGCGGCGGCATTGGCGACATTGTGCCGCCCGGGCAATGCGAGATTCAGCTCGATGGCACCGGCAGGGGTCGCGAGCTCGATGTGACTGCCGGATTTCTCCTGGCGCCAGGAAGCGCGCACGTCGGCCGCCGTATCGATGGCGAACTCGACGCGGCGGCGCGATCCGGCCAGGCTTCGCCACAGCGCCGCGTATGCATCGTCCGCATTGATGACCGCGGTACCGTCGGCGTCGAGATTCGCAAGCAACTCGCCCTTGGCCCGCGCCACACCCTCGATGCTGCCGAATCCTTCCAGATGCGCGGGTGCGCATTGGGTGATGACGCCGACCTGCGGACGCGCAAGGCGCGCAAGGCGCGCAATTTCACCGGGATGGTTGGCGCCCATCTCGATTACCGCCAGACGATGCTCAGCGCCGAGTTCCATCAGTGTGAGCGGCAAACCGATCTCGTTGTTCAGATTGCCGCGCGTGGCGAGCACCGGAGCACCGGCACGCAGGATAGCGGCAAGCATTTCCTTGACCGTGGTCTTGCCGTTGCTGCCGGTCACGCCGATGACCGGCAACTCGAAGCGATCCCGCCAGTGAGCAGCGAGCCGGCCGAGGGCCTCGAGGGTGTCGGCGACCCGGATCATCGGCACGGAAGCATCCACGGCGCGCGAGACCATTGCCGCGGCGGCACCACGTCGTTCGGCCTCGACCACGTGCGCGTGGCCGTCATGATTCGGCCCCTCGAGGGCAACGAACAGCTGTTCCCGCTCGAGGGTGCGCGAGTCGGTGCTGCAACCGAGAAACTCCCTCGTACCATCAGAGCATTGCGCCTGCAATGCTGCTGCTGCTTCGGCCACCTGCATGCGTATCACCTGCGCGCTTCCAGGGCTGCGCGCACTGCCGCCGCGTCACTGAACGGACGGCGTCGTCCCTGGGACTCCTGGTAGTTCTCGTGACCCTTGCCCGCTACCAGCACCACATCGCCGGGACCGGCGTCGGACACGGCCATTGCGATCGCTGCGCTTCGGTCGCGCTCGACATGGACGCTTGATTCATCCGGGATACCCGATCGAATGTCGGCGACGATGCGGTCGCCGTCCTCGCTGCGTGGATTGTCGTCGGTGAGCACGATGACATCGGCATGGGCAGCGGCCGCCGCGCCCATCATCGGGCGCTTGCCACGGTCGCGATCGCCGCCGGCGCCGAACACGCACCACAGTCGATCGCGGCAGCGTGCACGAAGGGTCTCCAGCGCGCGTGACAGCGAGTCCGGAGTATGCGAGTAGTCCACCACCACCAGGGGCAGCCCATCGGCTCCGCCGAAACGCTGCATGCGCCCGGGCGGTGCCTCCACGCGGGCGAGATGGCGCAACGCCGATGTGAAGGGCACGTCCATGCACACCAGCACCGCCAGCGCCGCGAGCAGATTGTAGGCATTGAAGTGTCCGATGAGTCCGCTCTCGAGTCGCCCCTCACCGAACGAGCCGCGTATCGACAACGCCAGGTCGCTGGCGCGCGCACGACCCGACCGCGCATGCACGATCTGCGCGCGCAGCGACTCCCGGTAGTTGCCTGCCGGCGTTGCGCCGCCCTCGACATCGATGCCGTAGGCGACCCTGCGCACACCGGCGCGCTCGTCCGCGAGCAGCTGCGCGCCGAACGCATCATCGGCGTTGATGATCGCGAAACGCAGCCCCGGGTAATCGAACAGCTTGCGCTTGGCCTCGGCGTAGGCCGGCATGCCGCCGTGGTAATCCAGGTGGTCGCGGGTCAGGTTGGTGAATACCGCACCATCGAAAACAACCCCGGCCACGCGTCCCTGGTCGAGCGCATGCGAAGATACTTCCATGATGGCCCGCCCGACACCCGCCGCTCGCAGCGCCGCCAGCTCCAGGTGCACCGCGATGGCGTCAGGTGTGGTGAGTGTCGACGGTCGCAGTGCACCGTGCATGCCGTGGCCGAGCGTGCCGAGAACGCCACAGGGATTCCCATGCTCGGCGCTCAGTGCGGCGGCAACGAAATGCGCAACCGACGTTTTGCCGTTGGTGCCGGTGACACCGACGACCTCCAGGTCTCGTGACGGATGGCCATAGAAGCGATCCGCCGCAACGCCAATCGCGGCGACGACATCGGCGACGCGCACCTCCACAACGCCGTCGGGGCGCATGTGGCAGCCCGGGTCGCCCTCGCACACCAGCGCCGCTGCACCGGCACGCACGGCGGCATCGACATAGAGCGCACCGTCGGTGGTGGCGCCACGCCGGGCGAAAAAAACGTCGCCCGCTTTCAGCGATCGGCTGTCGGTGCCGAGCCCGGTAACCGGCACGTCGAGCGCCTCGGGCACATCGACTATGGCGTCCAGCAAGCCCGCGAGCCGCCAGCTGGTCGAGAGACGCTCGGCGGCCATCATCGCACCACCCCGGCGCGGGTCATCGATGCCGGCACCGCGTTTGGCGCGTAGGCCCAGCGGTTCCCGTTGGCGGGCGCCGGACCGAAATCCACGCGGCGTCCGGTCAGATTCGGATCGTCGGGCGGCACGCCCAGCACGCGCATGGTGCGCGCCATGATTTCCGCATACACCGGCGCGGCGACTTGGCCGCCGTAGTATTCCTCGCCGCCCGGTTCGTCGACGACGACCACCACCACGAGTCGCGGCTCGCTGATGGGCGCCATGCCCGCGAAAATGGCCTTGTAGCGATTCTCGGCATAGCCGCCGCTAATGGACTTCTTGACCGTGCCCGTCTTGCCACCGATCCGGTAACCGGTCACCCGCGCGCGCTGCGCCGTGCCATTCGGTCCGACGACCGTCTCGAGCATGTCGCGCAGTGATCGTGCGGTCGAGCGGCGCATGACGGGCACGCCTTGCACCGGGTTCTCAATCCGCTGCATCGATACGCGCACGAAGCGCCCGTCATTGGCGATCACCGAATAGGCCTGTGCGAGCTGCAGAGGGCTCACCGACAAACCGTAACCGAATGAAAGGGTCGCGCGGTGAATCGTGCCCCAGTCGAAGTAGTGGGTCAGCACACCTTCGGCCTCGCCGGGAAAACCACTGCCGGTGCCGGAGCCGAAGCCGACGCGGGTAAAGGTCTGCCAGAGCTGTCGCGGCTCGAGCGCGAGCGCCAGACGCGTCGCCCCGACGTTGCTGGATTTCTGAATCACCGTGGTCAGATCGATGATTCCGTAGTTGCGCAGATCCCGCACCATGTACTTGCCGATTTTGAGGTTGCCGGGGCGCGTGTCGACGGTGGACTTCACCTGAAAGAGCCCACTTTCCAGTGCCGAACCGATGGTGAACGGCTTGATGGTCGAACCCGGCTCGAATACATCGGTGACCGCGCGATTGCGGTAGCGCGCGCTCACGCGGTCTGCGCGATTGTTGGGGTTGTAGGCGGGCTGGTTGACCATCGCCAGCACCTCACCGGTTCGCGCCTCCAGAACCACCACCGAGCCACCGCGGGCCTTGTGACGTTGGACCGCTCCGAGCAACGCGCGGTAAGCAAGGTACTGAATGCGAGTGTCGAGGCTCAAGCTCAGATCACTGCCGGCCTTCGGCGCGCGGATACTCTCGACTTCCTCGACGATGCGACCCAGGCGATCGCGCAACACTCGGCGTGCCCCGGCGACCCCGCGCAGGCGCTCTTCAAAGGCGAGCTCAATGCCTTCCTGACCATTGTCGTCGACATCGGTGAACCCCACCACGTGCGCAGCGACCTCGCCGAGCGGGTAGTAGCGGCGATACTCGCGCTGCAGGTACACACCGGGGATGCCGGCCTCGCGCACCTTGGCCGCCAGGTGCGGTGCCACGTGGCGCTTCAGGTAGACGAACGCGCGCTCGCGACGTTCCGCGAGCAGGCGCTCGAGGTGCTTGAGATCGAGTCCGAGCAGCTGCCGCAGCTCGGACCAACGATCCGTTGCCGCGACCAGCTCACCGGGATTCGCCCATACGGAATCCACCGGCGTCGAGATGGCCAGCGGCTCACCGTTGCGATCGAGGATCTTTCCACGGTGAGCGGGAATTTCCATCACGCGCAGATGACGCGCATCGCCCTGACCGATCAGGAATGCTTTCTCGGTATGTTGCAGATCCACCACGCGCCACAACAGCCCACCGGTGACCGCGATCAGGAGCATCCTGACCACGAGCCGACGGCCCCGGAACTGCGGTGTGCTCGCGTCGTTCACGCACAGCCTCTCACGGTCTCACCACCACGACCTCGGTGGCCGGTGGCATGTGCAGATCGAGCTTCTCGAGCGCGAGGCGCTCGATGCGCTCGTGGGTAGCCCAGGTACTTTGCTCGAGCTTCAACTGTCCCCACTCCACCTGCAGCCTGTCGCGCTCGCGCTCGAGCTTGCGCAGCTCTACAAACTGCATGCGCCGATGGTGCTGCACGTATACCGTTGTCACCGCAGATGCGAACAACGCCACTCCGAGCACCACGTTCAGTAGCAGGCGTCTGCTCATGCACGGCGTTCCGCGACGCGAAGCACCGCGCTGCGCGCGCGCGGATTGGCGCGTACCTCGTCGGCACTCGCACGAATCGCGCGCCCGACAATGCGAAACGGCGGTGGCGGTGCGTCGGGGACCACCGGCATGCCCTTCGGCGCCGACGGCGCCCGTGAACGCGTCCGCATGAAGCGCTTCACGCGGCGATCCTCGAGGGAGTGGAAGCTCACCACCGCGAGCCGGCCTCCGACGGCGAGGATCTCCGGCACCTGCTCGAGCGCGGAGTCGAGAGCGGCCAACTCGGCGTTGACATGAATGCGAATGGCTTGAAAGGTTCGCGTGGCCGGGTGCCTGCGACCCCCGGAGCGCCCGAGTGCCGCCTCGACCACATTCGCGAGCTGCCGCGTCGACTCGATGGGCTGCTCGGCACGTGCCGCGACGATGGCTCGGGCAATGCGTTTCGCTTGGCGCTCTTCGCCGTAGCTGCGCAGCACCCGAATGATGTCGTCGACGTCGGCGCGCGCCAGCCACTCGGCAGCGCTCTCGCCAACGCTGGGGTCCATGCGCATGTCCAGCGGTCCGTCGTCGCGAAAACCGAATCCGCGCGCGGCGTCGTCGAGCTGCGGCGACGAGACCCCGAGATCGAAAAGCATGCCGTCGACCCGCCCCGCCACGGCGTGCGCGGCGGCCACCGCCGCCACCCGATCGAAGTTGGCATGCTCGACGTGAACTCGCGCATCTTCCGCCATCAGTGCCCGGCCGGATGTCACGGCTGCGGGGTCCCTATCGATGGCGACCACCCGCCCACGCGGACCGAGCCGCTCGAGAATCGCGCGCGTATGACCACCGCGCCCGAAGGTGCAATCCATGTAGATGCCCTCGGCCTGCACGTGCAGCCCGTCGATGACCTCCGCAAGTAGAACCGGGGTGTGTGCCTGGCCATTGCTGTCGGTCATGTCCTGTAGCCTGCATGTCTCACCGGCGTACGTCGCGAGGCGGTTCAAGGGTGCGGCATGGCTGGCCCTTTTTCCGACATTGACGACCGCGGGACGCGCAGGCGTAGCCGACACTATGTCGAGCATCCCGACCGAGCCAATACAAGGAAAAGGGCCAGGCAGGGCGTGCCATTGGACCGCCGCAGTAAAGGGCCGGTGAGACATTCAGGCTAAAGAACCAGGTTGCGCAAGGCATCGGAGGGCTCCTCGTGAAGCTGGGGCACGCCCCCCAACAGCTCTTCACGGCGCGTGTGCCAGCTCGACTCGTCCCAGAGCTCGAACTTGTCCACCTGGCCCACCATCATGATGCGCTTGTCGAGGCCGGC
>JBFICP010000013.1:0-26713 GCA_041581935.1 Gammaproteobacteria bacterium | reverse complement strand
GCGACTTTTCCACTGAGCAACAAGCGCAAGTCCGGGCTGCTGGTCCCGAAGGTTCGCATCGCCAACTCCACCGGCTTCGACCTGACGGTCCCGTACTATTTCAACATTGCGCCCAACCAGGATGCGACCCTGGCGGGACGGGTCATGACCAAGCGCGGCTTTCAGATGCAGGGCGAATACCGCTACCTGACGCACCTCGGTGGCGGATTGCTGGCCGGCGAGTATCTGCCCGACGACAGTGAGTTCGGAGACTACCGCGGAGCGTTTCAATACAGGCACGGAGGCGCGTTCGCGCCGCGCTGGAATGCCCACGTCAACTACAACTGGGTGTCGGATTCGGACTATTTCACCGATCTCGGCACCAACCTCGCCGTCGCCAGCCAGAGCTTTCTCGAGCAGACCGGGAACGTCTCCTACGCGGGAAGCGGCTGGAGCGGCCTCGCGCGGGTGCAGGCCTTCCAAACCATCGATACCACCATCGCACCGGTCGACCGACCGTACAAACGTCTACCGCAGTTTCTCGTATCGGCAACCGAACGGCGCAGGAACCGTACGTTCAACCCTGTCGGCCATGGAGAATTCGTCAACTTCGACCGCGACATTGGCGTGGTCGGTCAGCGCGTCGATGTATCGCCGGGGGTGAACTATCAGTGGCGCGACGCCGCCTGGTTCGTGGTCCCAAAGGTGAGTGCGCGGTTCACTCACTACGACCTGAACGACACGACGTCCAGCCAGTCCAGTAGTCTTTCGCGTACCATTCCGACGGCGAGTCTCGACACCGGCATGTTTTTCGAGCGAGATTGGTCGGTGGGCGGCCGCGGCTTTTTGCACACCCTGGAGCCGCGCCTTTTCTATCTCTATGTGCCGTTCAAGAATCAGGACGATCTTCCGGTTTTCGATACCTCGCTGTACGATTTCGACTTCTCCCAGCTTTTCAGCGAAAACCGCTTCACCGGAGCCGATCGCGTCGGAGATGCGAATCAGCTGAGCGTTGCGCTCACGTCCCGCTGGCTATCCAGCAGCACCGGCGCGGAGTACTTGCGCTTCAACATCGGTCAGATTCGCTATTTTCGCGATCGTGAGGTGACCCTTCCCGGCGAACCTGTCGAGACCTCCGATGCCTCTCCGCTGGTCGCGGACTTGACCGTCTCGGTCGCGCGTCAATGGCAGCTCTTTACCGGTGTCCAATGGGATATTGGCGAAGATCGAGTCGACAAGACCAACGCGGGCATTCGCTATCAGCCGGACCCTTTGCGGGTCGTTAATTTGTCCTACAGCTTCGCGAACGACAACTTCGAGCAGACGGATGTATCCATGGCCTGGCCCATCGCACGGGACTGGCGCTTCGTGGGTCGTTGGGCCTACTCTCTGCAGCAGAACAAGACCCTCGAGGCCTTTGCTGGCATAGAATACGAAAGTTGCTGCTGGGCGTTCCGAACGGTGATACGCCGTTACCTCAGTGGCACCCAGCAAACGGATGCGTTTTTCCTCCAGCTCGAGTTCAAGGGACTGACCGGAGTCGGTCGCGGCACCGTCGATTTCCTGGAGCGCAGCATCCCTGGATACGAGAACGACTTTTGAAGCCACTACGAACATTGCTGAGGCTCCTTCTGGCATCCGGCGTGTGCTTTTCCCAGCCGCTCGGCGCCCAGTCCTCGGTGACGCCCGAAATCGTCGAAATCGATCGCATCGTGGCCGTGGTCAACGACGATGTCATCGTCCACAGTGAGCTGCAGACACGGCTGCGCGCAGTCATCGACCAGCTGCAGAACGCGGGCGTCCCGGCACCGCCCGAGGACGTGCTGAAAAAGCAGGTTCTCGAGCAGCTGATTCTCGATCGTCTGCAGTTGCAGCTCGCCGAGGGCACGGGCATCCGCGTCGACGACGAGACTCTGAACCGGCAGATCGCGGACATCGCCCGGCAGAACCAGCTGAGCCTCAGGGAGTTCCGCGACATTCTCCAGCGCGACGGCTACGATTTCGCTGCCTTTCGCGAGGAAATCCGCAACGAGCTCATCAAAAGCCGGGTTCAGCAACGACAGGTGCAGGATCGCGTGCAGATCACGGAACGCGACATCGACAACTTCATCGCCACCCAGGCCAAGCAGGGAAGCAATATCCCCGAGTACCGCGTCGGCCACATTCTCATCGCGGTCCCCGACGGCGCCTCTCCGGAGCAGCTTGCCGAAGCGAAGCAGCGCGCCGAGGACATCGTCGAGCGGCTCAGAGATGGCGCCAACTTCGGCCGCATCGCCGCGGCCGAGTCCGATGGCAGACAGGCATTGGAGGGTGGAGATCTGGGCTGGCGCAAGGCAGGCGCCCTGCCGACGATGTTCGAGAAAGTCGTGCCCGAGCTCGAAAAGGGCGAAATTTCCGAGATCATCCGAAGCTCGAGCGGTTTCCACGTGCTCAAGTTGCTGGATGTACGTGGCGCCGGGCGGCTTGTCATCGAGCAGACCAACGCCCGACACATACTCATCAAGACCAACGAAATCGTCAGCAGCGCCGACGCGCGCTCCCGATTGCGGGTGTTACGCTCGCGCGTGCAGAACGGTGCGGATTTTGCCGAGCTCGCCCGCGCCAGCTCCGACGACCCCGGGTCGGCGGTAAAGGGTGGTGATCTGGGCTGGCTGAGCCCCGGCGACACGATTCCGGCATTCGAGAAAACCATGGACGCTCTGGCGGTCGGCGAAATTAGCGAGCCCTTCGAAACCCAGTTCGGATGGCATATCGTGCAGGTTCTCGGCCGTCGTGATCGCGACAGCACCGAAGAGGTGCAGCGCGCCAAGGCCGCGGAGCAGCTGCGAAATCGCAAAGTCGACGAGGAGCTGCAGGCCTGGTTCCGTCAGATTCGCGACGAAGCGTACATCGAGTACCGGCTCGACGAGTAATTACCGCCTCGGCCAGCCTTCACGCGACGATCCCTCGGCGATCGCCCGCATCGTGCGCGTCATCGGCCTGCGCGTCGCCGATCGCATCGTCGAGATGGCTCCAGGACGCGACGCCCCGAACGGTGTGCCCGCGCAAACCGGTGAACGTCTCGGTTCTATCGAGCTCGAAAGAGATCTCGCTGCGAAGTTGAAGCCCGGGTTCGAGGCCGGTGCCCGGCCGACGGGGCGAATCGGCGATGCGCTCGCATTCGACCCCCGTCGGCTAGCCTGGCCCGGTCAGCGGCGCAATACTCGAGAGCGATTCCGCGTGCCTGTCGCCGCCGCGCGAACGATTCCGACGAAGGTACCTGCCTCGGTTCAGCGCCGCCGAACCATCTTCCAGGCCAGAGGAAGAACACACGCGGCGAGCAGCAGCTTGAAAAGATCCCCGAGCAGGAACGGCGTGAGGCCCCACTGCAGCACCGGCTTGTCCCAACCAACGACTGCGCCGAGCCACAGCAGCCCGGGAATATAGATGACGGCATTTCCGGCCAGCATGGCGAACGCCGTTGTCAGGGGCGTGCGGTCCCAACCGCGCAACGCGAGCCAGCCACAAAGCGCAGCTGCGATGACGAACCCCAACAGATAGCCACCCGTTGTCCCCATCATGTAGGCAATGCCGATGCCTTTCTCAGGCGTGCCGGCGAATACCGGTAACCCTGAGGCACCGCTGGCCAGATAAAATGCCACCGTCGCAGCACCGAGTCGGGGTCCGTACGCCATCCCGATGACCAGCACCACGAACGTCTGCATCGTCATGGGCACTGGGTAGAACGGGATCTGGAGCTTGGCGGAAATTGTCAGCAAAGCGACACCGGCCAGCACGAGAACCGGAATGCGCCACGCGCCGGACCTTGAATCACTGGGCCACAATGTCGCGCTCAGGGTGGCATGCGCCGTCGTGTAGTTAGCCATCTACGCTCTCCTCGCGTCAAAAAGTGCCGGGGCCCCGACACTATTCGGACCGTGAGCCATTGTCTGGCTCGCGGTGTCGGTCGATCGGTCGGCGCGCCACAAATTATTGTCACGCACAGGTCCGACCCCCATCCACATAAATTGTTTGTCCGGTGACGAAGGCACCCGCCTGTGAGGCGAGCAGCAACGCCATACCGATGATATCGTCGGGCCTTGCGAATCTACCCATCGGAATACAACTCAGTGCGTATTCGTAGTTATCGGTTGAGCGCAAGTATGCCTCGGTCAAGGGTGTCAGCACCATGGCCGGACCGATTGCGTTCACGGTGATGTGGTGCTTCGCCCATTCTCTTGCCAGCACCCGGGTAAGCTGCTTGAGTCCCGCTTTGCTGGATGCATATGCCGCATAGCCTGGATTGGCTACCTGGCTGGAAACGGACGCAAGGGTGATAATTCGACCCCCTCCGCTTTCGATCATGAGCGGCGCGGCGGCTCGTGCGAGCAAAAACGCGCCCGTCAAGTTGACCTGCAACGCCGAGTCGAAGCGCTCGCGATCGAGCTCGAGTGCCGGTGCTACCGGAAATACGCCGGTGCCGTTGATGACGACGTCGACACTCCCCAATCCCTCCTTGGCAGCCGTTACGGCGCGTTTGCACGACGCCTCGTCGGTAACATCCATGGCAACGGCGAAGTGACCAGTGCCGGGTAATTTCTCGGCGACGGATTCGACACTGGCGAGATCGATATCGGCAACGGAAATCCTGGCGTCTCGCTCCGCGAACGCGTGAGCAAGGGCTTGGCCGAGCGCACCAGCGGCCCCCGCGATCAGAACCGATCGGCCCGCAACGCTGAATAAGGGATCCGTGGTCATCGCTTCCTTGTCACGAGGCAAGCGATGCCGGAGTAAGTCCGAGCAAGTGTCTCGCCTGGTCAGGGGTCGCCGGTTGTCGCCCGTATCTTTTGCAAAGCGTCGCTACGCGCTCGACGAGGTCGGCGTTGCTCCGTGCGAGGCGGCTTTTGTCGAAACGGATGTTGTCTTCCAGACCTGTGCGGCAATGACCCCCAAGCTCAAGGCTCCACTCGTTGACGGTGAGCTGATGGCGGCCGATTCCGGCGGCAGTCCAACTCGCTCCCGGCAGCACCTCGTGCAGCTCCGAGATCAGAAACTCCAGTATCGAGCGGCGAACCGGCATCGCATTGGGTACCCCAAGCACGAACTGAACATGAGCGGGCGCTTCGATCAGCCCTTTCTCCACGAGCTTGGCAGCGTTGTAGAGCATGGCGAGGTCGAATACCTCGATTTCGGGCTTGATATGGTGCTCACGCATCGTTACCGCTAGACCTTCGACGAAGTCCGGCGGGTTCTCGTAAATCGAGCTGGGGAAATTCGTCGAGCCCGTCGCCAACGATGCCATGTCGGGTTCGAGATACAACATCGCCCCCCGCTTGTTCTGATCGCGTCCGCGTCCTCCGGTCGAGAACTGGATAATCATGCCGGGACAGTGCTTTCGAACACCCTCCTGCACCGCAGCGAATAGTGCGGGATCGGAAGACGGCGTCTCGTCCGGATTGCGCACGTGAATGTGTACCAGCGATGCGCCCGCCTCGTAGGCCTCATGAGAGGACTCGATTTGTTCGGACGGCGTAATAGGGACTGCCGGGTTATCTTTCTTCTTCGGCAGCGCTCCGGTAATCGCAACGGTTATGACGACTGGATCGGACACGATTGAGTCTCCGGATATTCGAGTTCAACTGCGCTGAATGAAGTGGAACGACTTCACGTCTCGATGCGAGGCAACTCCCTTGACAAGCGTCGTCAATGGCGTGCTGGCCAAGGAATACTCGATGTTTATGGCGCCTGCCGCCTTGAGGGCAGAGTAATCACGGTCACTGTAAAAGGCTGCGAGAAGCAAATCGTCGTCCGACTTGAAGGGGCCCCGTTCCTTCCGTAGCCGCTCGAGTGCAGGCGGCAAAAGCGCGCCGGATCGCTCGCTGACGGGCTCCCGGCCGCGCGCAATCTTATCGTAGAGGTCGGCATCGATGTTACCTGGAATTTCACCGTAGCGCCCGAGGACGTAGTAGCGAACCTCGTCGGGGACGACCTTGTAGCGCTCGGAATTCATGACGTTCAGTGTTGCTTGCGTCACGATATATTGTGCAAAAGGACTTACCACGATGGGATAACCGAGCTCCTCGCGAACCCGCCCCGCTTCCTCCAGGATCTCCTCGAGCCGATTGGCGAGCCCGAGCGCGCCGAGCTGGTACTCGAGGTTCGAGACCATGCCGCCGGGTATCTGGTGGTGAAAGTGGAACTCGTCGTACTCGCAGGGCATTCCGGTCGGCTTTCCTTCCCGCTCGGCAATGTATTCGAGCCTCTCGGCCACTCCCGACAGGGGTTCGAGATCGATTTCGACCTCGTGACCACGCCGTCGACAATTTTTCGTGAACAGCTCCGTCGGTGAATGGGAGGCTGCGTTCGCGAGCGTGGAGGTCGCCGTGTGCACGACGTCCACGCCGTGATCCACTGCTTGGAGGGCGGCATAGGGCCCTAGACCCGTCAAGCAATGCGTGTGCAGCTGGAGAGGCAGGGTTCCGCAGGTCGCTTTCAGTGTCGGAACGAGAGTTGCAACGCGCTCCGGTGTCAACAGACCGCTTGGGTCCTTGATAAACACGCCATCGACGCCGAGCGCGATCAGTTGCTTCGCCTTATCGCTGTAGTAGGCATCGGTATGCACCGGACTTTGCGTGTATACCAGCCCGCCAACCGTGTGCAACCCGACGCTTTTGGCAGCGCGAACAGGAACTTCGAGATTACGAATATCGTTTAGTGCGTCGTAGGGTGTGTGATAGCGCATACCGTTCGCGACGAATCGCTCGGCAGCGAGCTCGACCACATCATCGGGAAAAAGCTCGAAGGTGAATAGACTCTGCCCGCGGGTATGAATGATTAGCGGCGTGCGCGTAACCCAGCTGCTCAGAATGCGCATACGTTCCCAGGGATCTTCCTTGAGATATCGCACACACACATCGAACACTGCCCCGCCGACAAGATCGATTGCCTCGAATCCAGCTTTATCGAGAAGGGGTGCAATCTCCTTCATCATGCCCGTAGTCATGCGTGTCGCCCACAAGCACTGATGTGCGTCGCGCAACGTCACGTCGATGAGTTTCACCGTTCTGGTCATGGCCGCGCTCGCTTAGCCCAACATCGAGTCGACCCAACGGGTGTGCATACGATCATTGACGAAATCGTCGTGACTGACGATCTTGCGATGAAATGGGATCGTGGTCGGTATCCCTTCCACGCGAAAGCTCGCGAGCGCTGCCGATGCGGCCATACGCGCATCCTCACGCGTGGCGCCGTGCACAATGAGCTTGCCGAGCAATGAGTCGTAATACGGAGGCACCGTGTAACCCTGGTAGACATGGCTGTCGAACCGCACCTGCGGTCCGCGGGGAGGTTCCCAGCGCCGGATGGTTCCCGGCACCGGTCGGAAATTTGCAGTGGCATCCTCGGCATTGATTCTGAATTCGAAGACGTGTCCACGGGGTGTCGGTGGCCCATTCGCAAACGAGAGCGTCTCGGCCGCTGCAATGCGCAGCTGCTCGCGCACCAGATCGATGCTGGTAAGCATTTCGGTCACGGGATGCTCCACCTGAATACGCGTATTCATCTCGACGAAAAAAAACTGTCGGGTCTCTAGATCGAGCAGAAACTCGACAGTGCCGGCGCTGACGTAACCGACGCCGGCGGAGATTCTCACCGCGGCGTCACAGAGCGCTTCGCGCAATCGTTCATCGAGAATGGCGCAAGGCGCTTCTTCGATGAGCTTTTGGTGTCGGCGCTGCACCGAGCAGTCCCGTTCCCAGGCGTGTCCGACGTTGCCATGGACGTCGCCGAAGACCTGCACTTCGACGTGACGCACGCGCCGGAAATAGCGTTCGATATAGAGGTGTCCGTCGCCGAATGCCGCGTGTGCTTCGCCACGCGCCTCGATGAAGGTGCTCTTGAAATCCCGCTCGCGCGCGACTGGGCGAATGCCGCGGCCGCCGCCGCCGGCGCGCGCTTTCAACAGCACGGGGTAACCAATCTCGGCGGCGACTCGAGCGGCATCACCGACGTCGAGGAATGCGTCCTCCGAACCGGGGACAATCGGAACGTCGAGCGCCGAGACGGTTCGCCGTGCCGCCGATTTGTCGCCCATCAGCGCAATGACGCCGGCGGGCGGTCCAATGAATCGAATGTTCTCCTCTTGGCATCGCCGGGCGAAATCGGCGCGCTCGGCGAGAAAGCCGTAACCGGGATGCACCGCGTCACAGCCGGTGGCCTTCGCCACATGGAGCAGCAGATCCATATTGAGATAGCTTTGGCTCGCGGGGGACGGGCCGATTTTCAGGCTCTTGTCCGCCGCCCACACGTGCGGCAACGCCTGATCGGCGTCGGAATACACCGCAACCGTGGCCAGTCCCTCGTCGCGGCAGGCTTCGATGATGCGCAACGCAATCTCGCCTCGGTTGGCGACCAGAACCCGCGTGAGCGGCCCGCGGTCCTCCGCCCGCGCTTCTTCCACGGGGACATGCGGATCGGTGGCGGGTCGTGGCACCGCGCGTGTCAGCGTGCGTGCTCGATCGGTTCGCTGCGACGGGATGGCAGTTATCTCATTAAACGAGAAATTTGATCTCATTATATAAGATTGTCATAATCCTTCAATGGCGAATCCTGGCATGAGCGTGTCATCACCTAACCGTGCGAAAGTGTCGAGCGGGCGTGACGTGGACGCCCACGACAAGCACGCCGACTGGCGCGACGGCCCCAGGGAAACCACCGGCGTGCTGGCAAAGGCACTGGCGATTCTGGAAGCGGTCGCCGAAAGCCCCCGCCCCAAGGCGATCAGCGAGCTCGCCACCCTGCTCGAGATGTCCAAACCCACGGCACATCGCATCGCTACGACGCTCGAGGATCTCGGTTTTCTCAGGCGCGACGTGCTCAGCCGAAAGATCATCGAAGGTGAACGCCTGGTGCACATGTCGCTCAATACCTTGCACGTGGCCGCAAGGCGCGGGGCGCGTCATGCCATCCTGCAGTCGCTCGCCGACGCAACGGGCGAGACCTGCAATCTCGGTGTCATCGCCGGCGGGACCGTCGTCTACATCGATCGCGTCGAAACCGAGTGGCCGCTGGGGCTGCGCTTCGAGCCCGGCACCCGGGTTCCGGCACACTGCACGGCCATCGGCAAGATGTTACTGAGTCAAATGCCGGCCAAGCAGCGCGACGCGTACGTCACCTCTGGCAAGCTCCGGCGCTATACCGAAAACACCATAACCGAGCCCGGGGCGCTGCGTGATGAGCTGTCTCGAATCGCCAAGGACGGCGTATCGACCGACAACCAGGAGTTCCTGTCCGGCGTGGTGTGCCTCGCGGTACCGGTGCGCGGACCCAACGGAAGGACGTGTGCCGGCCTCGCCATCTCCGCGGCCGAGGCGCGACTGACGCTGGACGGGGCGCGGGCGTTTTTACCCGAACTGAAACAAGCCGCGCACAGGCTCTCCGAGAGCCTCGCGGCAGTCGATTGACCGGAAATTCAAAGATCGCGCTCCATCATGGCACTGAGTTATCGAGAAGTCGCCGAGATCTTGAAGATCATCGATGCGAGCACCTGTGACGAGCTGGTTCTCGAGCTCGAAGGCACGAAGCTCATGGTCACCCGCCGTTCGGCCGGGGATGGCGCCGCTCGAAAGCGATCGGCATCGAATGCCGGCGCCGGCAACGATATAGCGACTGAAACGTCGCGCACCGAATCCGCCGCCGCGTCACAGCCGTCGGTCGCGCAGCCCTCCGCTTTCGAGGGAAATCGTGAAGACGGTCTGGTCGAGGTGCGCGCACCGATGGTGGGCACATTCTACCGAGCTCCATCACCGACCGAGCCAGCGTTTGTCGAAGTTGGAAGCAGCGTGCAGGCGGGTGAGCCCCTCTGCCTGATCGAGGTCATGAAGCTCTACACGACCATCGAAGCCCCGCAAGCGGGTCGGATCGTGCACATCGGGGCCGAGAACGGTGCGCTGGTGGAGCACGATCATGTGCTCTTCGTGGTCGAGCCATCCTGAAATCAGGCGGCTTTTCCGCATGCGTGCAGGACCGCCGGCTCGCCCGCGAATTCGGTGGGCCAATCGAGGGGCGAGGCGCCTGCCGGCAGAGCCCGCACCTTCAACGAGACGACACCGGACAGGGTAACCGCATCGGCAGCCGTCAGCGCGGCCGCGACTGGGCGGGAGGTGCCAGACCGAGCATGGTTCTCGCCTCCTCCGGCGATGCCACCTCGCGGCCGAGATCATGAATGATCCGCACCGCCCGCTCCACTAATTGGGCATTGTTTTTCGCGAGCTCGCCGCGACGATAGTAGACATTGTCTTCGAGACCCACGCGCACGTTTCCTCCGAGCGCCACCGTCATCGTGCTGAGCCCGAGCTGGGCGCGTCCTATGCTCACGGTTTGCCAGCTACAGTCATCCGGGATCGCGTCCAGCATGGCCAACAGGTTCTGGGGTGTAGCGGGAATGCCGCCCTTGATGCCGAGCACGAAGCTGAAATGGAGCGAACCTTGCAGCACGCCTTGCTCGCGCAGCTCCAGCATATTCGCAATGTGGCTGATGTCATACACCTCGATCTCGTTCGCGATGTTCCGTTCTTTGCATCCGTTGATGAACTCTTTATTCCACTTCTTAGAGTTGTCGAACAACCATTCCTGGCCTTTATGATCGAAATGAAACGTGCCGGCATTCACCGTGAGCATGTCCGGCGCTGGTTGCAGATTCAGAAGATTCATTCGCTCCTGTTGAGGAAACGGTTGTCCGATTCCATCATCGTCGAACCAGATACCGATTCCATTTCCGACCTGCGTGATCATGCCGGGGCAACGATTCATGATGCCGTCAAGCACCTCCGCGTAAATCTCCGGACTGCTCGATGTCCGACCCTTGGGATCACGGACATGGATGTGCGCGATTGACGCGCCGGCGTTGAAACAGTCGTGAAACTGCTGAGTGATTTCGGCGGGTTGCTCTGGCAGGTTCGGATTCGCTTCCTTTCCATGTAGTCCGCCCGTGGTGGCGACTGTGAGAATTACTTTCTCCGGATTGTCGAGAATTGGTTTCATGGTCACTCTCTCCAGTTTTCCCGAGGCCTATGCCGAATAGCGTCCTCCGATCGACGGATTCGAATCGGTGTAGTCACGGCGTTGCGGGTTCTCGTGAGAAACATCCAGGCAAATACTCCGGCGACCAGCACTACGAACACCGCGAGATTTATCGTTCCTCCGCCCACGAGCTGCATGAATCCGATCAAAGTAACAATCCCGAATACCCCGCGCTCGGCGAGCGTCAGGTCGCGAAACATATAGCCATAGCAGGATACGGCCGTCGTGATCTGCAACACGACGAGCAGCGCAACCGGTGGTATCACACTCCACGTCAGATTCGGAAAGGACATCAATTCTGGGTGAAAGACGAATCCGAAGGGAATTATGAAACACGTGAGCATCAGCTTCATGGCGTCGATTGCAGTGGCGATGAACGTAGCTCCAGAGAGCTTTGCCGCCGCCAGTGCGCTTACAGCGACCGGCGGCGTAAGAGTCGAAAACACCGCGAAATAAAACACAAAAAAGTGGGCTAGCAGCGCCTCGATACCTATTTGCTGCAGAAATGGTACGAGCGTGAGTGAGACGACGATGTAGGCGACCGGTGTCGGTAAGCCCATACCGAGCAACATGGAAACTACCATCGCGACGAACAGCATCAGCAGAGCACTATCGGGCAGGATCTGACTCATTACGATGCCGAGTCGACTGGCAAGTGCGGTGGTCAAGAATGTCTGAGCAAGCGGCCCGATGGCGATTAATAAAAGAGATAACAACGTGACGATTTCGAGGCCGTCCTCGAACGCGCCGCGCAGGGCTCTTAGACTGGGACGAAATTTACCTTGAAACAACGTCATGACGAGCGCGACGATGATACCGGCAAGTCCCGCGAACGCCGGAGAGTAGTAGGCAACGAGCAGAAAAAGCACTACTGCAAAAGAAGCTAGAAATGTCGGTAGCAGGCGTCGAATAGCCTCTGTATCGATGCTTTCTCCCAGGATCGGAAGCCGCTCGCGATGGGATGCCACCAGTACTCCGATCGACATTCCAGAAAGAAACAGCAGCGCCGGGATCAACGCAGCCATCGCGACCTCGATATATGCGACATTAAGCCGCGCAGCGATAATGAATCCGGCGAGACCGAGAATCGGTGGCATAATCTGTCCCGACGTGGAGGCGACGGCTTCGATCGCGCCGGCCATCGCGGGGCGAAAGCCATGATTTTTCATCATTGGGATCGTCAGTCGTCCGGTGAGCACCACGTTGGATACCGCTTGGCCCATCACCGACGCCACGATTCCGCTTCCGATGATTGCGGGGAACGAAGCGCCACCGGACACGTAATTCCCAGTCAGCTTGCCAATCTCGATCACCATGCGCAGCATGCCGACACCGAGGAGCATGGCGGCAAAAATAACGAGGAAGTAAATCTGATCCGCGGCGAGCTGCGCGAGCCAGAACATGCCGTCGGTGAGTCCCAGCCCCATATAGTTCATGACGAAGTTAGCGTCGAATTCTGGGTGGGTTAAGTACGGGTTCTCGATGTGGTGGCCAAAAAAGAAATATAGAATTGCCAATATGATGAGAGTCGTGAGGATCCACCCCCAGTGATACAAGGTCACCAGGAGAACCCCGATCAGTAAAACGAGACCTACGTAAAAGTCGCGATCATCAAAGAACGGTTGAACGGATTCGAGATGGAGCGCCTGCACACGAAGGTAGAGTGCGCCCGCTGTGACGATCACGGTCGCGGCAACTCCGAATATGAGTCGAAGTGGCCAAAAACGCTTTTCATTGCCCGATATCTTTTCATCAAGCAAATTGCGCAGAAGTAAAAGACCCGCCATCGCCAGTGTGGCAAGCACAAAGTTCGTGTAGTGTTGTGATGAGTTGCTGATCCACCCGAGTGTCGCCGTCACGATATAAATAGTGAGCACGGCGCCGATGCATATGAACGTGTGATCGATTACCCGTCTGACCGTCGGCAATCTCATGGCTGGTTCCACGCGGAGAAATGCTGAAATGCGGGCTGGGGTGCCGCCCCGAAGCGTTCCGATTTGGCGGTTATTCAACAAATATCCCCCGGCGACTGTGCGCCGGGGGATTATCTGCTTCGACCGGGCACTCGAGCCCCGTGCCGGTTAACGCTCAGCCGCTCTTCGGATACGTAACGGGCGTGAACTTCTTGCGATTCTCCCAGATTCCGATCTCCTTGTAGGCGCGAATCGCTCCCGGGTGTGCATTCTCGTCGGTGAGGCCGTCGACCATCATGTCGGGCGTCAGCATTTTGAATAGCGGGTGCAACTCATGCATTTTCTTGGCGTATCGGTGTGCCGCCATCACGAATTCATACGCGACGTCCTCCGGAAAGTCAGGGTGCACTGCCTTGTAGCCACGCACGAAACCGATGAGCGCGTCTTCAGTCTGACCGGGCATGGTGCCCGCCTCGAGCGTCATTGTGACGAAGGTCGTCCCGAACTTCTCGTTGACCTTGTCGATTGCCCACTGATCCACCGGAACGTAATAGATCTTCTTGCCGGAGGCTTCGAGCTTGCGGAGCGGCCCGGTAATCAGATTGAAGCTCCGGTCGGTGTTGGTACCGAATCCGGTCACGCACACATCGGTCGTTCCGTCGATTAGTTGCTGAGTCAGAGCGCCGGGGGTCATGTGACGGATATCCGTGTTGTCAGGCGTAATTCCATAGGCATGCTCGAGGATCAATCGCGGGTAAACGCCCCAGTCACTCTGCCCGCGCAGACCTAGCGAGATTCGTTTGCCTTTCATGTCCGCAATTGTCTTAATGCTCGGATCCGTCGTCACGAAGAACTTACCCTGCGCCCAATATGCTTCTCCATGCAGAAGCCTGAATTTGATCGGTATCTGATTTGGAAGAAACTCCTTGAGCTCCGGTGTGCCGCCCTGCATCGCGAGCTGGATGATCACATCCTCCGTACCGAATACGCTTCTTTTCCAGTGCTTGGCCTTGGCCATCTCCTGAACGTTGTACATGTAGCCAGGCGTTTCCTGTGCAGAGACGATCAGCCGTTCACCCCCTTGTGCCATAAGGTTACCGAAAATGGTGTTACTCTCGATGATGCCGCAGCCAAACGGGCAAGTAAGAATCGGAACGATAACCGGTTTTTTTTCTGCAGCCAGAACCGCCGTTCCTCCGGCACCAACCAGAATTGCTGCCACCGTCCCGGCGATGGCAAGTCTCGATAGATGACTTAACATGATGTTTCTCCTCCCGTCGCTGGTTCTAATGATTGAAGTCGTGTGGACCTTCACATGCTCGACTCCCATATCGTCGTATGCGAGGAAACATCCGTCCCTGGGAAAGCAATGCGGCGGATCGACGAGATAGTGTTCACTCGGACGCGAGGTCTGATTGCAACCTCGCCACGCTCGGCGTCGAATCGGTGCCGGGCGAACCGCCTCCGATGTCAGCTCCCGCTTTGCGGCCGCTCCTGGCGAGCGTTCAAAAGCTCACAACGCGAGTGACGCTGTCTTCCGGGTAAATCGTACGCGACTGACGCCTCTCGCAGAGACCGTATTCGGCGGTAAAAGCGCAACGGTAAAGTGAACGCAACCCCGTGGCCCCACGGAGCGCTGCCGGTAAAGTATGCATGTGTTGATATCTGGAATCAATTGTCTCGTAATACGGAACTCGCCGTTGAATCTTTTCCGATCGATCGTGCAAGAAATCCAACTACCGGCTCTCCTGATCACTCCCGTTTCTTCGCCGCTTCTTCGGGCAGCTCACGGGGATCGAGTGATACCATTTGTGTTGCACACCTTGGTCGTCTTGTTGTCACCAATCCAGACAGCGTTGCCACTCGCAATCGCGACCCGTCAGCTTGCAACGCCCTGAATTCACCGGGCCTTTCCCGTCGGTCAATTCATGGCTAATCGAACGCGATGACAAACCATCAGAATGACCCGTTGACCCACCGCCCGAGGAGAAGATTCGGGCAGCATTTTCTCCACGACCCCTCGGTGATCGCCCGCATCGTGCGTGCCGTCGCCCCCCGCCCCGGCGAACGTATGGTCGAGATTGGTCCCGGACTCGGCGCTCTGACCGGGGCGCTCGTACAAGGCTGTGGGCACCTCGACGTCATCGAGCTCGACCGGGATCTCGCCGCCAAGCTCGAGCGAGCGTACGCGGGCGACGAACGGCTCACGGTGCATACCGGTGATGCGCTCGCGTTCGATTTCGCGCAGCTGACCGCTCCCGGGGAGCGGCTGAGGGTGGTGGGGAATCTGCCCTACAACGTGTCGACGCCGCTTCTGTTCCATCTTCTCGGCCAGGCGTCGAGCATCGCCGACATGCATTTCATGCTGCAACGCGAGGTCGTCGATCGGCTGGTGGCGGATCCCGGTGGGCGCGACTACGGCCGTCTCACGGTCATGGTGCGGCTGGTGTGCGAGGTCCACAAGCTCTTCGACGTCGGCGCCGGCGCCTTTCGTCCGCCGCCGCGCGTGACGTCGGCGCTGGCGCGTCTGCGCGTCCGCCCCGAGCCTGTCGTGCGGCTCACCGATCACGGCACCTTTCAGCGTCTGGTCTCGCATCTGTTTTCCCAACGCCGCAAGACCCTTCGCAACGGCCTGCGTGGTCAGCTCGACGAGGCCACGCTCGAGGCCCTCGGCATCGATCCCCGGGCGCGTCCCGAGACCCTGGATCTGGCCGGCTTCGCGGCCATCGCCAACGCGGTGCACGCGGCAAAGGCGCACGGCTGAGGGTCACACCGGAGATGTCTCGCGTCACCGGACTTGTTCACAATTTCTGTGGGTAACTTTGTGGACAATTTGCGACAAATGCCTTCCGGCGCTTATCAATCGAGGCCCGGTAACGAATTGGCCACAAATTAGCCGATTCGGCCTATATGTCGGCAAAACAACAACTTATCAGCGAATGGGCGGCGCCCGATCGAGAGCTCGAGGGCAGGCGGGAAACCGCCCCGATGCCACGTTCACTTATGTGCATAAGCTGACAGACTGGATGAATACAAACAGCCTATCTGTTTGTCGGTGCGAAACTTTCCTTGCTCGAGCGGCCGCTATCCGCCATCGCATAACCGCGCCCGCAATGCCGCGATCACCGGGCGGGTTTGCGGGCGCACGCCGCGCCACAGGAAAAACGACTCGGCGGCCTGCTCAACGAGCATACCGAGCCCGTCCACGCTCAGCCGCGCGCCCGCGCTGCGCGCCCAGCGAACGAACCGGGTCGGCTCGGGCGCGTACATCAGATCGTAGCAGCAGGCGCCCGCGGCCACGGCGGAAGCGGGAACAGCGGGGATCTGATCCTGAAGACTTGCGGACGTCGCATTGATCAGCACGTCGAACTCACGCTGCCCGACGGAGGCGAGAGGCACGGCGCAAACACGGCTATCGGACTCGAATCGGCGCGCCAGCACGAGCGCGCGCTCGTGGGTGCGATTCGCGATCACCAGGCAAGCCGGTTCGGCCGCAAGCAGCGGCGCAATAATCCCGCGCGCGGCGCCGCCGGCGCCGAGCAGTAGCACCCGTCTATCGCGCAGCTCGACACGGTGGTTGATTTCGAGATCGCGAATCAGACCGACACCGTCGGTGTTGTCCGCCCAGCAAGCACCGTCGGAGTGGAAGCCCAAGGTGTTGGCGGCGCCGGCCCGGGTGGCTCGCTCGCTCGCGGTATCGGCGAGCGCGAACGCTTCTTCCTTGAAGGGCAAGGTCACATTGAGCCCGAGTCCCCCCGCGTCTCGAAACGTCGCCACGGCCTCGGCAAACTGACCGGGCTCGACACACATGGCCTCGTAGCGAAGCCGTTCACCGGTCTGCGCGGCGAACTGGGCGTGAATAAACGGTGACCTGCTGTGAGCAATGGGGTGGCCCATGACCGCATAGCGATCCTCGGACGCAGCGGATTTGGGGTCGATGTCGGCTAACCGCCCTGAGTCTGGGCGATGGCCTGCAAGCCACCTTTCAACACGTGGCTGTCGAAGCCCGCCTCACTCATGATGTAGGCGGCGGCCTGGCTGCGCCGGCCGGTCTCGCAGTAGCAGATGTATTTCTTGCTCGAATCGAAGCCCTCGGACTTGAGCCGGAGCATGAACAGAGGAACGTTGATGCTGCCTTTGATGCTTCCGGCTTTGTGCTCGCTCTCCATGCGCACGTCGATGAGCACCGCCCCCTGCTTGACCATCGCCTTGGCTTGCTCCAGGTCGACTTCCTTGAGCATCGGTGCCTTTAACAACTGATTGAAGTCTTCTTTGGAAAGTCGCATGAGCAAGCCGTCGGTTTCCATGACCACCGTGGCGTTTCGCTTTCCTTCGGACAGCAACGCTTCTTCACCGAATGCGTCGCCGTCGCCGAGCTGCGCAAGGGTCACCCGCGACCCGGAGGCAGACGCCCGCGTGACCTTACATCTGCCGTGGCAAATGATGTAGTAGTAGTCGCCGTCGTCGCCCTGCTTCACGATCACCTGATTCGCCTTGACGGGCATCTCGTGCAGACGCATGAACATGTGCTGGATATTGGCCGGCGGAATCCTCAGAAACGCTTTCGATTGCAGAATGCGCGTCATCCAGTCGCCGCTCGAGCCGCTATCGACCTCGCTGGCGCTAGCAGGTCCGCCGTCGATGGAGATGTCGCTCACCTCGATCCCCGACAGCTGATCCCAGGTGAGCAGGATGTCCAGCAGGTCGGTATCGAAACGAACGACGGTGCACTTGCTCTTGGCCTTGGCGGTCACCTGGCGCGGCTGCTGATTGGCGATGGGATGCTTGGATTCTTTGGATCCGCCGCGCAGGACGCCGGCGATGCCGGTGTCGTTGCGAAGCTCGAGCTCGCCCTCCAAGAGGTAAACGGTCTTGCGGTCCATGTCGCCTTTTCTGAAGACGTCACGACCCGCAGGCACATCCTCGACGACCGCCTTTTGTGCCAGCTCCTGAAAATTGTCGTGATTGAGCGACTGGGGTGGAACCAGCGTCTTCAGGACTGCCTTGTCGAGGAGTCTCTCGGCCATCAAGTACCTCAATAGCTGGCAATTTCGACATCTCCGGCCGCCAACTTGCCGGTCAAACGTTTATTTTAGGTTTCCACCGGGTCTTTGAATAGGGGCGCAACAGCGATAACCCCGTGTGGCGGGCTTCGCCGAAACGCGTTGTGGGATGTGCTTGGCATTTCGGACGCGGCCATCGGGAATAACGTTTCGGGCAACCGCAGGCCCGTCAGGTATACCACGCGCTTGTGCCCCCGGAAGACTTGAGGCTAAATGAGCCACATCGGCACGCCGCGGCGTTCCGGACAGATCAAGCAAGCTTAACGGACCATGATCGATCCCAAGACACTCGATACCCTGGTAAGCCGGATCGCCGAAAATCTGCCGGCCGGACTCGGTCAGGTTCGCGAGGACCTGCGAAACAATCTACACGCGGCCGTATCGGCCGCTTTGGCGCGCATGGATCTCGTCTCTCGCGACGAATTCGACGTGCAATCCGCAGTGCTGGCGCGCACCAGGGAAAAGCTGACCGCGCTGGAAGCCAAGGTCGCCGAGCTCGAGCACGCGCTTGACGTGGATCAAAGGCCGAGAGACCCCAAGGCGCCGGGCTGAAGCCGCATACGCACCGGGTCTTACGACCCTGGGCCGATGCGCAGCCGAACGTTAGCCTGCCGGCATGCATGCCGAGGCTACGGAACAATCACTGGCAGTTGTGTTCGGCCGCGCGCGACTCGGCGTCGATGCGCCGCTCGTTACTGTCGAGGTACACCTTACGGGCGGCCTGCCACGCTGGACCATCGTCGGGCTTCCGGCCGCCGCGGTCCGGGAAAGTAAGGATCGTGTGCGCGGCGCCCTTCTGAACAGCGGCTTCGCATTTCCCGACAAGCACATTACCGTCAACCTCGCGCCCGCCGACCTGCCCAAGGAAGGCGGGCGCTTCGACCTGCCCATCGCGGTAGGCATCCTCGCTGCCAGCCGGCAGGTTCCCAAGAGCGCCTTGCGCGAGCACGAGTTCGTCGCGGAGCTGGCGCTCACCGGGGCGTTGCGCCGAACCGGTGGCGTGCTGCCCGCGGCGCTCGCCGCTCGTGCGGCCGGACGCGCGCTCATGGTGGCACATGCCGATGCGGACGAAGCGGCGCTCGCTCGCGGAGCGAGCGTGCTGCCGGCATGCGATCTTCGCCAGGTATACGGTCATCTTGCCACCGGCAGCAGCATCGATGCCCACACGGCCACCGCGCTCGCCGAATGCGATCGGACGGTCGCCGACTTGAGCGATATCGACGGTCAGTATCGTGCAAAGCGCGCCCTCGAGATTGCCGCTGCCGGCGCTCACAACCTGCTGCTCGTGGGACCGCCCGGGACCGGCAAGACCATGCTTGCGACGCGCCTTCCCGGCATCCTTCCGCCACTGTCGGAGCAAGAGGCGCTCGAATGTGCCACGGTATCGTCGGTCAGCGATCGGGTCTTCCGGATCGACCAGTGGGGGAAACGCGCGTTCCGCGCCCCGCATCATACGACCTCGGGGGTGGCGCTGGTCGGCGGCGGCGGCCGTCCGCGACCCGGCGAAATTTCACTCGCCCACCACGGCGTTCTGTTTCTCGACGAGCTGCCGGAATTCGATCGCCGGGTGCTCGATGTGCTCCGCGAGCCGCTCGAGTCGGGCAGTGTGAGCATTGCACGCGCTACCCATCACTGCGTGTTTCCGGCGAGATTCCAGCTGGTTGCCGCCATGAACCCCTGCCCCTGCGGGCATCTTGGCGACGGAAGCGGGCGCTGTCGCTGCACGCCGGATCAGGTTCAGCGTTATCGAAGGCGCGTCTCGGGTGCGTTGCTCGACCGAATCGATCTACAGATAGAAGTGCCGCCGCTGCCGGTTCACCACATCGCCGCGGCGAGAGCGCGAAGCGCTGATGAAAGTGCACGCATACGCGTGCGGGTCATCCGAGCTCGCAACCGTCAGCTCGCGCGCAGTGGTTGTGCCAATCAGATGCTCTCGGCGACCCAGGTCTCCTACCACTGCCGGCTGGGTCAGGCCGACAGGCGTCTGCTTGCGACCGCCATCGAGCGCCTGCACCTCTCGGCACGGGCCAGACACCGGGTGCTGCGGGTGGCCCGGACCATTGCCGATTTGGCCGATGCGGACGCAATCGACACGCCCCACTTGAGCGAGGCTATCCAGTTCAGAAACGTGGAGAGGTCGTTGCAAGTCTAGCTGCGGGAATCCGGCTTCTCGCGCAGCATTCGAGCGCGTCGTCGCAACGTGCTTGAAAGGGTCAGGCGATTCGGTTCAAATGCGCGGCATGATTGAACAGATCCCGCCCTACCGGTTCGAGGTCGCAGTTCAGAGCGTATACATCGCCGACCAGTCCGAACCGGAAGAAAACAAGTATGTATTCGCCTACACCGTCACCATCCGAAACGTGGGTACGGTGCCTGCCCAACTATTGACACGTCACTGGATCATTACCGACGCGGATGGCAAGGTTCAGGAAGTGCGCGGCGAGGGCGTGGTGGGCGAGCAGCCGAGGCTTACGCCGGGTGAAGACTTCCAGTACACGAGCGCCGCGCTGATTGAAACACCCGTGGGAACGATGGAAGGCAGTTATCAGCTGATGGCGGATGACGGCGTATCATTCGACGCGGAGATTCCGCGTTTTCGGTTATCGATTCCCAACATTCTTCACTGACAAGGGCGCTGGTGCGCGGCGCTCGCCTTCTTCTTCTCGGCCTTGCCGCGAAAATTTCAAAAGGGTCCTGTTCGTGGCTGTTTACGCGGTAGGAGACGTTCAAGGCTGTTATGACGAGCTTCAAGTGCTGCTGCGCCAATTCAACTATCGGCGCGGTAGTGATCGGTTGTGGTTCGTCGGCGATCTCGTCAATCGTGGACCGAAGTCCCTGGAAGTTCTGCGATTTGTTACCGAGCTCGGTGAACTTGCCAGGGTTGTGCTGGGTAATCACGATCTGAACCTGTTGGCAATCGCTGCCGGAGTGCGCAAGCTACGCCCCCGGGACACGGTTCAGGACATTCTCGATGCGTCCGACGGCGCTGCGCTCATCGACTGGCTCACACGCCAACCGCTGCTCGTGCGCGAACCCGACATTCCCTTCTGCATGGTGCATGCGGGTTTGCCGCCACAGTGGAGCGTAGAGGAGGCCGCGCGCCGTGCACACGAGGTGGAATCAGCACTCGCCGGCGAGGATCGAACCGGTTTCCTCCAACACATGTACGGCGACGGCCCGGCGCGCTGGGACGACGACCTGAGCGATTGGAGACGGCTGCGCTTCATCACCAACGCGCTCACCCGCATACGTTACGTTGGTGCCGATGGAACGCTCGATCTAACGCACAGCGGTCCACCGGGCAGTCAGCCGGCTTCACTGCTTCCATGGTTCGAATCGAAGAATCGGTGCAGCTATGGCGAACCGATAGTGTTCGGGCACTGGGCGACTCTGCAGCTGGAGCGCGCGATCGATCCCGTTCACCACGTCTACCATCTGGATACCGGGTGCGTGTGGGGCGGACGACTGACGGCGCTGCGTCTCGACGACGAGCGCTATTTCAGCGTACCCGGCTTGAAGGTCACCCCGTAGGAGCGAGCTCGCTCGCGCAGGCGCGGTGGCTAGGATCTCTCCAGATCGATGAAGCTGTAGGCGCAGGGAGAATCGGCATCCTGCGCGTGGTCTTCGCGATTGACTTCGCGCCACTCGCGCTGGTCGAAGTCCGGAAACCAGGTGTCGCCGTCGAAGCACGCGTGCAACAACGTGAGATGCATACGACGCGCGTGCGGCAAGGCTTGCGCGTAGAGCTGCGCACCTCCAATGACCATCAGCTCGTCCGAACCCTCGCAGGATTCAAACGCTTGTTGGAGGCTGGACACCACCTCGCAGCCCGACGCCCGATAGTTCGAATTGCGGCTGAGGACGATGTTCCTGCGCCCCGGCAAGACCTTGCCGATGGACTCGTGGGTACGACGGCCCATGACGACCGGCTTACCCATGGTCAACGCCCTGAAACGACGCAAGTCCGCCGGCAGATGCCAGGGAAGTCGATCGCCGTCACCGATGAGTCGATTGCGATCCATGGCGGCGATGAGTGCGATCAGCATCGGCGCATTGCCACGTCACACGGCAATGGGCGCCTTTATGCCGGGGTGATACCGGTAGTCCACGAGCTCGAAATCGTCGTAGTCGAAGGCGAAGATAGAATCGATCGCCGGATTGAGCCTCATGGTCGGCAGCGGGTATGGGTCGCGCTCGAGTTGCGTCTCCACCTGCTCTAGATGGTTCATGTATAGGTGCGCATCGCCGAGCGTATGCACGAACTCCCCCGCAGCAAGCCCAGTGACCTGCGCGACCATGAGCGTCAACAAGGAGTAAGAAGCGATATTGAATGGCACGCCGAGAAATAAATCGGCACTGCGTTGATAGAGCTGGCACGACAGGCGCCCGTCGGCGACATAGAACTGGAACAACAGATGACATGGCGGCAGTGCCATTCGATCGATTTCGGCGACATTCCAGGCGCATACGATATGTCGCCGGGAATCGGGGTCATGCCGTATGCTGTCGATGACGCGCGTGATCTGATCGATACGCGCGCCGCCCGGCGCCGGCCAGGAGCGCCATTGCGAACCGTAGACGGGTCCGAGCTCTCCCTGCTCGTCGGCCCACTCGTCCCAGATCGTGACGCCGTGCTCGTTCAGATAGGCAATATTGGTCTCGCCTCGCAAGAACCATAGCAGCTCGTAAATGATCGATCGAAAATGCAGCCGCTTGGTAGTGACTGCAGGGAAGCCGGCGCTCAAATCGAAGCGCATTTGGTGACCGAAGACGCTCAGCGTGCCAACACCGGTGCGGTCCTGTTTGCGCGTGCCGCAAGAGCGAACGTGGCGTAGGAGGTCGAGATACTGTTTCATTGCTGCGCTTTGCCTGCCTCTCGACGGCGCGATTGGACCCGCACAGTCGGCGGTGTGGTGTCGTTGCGCGCGAATCGATAAGCGAGCCACACGAGAATCACGCCTGCGATGATCATGGGTGTGCTCAGAACCTGACCCATGGTAACCCAATCGAATGCGAGATAGCCGATATGTTCGTCGGGAACCCTGACGAACTCGACGAGAAATCGGAAAACGCCGTAGCCCGTCAGAAACACACCGGATACTGCCATGATCGGTCGTGGGTGCCGGGAGTAGACCCAGACGATGACGAAAAGGGCCAACCCTTCCAGCAACGCTTCATAAAGCTGGGTCGGATGGCGTGCGATACCCTCTGCGCGCGGGTTCGGAAACACCATCGCCCACGGAAGGTCCGACGGACCTCCCCACAAATTGCCGTTAATGAAGTTCCCGATTCTGCCGAAGCCGATGCCAGGGGGCACCAGCGGTGCAACGAAGTCCGCTACTGCGAAGAAGCGATGACCGCGCGTGCGCGCAAACCACCACATCGCGATGATTACGCCGATCAGCCCTCCGTGAAACGACATACCGCCCTGCCAGATCTTCACAATCATGGCCGGGTCGCCGACGAAGCGCGCGAAATCGTAAAACAGTACATAACCGAGACGCCCGCCGATAATGACCCCCAGCGCGATGTAGAAAAGCAGGTCGTCGACGGCCGCACCGGACCAACCGCGGCGCGAATCTTTAGCGCGAATTCGGCCCAGGCCCCAGGCGACGGCAAAGCCGAAAAGGTACATGAGACCGTACCAGTGAATCTTGACCGGACCGAGTTCGAAGGCGACAGGGTTGATATCGGGATAGGCGATCATGGTCGGGAATTCTAACCTGCATTTGCGAACGGCGCGTCACGCGTACGTACAAGGATCGTGTACCTGGAATCGGTTTCGAGCCGCGAAGCGGCCGAACGCTCCCGGGCCCGGCTGTAAGCACTGGGATTTCCCGCCGTCATACGCGCCGCCGAGGTGGGCGCCAGAACCTGGTTCCGCGTGGCCCTGCCGGGATTTCAAAGCCGGCAGGGCGCCGTCGCGTTCACCGTCAATGGGGCCCGGCGCCTCGGTTTCCGTACCCCCTGGGTCGTCGGACGCTAGCGCGAGCGGCACCGGTCGAGAGCGTATCGCCACGAACGTTTACGTACGCACGGTTCATTTGCGACGTACCTTGACGAGCAACGCCTTCAGATACTCGGTTTCCGGCAATCCGGGATGAACCGGATGGTCGGGCGCTTGATGGCCGCGCGCCAGTATCTGCACCCATCGCCCGACATCGCGTGCCGCGCCCGCAACGATTGCCTGATGCTCCTCGGCGCTCAGATGATAAGAGCACGATGCCGACAGCAGCAGTCCGTCGTCGGCTAACACCTGCATGGCGCGCCGGTTGAGCCGCCGGTAGGCTTCTCTTCCCGACTGCCGGTCCTTTCTACGGCGCACAAACGCCGGTGGATCAACCACGACCACGTCAAAGCGCTGCGCCTCGTCGCGAAGCGCTCGCAGGCCGTCGAAGGCATCGCCGCGGCGCACCTGCAGCCTGTCGGCGACTTCGTTGAGCTCGGCGTTTCGCGCCGCGCCGGCGAGCGCGCTTTCCGACGAGTCCAGACACAGCACCGAACGCGCGCCGCCGCACGCCGCCTGGATGCCGAATCCGCCTACGTAGCTGAAGCAGTCGAGCACGCTGCGCCCTTCGGCGTAGCGCGCGAGCAGCGCGCGATTGCAGCGCTGGTCGTAGTACCAACCGGTCTTCTGTCCCTCGAGTAGCGAAACCTCGAAGTCGGCACCGTTCTCGCGAAGTGTGACAGTCGCGGGCAGATCGCCGTGCACCACCTCGACAAAGGTCTCGAGCCCTTCGAGAGCGCGGCTCGGAAGATCGTTGCGTAATACCAGCGCCGCCGGATCACACAGGCGTATGAGCGACTGCACGATCTGATCGCGAAGCCGTTCCATTCCGGCCGTGCCGATTTGCACGGCAATTGTGTCTCCGTAGCGATCCACCACCAGTCCGGGCAGGCGATCGCTTTCGCCATACACGAGTCGACAGTAGGGAAGCCACCCGAGGGATTCGCGAAGTGCCAACGCGTCGGAGATTCGCGCCGTCAACCATGCCTCGTCGAGCACGCAGTCGATTTCCGAGCTCACCATACGTGCACAAATCAGCGAATGTGGATTGACGTACGCGGTGCCCAGCGGCTTGCCGGAGTGACTGAAGACGTTGACGCTATCACCCGCTTGCAAGGCGGTGAGCGGGCTGCGCTCGATAGCCACCTCGTTGCTGAACAGCCAGGGATGACCGCGCTGCACGCGGCGCTCCTGGCGACGACGAAGATAAAGTGGTGGAAAATCCATGGACATTTCTCGATCCCGGCGCCTAACGCCGGATCGACAGGCTAATGAGGATACTACTTTGATGTCCAACTCGGCGCCCTGGATAATAGTTCCATCCCCCGCGAGAACCACGTCCCTGACGAATTGCGGCTCGTGAACTATCGAACACTGCGAGACACGGTGGCGCTGGCCATCAATCGGCGCCTGTTTTATGGGTGGGTGATGCTCGGGGTCGGCGCTCTCGCCGTTTTCGCGAGCGGCCCCGGGCAGTCGCACATATTCAGCGTGTACATCACGCCCATCAGCGACGATCTGGATATTTCCCGCACCTCCATTTCATCGGCCTACGCCGCGGCGACGCTTCTAGCCGCATTCGGCTTGCCCTATGTCGGACGACTTATCGATCGTCTGGGGGTGCGGCGCGTGGTGCTTTGCGTCTCGATTCTATTCGGATTCGCAAACTTCGCCTTCGGTCACATCACCGGCCTGGTCACACTGGCGCTCGCCTTCGGTGCCCTGCGCTTTCTCGGCCAGGGATCGCTCATGCTGAGCGGCAACTACCTGGTCTCACAATGGTTCAGCCAGCGCCGGGGCATTGCGCTCAGCCTGACCGCGCTCGGCTTCTCGCTCAGCATGGCCGCGCATCCACCGCTCGCCCAATGGCTCATCGACCAGGTGGGCTGGCGCGCCTCGTGGTTCTGGCTGGGGATCGTCACCTGGGCATTGCTGGTACCCATGATCGTGATTCTCGTGCAAAACCGCCCCGAGGACATGGGACTCAGGCCGGATGGCGCGATCGCGCCCGACGTTCCCTCAGTGTCCGGCCGGGATGCCATGGACGTCGGACTCACGCTTCATGCTGCCGTACGCACACCGAGCTTCTGGATTATCGCGTTGGGTCTTTCCAGCTTGTCGATGCTGGTGACCGGCATGTTTTTTCATCAGGTGTCGGTGTTCTCCCTGCAGGGGCTCGACGCGCGAATCGCCGCGCGCGCCTTTTCCATATCTGCGATCGTCATGATCGTCACCATGCCGCTGTTCGGCCACCTGCTGGATCGTTTGCCGACGCGTCCGATGTTCACGAGCGCCCTGCTCATCATGAGCGCGTCGCTGGTGGCGCTCGCGCAGGTCGACGACGTCGCCAGCATGATCCTCTTCAGCGTGTTTTTCGGCCTCGCCAACGCGGGACTGCAATCCCACTACACGTTCATGTGGGCACGCTACTTCGGCCGCCGTCACCTCGGCAGCATACAGGGCGCTGCCCAAACCATCGGCGTGGTGGGCGCGTCCATCGGGCCGCTTCCGCTGGGGCTCGCGTACGACCTTTTCGGCAGCTATTCGGGAACGTTGTACCTGCTGGCAGGGCTACCCGTCGTTTGTGCGAGCATGCTGCTTTTTCTGAGACCTCCGAGGCTCGATGACGATACGGGCTGAAAATTCGGGCCATGGACCTGTCGCAACCCCACAGAAACGGTTCGCTCGATGTC
>JBFICP010000012.1:0-27077 GCA_041581935.1 Gammaproteobacteria bacterium | reverse complement strand
TCGTGCGCGAAGGCGCCTTCGCCGATCTGGTCGTGCTGGATGCGGACACCGTGATCGACAGCGCGGACTTCCAATCACCCAAGCGGCACGCGGCCGGCATTCGTGAGGTCATCGTCAACGGCCGCCCGGTTTGGCGCGACGAGGCTCCGACCGGCGGACGCCCGGGACGCATCCTCAGGCGGCTACCGAGCGCGCCAGCTGATCCTCGATGAACGCGATCTGTTTCCAGGCGAGCTGCCTGCTCGAATAGATCCACGCGAGTGTCGCCACGGTAACGAATGCGCCGACCCCGGCGAGCTCCATCCCCGGGGTCAGATCGCGCAGCCAGTGAAACAGGCCGACGCCTGTCAGCAGAAGCCCGAGCACGAGGCAACCGAGAAACTGCAGCCGGGTGCGCAGGTTGAAGGCGACGCTCCCTTCGATCACCGAGCCATCGCCATCGGCGCGCAACACACCGCGGAACTCGACGATGTCTCCGGCCTGCGCGAACGGCGCCGTGCGCCATACCCGGATGTTGTCGCCGTCGATGGCGCCGACGAGCCGCTCGTTGACGCTGATCCCGCTCACGGTAATCGATGAACGGATTCTATCCGCGACCGCGCCCAGGCCACGCGGTCCGGCAACCCGAAGATCTTGTTGCCAAAAAATGAACCCTGCTTTCATCGACTAGCTCTGTGGCACAGCGGCGTGGAGCTCCTGCCACGCTTCTCGAAGCACGCGGACGGCGGAACGCAGGAACATGACTAACAGGACGATTGCGATCGCGACATCCGGCCAACCCGACTGGAGCATCCAGACGGCGAACGTCGCGAGAATGACCGCGAGTCCTTCTGCGACGTCGTTGCGCGAGCATTCCCACGCGGACGACATGTTGACGTCACCATTCTTGTAAGGCGTCAGCAACCGAAGGCATACCAGATTCGCTCCAAGATTGACGAGAGCGGCGATACCCATGGTCTCGAAAACCGGCGTTTCCGGATGTACCATCCGCCAGCCGATCTGAATGGCGACGGCAAACGCTGCGCCGAGGATCAGCAGCCCTTTGAATACGGCGACCCTCGCCTTCGCCGCACTGCTCGCTGCGACGACGGCCAGGCTCAACAAATAGGTCAGTGCATCGCCGAAATTATCCAGAGCGCCGGACAGCAGCGACGACGACCCGCTGATCAATGCCGCGGCGACCATCATGACGAAGGTCGCGGCATTGATGACCAGCACCACGATCAGCACTCGACGCTGACGCCGGTGCAATGCGCCGACGTCGATATAGCCCTTACAACAACCGTTGTTCACTTCTAACAGGACGAATACTCCGGACGTCCACCGTCGTTGAGCCCGGCACCGTAGTAGATGTATGTAATGTTCGCCCAATAGGCCGCGGTTTCGCACATGCGGCATGGCCGCGAGCTCGCGTAGATGATGCATCCGTCCAGGTCGCGGGTGCCGAGGATGCGCGCGGCGTCCCGGATGGCCTCCATCTCGGCATGGGCCGTGGGGTCCCGATTGACGACGACCCTGCTGGGTCCCTCTCCCACGACGCGGCCGTCTTTCACCACCACCGCGCCGTAGGCCTGGTCTCCGGCGCGCTCCGCGGCGCCCTTCAGCTCGAAGGCGCGCTGCATGAAAGTCGTTTCGCTTGATGCGGCCCGCGCGGCGCCGCGTTTGCGGAAATGCGCAATCAGGCTCAGACCGCCCAGAACGATCAGGCCGTGCAGCACGCGGCGACGACTTGGCGTTTTCATCGCAATCACTCCTTTAGATCACTCCGTCTTTGCGCAACGCTTCCATCTCGTTCTCGCTGATGCCCAGCTCCTGCACATACACGTCGCGGTTGTGCGCGCCCATCGCCGCGCCCAGGTGGTTGATCGCGCCGGGAGTCTCCGAGAGCTTCGGCACGACGCCCTGAACGGCAAGGTCGCCGATGCGATCGTCCTTCACCCGCACCAGGGTGTCTCTGACCCTGAATTGTTCGTCCTCGAAAATGTCGGCGATGCTGTTGACGGGGCCACAGGGCACCTCGCCGTCGGCGCAGCGCGCGATTGCCTCGTCGCGGGACAGCGAAAGCGTCCACTCGGTGACCATGCGGTTGATGGCTTCGCGTTCGGCCACGCGTTTCTTGCGCGTTCCGAATCGCTCGCTGTCGTCCAAATCCGGGTTACCGATGACCCGGACGAAGCGTTCGAACATCTTGTCGTTGGTGCAGGCGATGGCCACCCACTTGCCGTCCGCCGTTGGGTAGTGACTGTGGGGCACCGAGCTGTCGGTTTCGGTGCCGTTGCGCTCACGCACGTACCCGGTCTTGTCGTAGACGGCCGCGAATTCGTCGAGAAATCGAAACACGCCGTCGTGCAGCCCGATGTCGATGTACTGGCCACGACCGGTTTTGTCGCGTGATCGCAGCGCGAGCAGCACGCCGTAGGCACCGTAAAGTCCGCTTAGATAATCGGCCAGCGTGGTGGAGCCGGCGATGAGTGGCGGCGTGTCCGGTCGTCCGGTGAGGTAAGAGAGCCCGGCGTAGGCTTGCGCGATGCGGGCGAAACCCGGCAAATGCCGCTTTGGCCCCTCCTGTCCGTAGGCGGATACGCGCAGCATCACCAGTCCGGGATTGAGTTCCCGCAACGACTCAAATCCGAGCCCCCAGCGCTCGAGCGTACCGGGTCGAAAGTTCTCCATGACCACGTCGCTGCCGGCCACCAGGCGGCGAAATATCTCCGCACCCCGGGGCTGCTTGAGATCGAGAGTGATACAGCGCTTGTTGCGGGCATCGTTCAGCCACCAGTAGGTATCGCCGGTTTCGCTCTCGGTGCCGAGCTGGCGCAGGGAGTCGCCGACCCCTGGCTTCTCGATCTTGACGACGTCGGCGCCGAACTCGGCGAGACACGCGGCAGCAAAGGGCGCCGCGACGAAAGTGGCGATATCGAGCACGCGTACGCCATCCAGGGGGGCGGTAGTCTCATTCATGGATCGACCGGAAAGCTCACGGGGTGGATTCAGGAGAAAGCTATCAAACGCGGGAGTTGCGATACAATGCGCGCTTGCCCTGGATAGCTTTTCCCCGATGAGTCTGACCACCTCGCCGGCAACGGAATGAGCCGGACGGAGCTCCTGCGTCTTACCAAGGCTCTTGCCATCGGCGCCGTCGGTGGTGCGCTGTTCTTCGCCTTGAACATGCCGCTCGCCTGGATGATGGGGGCCATGGTGTTCACCACCATTGCCGCGCTTGCCAGTGTATCGCTATACGTTCCGGGTCGTCTGCGCTCGGTGATGATTGCCATCCTCGGCGTGTTGCTCGGCAGCACTTTCACGCCCGAAGCGATGCAGAAGATCGGCGAGTGGCCCCTCACGCTCGCGAGCCTTGCGCTCTATCTCGTCGCGGTGACCGGCATGCTCTACGTCTATTTCCGGCGCGTGATGGGATTCGATCCTGCGACGGCCTATTTCTCGGCGACTCCGGGCGGATTGAACGAGATGGTCATCGTCGGCCGCGCCATGGGCGGCGACGACCGCGGCATTGCGCTGGTGCATGGCTCGCGCATCCTGCTCGTGGTGCTGACGCTGCCGTTCTGGTTCCGCTACGCCTACGGCGCTGGCAGCGCCGGAGGCGGCGCCGGTGACGGGACTCTGGCCGACATCGGCTGGCTCGACGGCACCGTGCTGGTTGCCTGCGCCATCGTCGGCCCGATGGTCGGTAAGCTGCTCCGCCTCCCGGCCTACCGCCTGGTCGGGCCGATGCTGGCGAGCGCCGCGGTGCACATCGCCGGTGTCACGGGATCCGTGCCGCCCATGGAGCTGGTGGCGATGGCGCAGGTCGTGGTGGGCTCGGCCATCGGTGCGCGCTTCGCCGGGTCACCGCTCAAATGGGTGCTGAAGATCATTGCTTCGTCCATCGCCTCCACGAGCCTGATGCTGGGTGCGACGCTGGGCTTCGCGCTGGCGCTCGCGCCGGTGACGGGTATTCCCTTTCCCGCGCTGGTGCTGGCGTTCGCGCCCGGCGGCCTCGCCGAGATGAGTCTCATCGCGCTGTCGCTCGGCGTCGAGACCGCCTTCGTCGCCACGCACCACGTGGCGCGCATTGCGATGATCGTGATCGCGGCGCCGCTCCTTTTCGGCAAGCTCAGAAAAAAACCCCCGCCTACTTCCCCTTGAAGGTCGGCCGGCGTTTTTCCGCGAACGCCGCCTCGGCCTCGCGATGGTCCTCACTCATCCACAGATCCTCGAACGCGTGCTCGGCAAGCGCGCGCGCCTGCTGACCGGACAGGCGCGCGATGCCCTGCAGCACGCGCTTGGTGGCCGCGACGGCGAGCGGTGCGGACTCGGCGATCCCGGCGGCCAGCTCGAGGGCGGCCTCCACCACCGGGACCTCGTCGCAGACCTGGTGGACGAGGCCCAGACGTAGCGCTTCGCCGGCGGCGACGGGCTCGCCGGTCGTCAGCAGGTGCATGGCGTTGGCATGACCACAGACGCGCACCAGGCGCTCGGCGCCGTGCCACCCGGGGATCAAACCCAGGCGCACGTAGGGAAAGCCGATGCGCGCACCGGGTGCTGCGAGGCGCAGATCGCAGGCCAGCATCAGCTCGGCGCCGCCGCCCATGGCAATGCCGTTGACCGCCGCGATCACCGGCACCGGCAGCGCCTCGAGACGATCGAGGAGGCTGCGAGGCCGATCGAAGGCGGCTCTCAGCTGCTCGCGCGTGGCGAGCGCCCGGTATTGCTTGATGTCGCCGCCGGAGCTGAAGAACTTGTCGCCGGCACCGGTAATGACGATGGCGGCGAGACCGCGCTCCTGCTCGAGTGCGTCGACGGCCGTGTCGAGGGCGGCGGTGACCTCGGCGCTGATGGAGTTTCCCGCGTGAGGACGCTCGATGGTGAGCAACACGCACGCGGCGCGGCGATCGACCCGCAGCACCTCAGAGCTCATCGCGTTCGACGAGATGCACGAGAACGCCGGTCAGCGCGCGCGGGTGAATGAATCCGATGCGCGCCCGGCGCGAGCCCGGCCGCCCGCGCAAGTCTATCAAGGCGAGCCCCTGGCGCGAGAATTCCGCGAGCGTCGCGTCGATATCGGCGGTCTTCAACGCCAGATGATGCAGACCCGGACCGTGCCTTTCGAGGTAACGGCCGATGGCGCCCTTGTCGCCGCCGGTGTTGCCGGGCCCGCGGCCCGGGGTGTTGCCGCTGCCGGCATCACCGTCGGCTGAGAAAGGCTGGAGAAACTCGAGCTCGCAGTCGCCGACGGTGATGAAGCTCACCCGCAGCCCGCCGACGATTCGCGCGGGGCGATTGTGGTACACGACACCGTAGCGATCCGAGGTGAAGCTTTCCGTTGCCGTGTGCACCTCGAGATCGGTCTGGGTGCTCTCAACTGCGAGACCGAGCCGGTCGGAGAAGACGTGCACCGCGGCCATGTTGTCCGCGCTGGCGACACCCACGTGATCGATGCGTTCGATGCGATCGTTGCCGCCGACGGTCGGCTCGAGAGGCTCGCACAAACGCGTGCGCACACCACAGGTCGCGCGCGCATCGAGGCGAAGCTCGCGCCGCCCGTCGAGCCCGGCTCCGGCGCGCGATTCACCGGCTGCTGACTCGAGACGTTCGGCGAGCGCTTCCGGGTGCGCAGTGGCGATCGCGATGTGGTGCACGCCGCGCGCCGACGTGTCGCCCAAAAACGGATCGTCGCTGGCGAACAGCGCGAGCGCGGATGCGCCGACGCCGAAGAGCGGCGTCTCGCGTCCGTCGGGCTTCCGCGCGTCGCGCCGTGCCAGCCCGAACTGCTGCTCGAGGATGCGCGCCGTGCCCACCACGTCCTCTACCGCCAGCGCCACGTAGGCGAGGCCGGCGACGCTCACGACGCGCCCTTGCTGCCGGTCACCCCGACCACGCGTTGCGCGACCAGGCGCGCGATCTCCGAAGCGGGCACGCCGAAGGTGTCGAGCACCGCCTCACTGTGCTCGCCGAGCAGCGGCGGGTGAGTGCGCACCGTTCGCTTGCCGATGCTTCCCATGCGCAGAGGATTCGACAGCTGCCGAAGCCGGCCGATGACGGGATGATTCACCTCCTCCGCGAGCCCGTTGTGCTGCACATGGGGATCGCCGAATACCTGATCCAGGGTGTAGATGGGGCCGGCGGGAATCCCCGCGGCGATCAGCTCCCGGGTCCACGCCAGGGCCGTGCGCGTCGACAGCCGTTCGTTGAGCGCACGGCGCAGCGCGTCGCGATTCCTCGAGCGGGCCGAGTTGTCGGCATAGTCGGGATGATCGCGAAGCGGCTCGAGATCCAGCAGCCGGCACAGCGTGGCCCACATGCCTTCGGTGGCCGCCGCCAGATTGAGCAGGCCGTCGCTGGCGGTGAAGGTACCGTAGGGATAGATGACCGGGTGATCGTTGCCGGCGCGGCCGGGCACCTCCTCGAGGCTCAAATAACGTTGTCCTTGCACGCAAAGCATGCCGACGAGCGACGCGAGCAGCGAGGTGTCCACCTTCTGGCCCGTGCCGCTCGCGTGGCGTTGGGCGATGGCGGCGTTGATCCCGGTCGCGGTCCACAGGCCGGCTACCAGATCACCGATAGGCAGCCCGACCCGGGTCGGCTCGCCGTCGGGGAAGCCGCTGATGCTCATCAGGCCGGACATGCCCTGGGCAATCTGGTCGAAGCCGGGCCACTCGCCGTAGGGTCCCTCGGTGCCGAAACCGGTGATCGACGCGTAGATGAGCCGCGGGTTCTCCTCGCGCAGGCTCTCGTAGTCGATTCCCATGTCGCGCGTCGTGCCCGGTTTGAAGTTTTCCACCAGCACGTCGGCGCGCAACGCCAGGGTTTTTAGGAGCCGCAGCCCCTCGTCGCTTCGAAAGTCCACGGCGAGACTGCGCTTGTTGCGGTTGATGCTGAGGTAGAAGACGCCGATGCCGTCGTGAAAGGGACCCCAGCCGCGCATCATCTCACCGCCGGGCAGCGGCTCGACCTTGGCGACGTCGGCGCCGAGATCGGCGAGCACCATGGTGCAGAACGGTCCGGACAGCGCCCGCGACAGATCGAGCACCCGAACGGATTCCAGCGGCAGGGCCATGGCGGCACTTTAGACGCAAGCCACCCGGCGATTCAATTGGCGCCGGATGTCCGCCTGGTCGCCGGCTTGCGGCATAATAGCCACCTATGAAGCTGCCCGATTCCATCAACACATTCATTCAATCCCTGGGCCTCGCGCCCTGGGTGTTGCAGGTTTTCGTCGTCGTCTTCGCGACGCTCATCGCCGGCTTCGTTGTGAAGCTCGTTCTTCGACGTATCGAAGCCAAGACCGAGCACACCAAGAACCCCTGGGATAACGCCCTGATCGGGGCGCTGCGAAAACCGGCGCACGTGCTCGTCTGGATCGTCGGTATCGCTTTCGCCATCGAAATCATCGAGCAGGAAACGGATGTAGCAATATTCGGAGCGATCGAGCCGATACGCGACGTCGGCATCATCGCTACCATCACCTGGTTCCTGGTGCGTTTCATAAAGAATGCGGAAAGGAATCTGGTCGCGGCGAGGGAAGCCGAAGGCAAGGAAATCGACTATACGACCGTGGATGCGGTGACGAAGCTGCTGCGCCTGTCGGTGATCATCACCGGCACGCTGGTGGCACTGCAGACGCTGGGCTTCAGCGTCTCGGGAGTGCTTGCATTCGGCGGCATCGGCGGCATCGCCGTCGGCTTTGCCGCCAAGGATCTGCTCGCCAACTTTTTCGGTGGGCTGATGATCTATCTGGATCGACCGTTTGCCGTCGGCGATTGGATTCGTTCGCCCGATCGCGACATCGAAGGCACGGTCGAGCAAATCGGCTGGCGCCTGACGCGCATTCGAACCTTCAATAGCCGGCCGCTGTATGTCCCCAATGCCACGTTCACGAGCATCGCCGTTGAAAATCCCTCGCGCATGGAGCATCGGCGCATCTGGGAGACCATCGGCGTTCGCTATGACGACGCGACCAAGGTCGGAAAAATTGTCGAGGACGTTAACGAGATGTTGAACTCTCATCCGGAAATACAAACCGACAGAACGCTGATGGTGAACCTGATCACTTTTGGCCCGTCGTCTCTGGATTTCTTTATCTACTGCTTCACGCGAACCAAGGTGTGGGCGGAGTTCCATCGCGTCAAGCAGGATGTGCTGCTCAAGATCCTCGACATCATCGACGAGCACGGCGCCGAGGTGGCATTCCCCACCTCGACAATCCATATACCGGATGGAATCGCCGGTCTCGCCGACGACTCGCAAGCAGCAGCGGGCAACGCCTGAAATGTGACTCAGTCGACAGGGCATTCCTCGCCTCGCAACGGGGCATGCCGTACTCTTTCCTGCATTCAATGTGAGGGATACTCGTGAGCGCTTTTCGCCTGCCGACAACTCGGCAAGCTGCTTCACCCGAGAGCGTGAAGCTCGCCGGCATCGTTGCCCGTGCGGGCGAAGTGATTCTCGGTAAGGATCGGGAGATTCGACTCGCGCTGACCTGCCTCATCGCCGGCGGGCACCTTCTCATCGAAGATATTCCCGGTGTCGGCAAAACCACCCTGGCCCACGTGCTGGGCCGCGTTCTGGGTCTTTCGTTTCAACGCGTGCAGTTCACCAGCGACCTGATGCCGGCGGACATACTCGGCATCTCCGTATACGAGCGCCGGACCGGCAGCTTCGAATTTCATCCCGGCCCCATTTTCACGAACCTCGTGCTTGCCGACGAAGTTAACCGCGCAACGCCGAAGACCCAGAGCGCCCTGCTGGAAGCCATGGAGGAGCGCCGGGTCAGCCAGGATCGGGTCACCCGCGATCTGCCTGAGCCCTTTTTCGTCATTGCCACACAGAATCCCAATCGCAGTGTCGGCACGTTTCCACTGCCCGATTCGCAGCTCGACCGATTTCTCATGCGCATCAAGCTCGGCTACCCCAACGCTAAGTCCGAGCGTGCGCTGCTGAGAGGGCGTGATCGGAGAGAGCTCGTCGACGCACTCGAGCCGCATTTGAACGCATCCGAGCTCGTGTCGATTCAACATCAGGTGCGATCGGTCCACATTTCGGATGCGCTGCTGGACTATTTGCAGGATCTCATCGCGTTCACCCGCAGCGCGCCGGAGTTCGGTCCGGGGCTTTCGCCGCGCGCCGGGCTCGCGCTGCTGCACTGCTCGCAGGCCTGGGCATTTCTCGAAGACCGCCGGCACGTGGTGCCCGAGGACGTTCAGGCGGTCCTGCCCGGTGTCGTCAACCACCGTCTCCGCCAGGGGAACACGTCGGCGGAGGAGCTGCTGCGCCAAGTGCCGATTCCGTGATATGGACGCACCGCCCATGGGACCGCATCCCCAGAGGACGGCGACACTTCGCTTTCGACGCATCTTCATTCTCCCCACGCGTCAGGGCATGGGGTTTGCAGCCGCGATTTCGATCATGCTGCTGGGCTCCATCAACTACGGTAACGCCTTGGGCTATGTCCTCAGTTTCCTGCTCGTCGGCACAGGCCTGGTATCGATGCTGCACGCGGTGCGCAACCTTGCCGGACTCGACTTGCGCTGGGAGGAATCCGAGCCGGTTTTCGCCGGGGACACCGCACGTTTCGGACTAGGCATCGACAATCGCGGCCAACGCCGGCGCTACGGTCTGTTGGCGCGAATCACTACCCGTAAGCGCAGGCCGCAGGACGACGCCCCGGTGCTTCGTTTTCACCTCGACGCCGACGATATCAAGCGCATCGAGCTGCCTGCGCACGTCACCCGGCGTGGCTGGTTCTCGCCGGGTCAGATCACGCTGGCAACGCGTTTTCCGTTCGGCTTCTTTCGCGCCTGGGCGCGCGTCGATACGGGCCTGCGCTGCCTGGCTTATCCGCGTCCGGCGGGCGATCAGGCGATGCCCGAGCTCGACCCGCAGGATTCCGGCGATCGCGGATCACGGGGCAAGGGCGAGGACGACTTCGCCGGACTGCGCGACTACCGCCCGGGCGACTCCGCGCGTCGCGTGCATTGGAAAGCGGTCGCGCGAGATCAAGGCGTTCCCGTGAAGATTTTCAGCGGCGCAACCGGCGACACGACGACGTTTCACTGGCAGGACGTGGCCGACGCGGATACCGAATCGCGACTGTCACAACTTTGCCGCTGGATTGTCGACGCCGACGAGCGAAGTCTTCGCTACGGGCTGGTGCTTCCCGGTATCGAGATTCCCGCCAGCCGCGGCGAGAAACATCTGCGACGATGTCTCCAGGCGCTGGCCTTGTACGACGACGGCGGCCACGGGTGATGCGAGGCAATCCCGAAACTCGTCACTGGACATTCACACCGGAGCGCACGCTTTGGATAACCGGGTGCCTGGTGCTCGTCATGATCCCTCATGTGACGCGAATTCCGGTATGGGTGCTCGCGATCTTCGCGCTACTGGCCGGCTGGCGAGTGATGAACGCGACCCGCGGCGCGCCGCTGCCATCGAGGTGGCTGGTTATCTTCATGAGCGCGACCATGCTGGTCGCGATCTACCTGACCCACGGGACTTTCTTCGGACGCGACACCGGTGTCGCACTGCTCGCGGTGCTCACGGGCATGAAGCTGATGGAAAGCCGCAGCATCCGCGACGCGTACGTGCTGAGCGCGCTCGGATATTTTCTCGTCATCACCAATTTTCTCTACTCGCAGAGCATTTACACGGGACTCTATATGCTCGTGGTGGTGTTGCTCATGACAACCACGTTGATCGCGTTCAGCACCGAAAGCGGTGAGCTCGATTCGAGGGCGCGGCTGCGCATGGCGGCCGGCATGCTCATTCAGGCAACACCGATCATGCTGGCGCTGTTCTTTCTTTTTCCACGCCTGCCGGGTCCGCTGTGGAGCCTGCCGCGCGACGCACATGCGGCCGTCAGCGGCCTCAGTGAAAGCATGTCACCCGGCGCCATCAGCCGACTGTCGCTGTCGGACGCGGTGGCGTTCCGGGTCACCTTTCACAGCGAGGCGCCCGTGCCGAGCCGGCTTTATTGGCGCGGGCCGGTGATGTGGCATACCGACGGGCGAACCTGGACCAGCGGCCGAACGCCGCGCAGCTGGCGCGCTCTGGACGCGCAGCTCGAGGGCAAGCCGGTCGACTACACCGTCACCCTCGAGCCGCACCAGCAAGCCTGGCTGTTCGCGCTCGACGTCCCCACGACCGTTCCCCGCGGCGCCCAGATGAGCCGGGACTTTCAGCTGCTCGCCTCGAAGCCGGTGCGCGAGCGGCGCCGTTACGAAGTGCGATCCTACACTCAAGCGCGCCTCAGGCAGGTTTCCACCGAAGAACAAACGGCGGCGCTGGCGCTACCGGCCGGCATGCATCCGCGGGCGCGCGAGCTGGCGCTCGGCTGGCGTCTCGAGCTCGACGACGAGGAGGCTATCGTTTCGAGAGCGCTCGCGTATTTCCGTGAACAGCCGTTCGTGTACACGCTGTCCCCGCCGCTGCTCGAAAACGACTCGGTGGACGAGTTCCTGTTCGAAACGCGCAGCGGCTTCTGCGAGAACTTCGCGTCCAGCTTCGCGGTGCTCATGCGCGCCGCCGGTATCCCGGCGCGTATCATCACCGGCTACCAAGGCGGGGAACTCAACCCGCTCGGGGATTACCTAATCGTCCGCCAACGCGACGCCCATGCCTGGACCGAGGTCTGGCTCGGCGGGCGCGGCTGGGTGCGCGTGGATCCCACCGGTGCTGTGTCGCCCAATCGCATCGCGCTCGGCATGGATGCCGCCATACCACCCACCATCGGTCCGGGTGGGCTGGATCTGCGCTCGCGCGGGCCGTTGTGGGAAACGTGGCTGCGTCTGCGCTTCGGCTTCGACGCCCTGAAGGCGGGCTGGAACGAATGGGTGCTGGGTTACGACAGGCGCCGCCAGCGCGCGCTGCTGTCACTGTTCGGCTTCGATTCTGAACGCATGCACGACCTGCTATTGAGCATGCTGGCGGTCATCGGCGCCCTGCTCGCGCTCCTCGCCCTGTGGCTGGCGCGGCGCAAACCCTTGCCGGTCGACCCCGCCCAGCGGCTCTACCTTCGATTCTGCGCGAAGCTGGCACGCTCGGGTATCGCGCGCCGGGCGAACGAGGGCCCGCTCGACTTCGCCACCAGGGCGGCGGCCGCGCGACCCGCGCTAAGCGCGCAGGTCGAGCGCATCACCGGTCTTTACGTTGCCGGGCGCTACGCTGACGAGTCTGCGCGCATGCGCGAGCTGAAACACGCGGTAGCGGCGTTTCGCGCGCGCTGACAAGCGTCCCGCGCCGACGGAAATGCGCTTCCCCTGCTATACTTTGCCGCTGTCGCTGCGGGAGGATCTCACATGCGTTCGATCCTGGTGATGAATGCCAAGGGCGGTTCGGGAAAGACCACCATCGCCGTCAATCTCGCCTCGTACTACGCGGTGGAGGGCTACGAGGTGGCGCTGGTGGACTACGATCCCCAGTACTGCGCGCTCGACTGGCTCGACACGCGTCCCGAGGGCCGCCCGAAGATCACCGGGATAGAAGGTCTGCAGAAGGGCGCGCGGGTGCCGCGCAGCACCGAAATCGTCGTTCTCGACGCACCGGCGGCGACCCATGGCCGGCCGGTGACCGAGCTTCTCAGCCGCACCCAGACCTGCATCATTCCCGTGATTCCCTCGGCCATCGATCTCAATGCCGCCGCGCGCTTCATCGACGAGATTACCGAGCTCGGCCGGGTGCTGAACCGCAAGGTGCGAGTGGCAACCGTCGCCAACCGGATTCGCGAAAACTCGCCCGGCCATTTCGAGATCGAGGAGTTTCTCGAGACGGTCAAGCTGCCGAACGGTCGCAAGTTGCCCTTCGTGGCGTGCCTGCGCAACAGCATCAACTATTCCCACGCCGCGGATCGCGGGCTGAGTATCTTCGAGATAGCGCCTTCGAAGGTCGAGCACGACATCGAGATGTGGGAGCCGCTGCTCGCCTGGCTCAACAGCAGATCCAGCCTACCGGCGCAGTAAGCTCGGGCGCCGCGAAGTTCGGCGCGGATCGCCGACGTCAGCGGCCCTTCTCGAACACGTAGAAATCCGCCAGCGATCCCGGCGACCCCGGCGCGGCCGGCGGAAACCTGTTGGGGACATGCTCCACCAGGCGCCAGTCGGGCCGGTTGGACTCGACCCAGGGGGTGAAGTGCCTGTGGCGCACGTGCGCCGCCTGACCTTCCTCGCGAATCTCGGCATTGCTCGAGTACACGATCACGAATCGCTCGGCCGCATCGAAGAGCGTCTGCATGTAGGACTCGAACACCGCGTCCTCGACCAGGTGGTAGACGACATCCAGCGACAGGGTCAGCTCCGCGCGCTGACCCGCGTATTCGTCCATGAGCATGAAGCGCTTGCTGGCGTCGCCGCGAAAGCGTTCACGGCAGAGCTCGACCGCCCGCGGGCTCACGTCGAAGCCCACATAGGCGGGGTAATCGGCGAGCGCCAGCTGATTGCCGTCGCCGCAGCCGAACTCCATCACGCTGCCGACACCGTGCCTGGCCACGTAGCCGTTGACGATCTCGGCCTTGAACTCGGCCAGCTCGTTGAAAGAGCCGGAACCCGAGGTGCGGCCGTCGTCATAGCGCTCGATCCAGTACTGCTCGGATCCGGGAAAAGGCTTTCCCGCGAGCCACCGTTTCGCCTTCCTTGCCAGCCGCCGGAGCATCCACCCATTTTCCACGACTCGCGCGCTATTGACTAATCTTTGCCCGTTCGACACATTCACGCGGCCATTGAGTCATCACATCCACATAGAGCCGAGCGGCCATCAGTTCGACGCCGAGCCCGATGAAAGCGTGCTGGACGCGGCGCTTAGACAGGGGCTCGCACTGCCGTACGGCTGCCGCAACGGTGCTTGCCGATCCTGCAGGGGCCGGGTGCTCAAGGGAAGGATCGAGTATCCCGGCGGCGCGCCGAAGGCGTTGACGCCACTCGATATCGCCCAGGGTTTCGCACTTCTGTGCATGGCGCATCCGGCGAGCGACGTGCGCATCGAGGCCGAAGAGTTCGACCCCGAGCAGCATATCGTGGTGCGCAACTTGCCGTGCCGGATCGTGCGCAAATGCGCGCTCGCCCACGACGTCATCGGCCTCGAGCTCATGCTGCCGCCTTCCGAGCGCCTTCAATATCTTCCCGGCCAGTACGTGGACGTGCTGCTGCGAGACGGTCGGCGGCGCGCCTTCTCGATTGCCAACGCGCCGCGGGAGAACGATCGCCTCGAGCTGCACATTCGTCACGTGCCCGGCGGCACGTTCTCCGATTACGTGTTTCATTATTTAAAGGAGCGCGCGCTGCTGCGTCTGCGCGGACCGCTGGGAAGCTTCTATCTCAGAGCGAAAGACCACCGCCCGGTGATCCTGATGGCTGGCGGCACCGGATTCGCGCCCGTCAAGGCTATCGTCGAAGGCGCCCTGGCGGGCGGTTTCCCCGGCGAGATTCACCTGTACTGGGGCGTTCGCGCGCGCCGCGACTTGTACATGCACGACACCGCCGGCGCCTGGGCGGCCGAGCACGAGCGCTTCGAGTACGTGCCGGTGCTCTCCGATCCGCTGGCTGACGACGCGTGGTCCGGGCGCACCGGATTCGTCCACGAGGCCGTGCTCGAGGACTTTGCGGATTTGTCGGCGTTCAACGTCTACGCGAGCGGCCCGCCCGTCATGGTCCAGGCCGGACGCGAACAGTTCGCGGCACACGGCCTGGACCTCGCCCGTTTTCACTCCGACTCCTTCGACTACGCGTACGAGACCGGCCACGACGACGCCTGACCTGTTTCTCCCAAAGCGGAGACGGTATTCTTCGTCGATTCGACCAGACCAGCCGAGAATCCATGGACGAACGCTATTTTCCAGAGCAGGTTGAGACCCGGGTGCAACGCCACTGGGAGGAGACCGGCGCGTTCCGCGTGAGCGAGGATCCGGATCGGGAAAAGTTCTACTGCCTGTCCATGTTTCCCTATCCCAGCGGGCGCCTGCACATGGGCCATGTGCGCAACTACACCATTGGCGACGTGATCAGCCGCTATCAGCGCATGTGCGGAAAGAACGTCCTGCAGCCCATGGGTTGGGACGCCTTCGGGCTGCCCGCCGAGAACGCCGCGATGCAGAACAATGTCCCGCCGGCGCGCTGGACCTACGAGAACATCGACTACATGCGCGCGCAGCTCAAGCGCCTCGGCTTCGCCTACGACTGGGACCGGGAGCTCGCCACCTGCGATCCCGAGTACTACCGCTGGGAGCAGTGGCTGTTCACGCGTTTGTTCCGCGAGGGACTGCTGTACAAGAAAAATGCGGAAGTGAACTGGGATCCCGTGGATCAGACGGTGCTCGCCAACGAGCAGGTGATCAACGGGCGCGGCTGGCGTTCCGGGGCCGTCATCGAAAGGCGCGAGATTCCGCAGTGGTTTCTGAAAATCACCGCCTTTGCCGACGATCTGCTTTCGGCCATCGATGCGTTGGACGGCTGGCCGGACGCGGTGCGCACCATGCAGCGCAACTGGATCGGGAAATCCGAGGGGGTCGAGATCGACTTCCCCCTGGCCGACGGCGGCGAGCCTTTGCGGGTCTACACGACCCGCCCGGACACCCTGATGGGCGCCACCTACATGGCGGTCGCCGCCGGCCATCCGTTGGCGCGGGCGGCAGCCGAGCACGACGCCGAGCTCGCGGACTTTCTCGAGGAATGCCGGCGCATCGAAACTTCGGAAGCGGCCATGGAGACCATGGAAAAGCGCGGCATGGCGCTCGGCTGCGACGCCCTGCACCCGATCACCGGTGAGAGGCTTCCGGTGTGGGTGGCCAACTTTGTGCTCATGAGCTACGGCACCGGCGCCATCATGTCGGTACCCGGGCACGATGTCCGCGACCACGAGTTCGCCCACAACTACGGCCTGCCCATCGTGCAGGTGATCGCCCCTGCCGACGGCACCGCCCTCGACATTCAGGCCGAGGCCTGGGTCGGAAAAGGCGTGCTGGTGAACTCAGGCGCGTTCGACGGGCTCGACTTCGCCGCCGCCTTCGATGCGATTGCCGAATGGCTCGAGCAGCGTGAGCTCGGCACGAGAACCGTCAACTATCGACTGCGCGACTGGGGCGTGTCGCGCCAGCGCTACTGGGGCTGTCCGGTGCCGATCGTCAACTGCGACGCCTGCGGCGCGTTGCCGGTACCCGATGCGGACCTGCCGGTGCGGCTGCCGGAGGATGTGCAGGTCGAGGGCGTGGTACCGCCGCTCAGCCAGATCCCGGCCTTCTATGAAACCACTTGCCCGGACTGCGGCGGACCGGCGAAGCGCGAGACCGACACTCTGGACACCTTCGTCGAGTCGTCCTGGTATTTCGCGCGCTTTGCCAGCCACGACTGCGACACCGCCATGCTCGACGAGCGGGCCAGTTACTGGATGCCGGTGGATCAGTACATCGGCGGTATCGAGCACGCCATTCTGCACCTGCTCTACTCGCGATTCTTTCAGCGCCTCATGCGCGACGAGGGGCTGCTGCCCGGGGCCGAGCCTTTCAGCAACCTGCTTACCCAGGGCATGGTGTTGAAGGACGGCGCCAAGATGTCCAAGTCCAAGGGCAACACCGTCGACCCGGAAGAGCTCATCACAAAGTACGGCGCCGACACCGTGCGCCTGTACATGATGTTCACCTCGCCGCCGGAGCAGACGCTCGAATGGTCCGACTCTGCGGTCGAGGGCGCATTCCGGTTCTTGAAAAAGCTCTGGAAGCTCGTGCACACCCACGTGAGCGACGGCCCGGCATCGATTCCGGATCCGGCCGTCCTGAACGCCGCGCAGCGCGAGCTCAGGCGTCGCGCGCACACCACCATCGCCAAGGCCGGAGACGACATCGGCCGCCGCTACAAATTCAACACCGCCATCGCGGCAACCATGGAGCTCGTGAACGCGCTCTCCGATTTCGACGACGACTCGGCCGAGGGACGCGGCGTGGTGCAGGAGTGCCTGGAAGTCATCGTGCTGGTGCTGGCGCCCATCGCGCCCCATGCCTGCCACGATCTGTGGCATGCGCTCGGACACGACGAAGCGCTCATGGACACACCATGGCCGCGTCACGATCCGGAAGCGCTCGAGCGCGATACCATCGAGCTCGTCGTTCAGGTCAACGGCAAGAAGCGCGGCGAGATCTCCGTCGATCAGCACGCCGACAAGAGCACCATCGAGGAGGAGGCGCTCAACAATGCCAACGTCGCACGCTTCGTGGGCGGCGGCGTGAAAAAAGTCATCGTGGTTCCGGGCAAGCTCGTGAACATCGTCGTATGACGCTCGCGTCGGCTCCGGTGCTGCGATGCGCGCTGCTCGCGCTGCTGGCCTTGTCGTTGCTCGCAGGCTGCGGCTACCGTCCCCGCGGCAGTGTCGAGCTGCCCGCGGATTTCCGAGAAGTCTATGTCGACGGCCCGGTGGAGATCGCCGACGAGATCGCGATCTTCCTCGAAAGCGGCGGCGCATCCCTCACCGACAGCGGGGCCGAAGCCGATGCCGTGATAAAAGTCCAGTCGCAGAAGTACGATGAGCGCGTCGTGACGGTGGATGCCACGACCGGCAAGGCGCGCGAGTTCGAGCTCCTGTACACCCTGGACTTCTCGGTTCGCATGCGCGCCGGCACCCTTTTGATAGCGCCTGAGAAAATCGCGGTGCGCCGCATCTACATCTTCGACCCCACCGGTGGCCTCGGCTCGGCCAACAACGTCACCGTGCTGCAGCGGGAAATGCGCCGAGACGCGGCCGAGCGCATCATCCGCCTGACCGAGGCGGCGCTCGGCAAGTAGCGCCGCGCCGATCGCCATGCGACTGCGGGCAGACCAGCTGGGCAAGCACCTCGAGGGGCGACTCGCGCCGGTCTACGTGATCGGCGGCGACGAGCCCTTGCAGATTCAGGAGGCCCGCGACGCCATTCGTGCCGCCGCGGCCGAAGCGGGATTCGACGAGCGCGTGGTGCTCGACGTGGAAACCGGCTTCGACTGGGCCACGTTGAAGCACTATGCCGACAGCCTGTCGTTGTTCGGCACGCGGCGCGTCATTGACCTGCGCCTCGCGAGCGGCAAGCCCGGGGATGCCGGCGCCCGCGCCTTGCGCGACTACGCCGCCGCGCCTCCCGAGGACAACCTGCTCATGGTCAGCCTGAGCAAATTCGACCGCGCGAGCGTGTCGACCCAGTGGTACAAGGCACTGGACGGCGCCGGCGTCGCCGTGCGCACCTGGCCGGTGGCGGCCCGCGAGCTCGGCGCCTGGATCCGCCGCCGCGCCGCCGCGCGGGGGCTCGCGCTCGCGGCGGACGCGGCCGAGGCGCTCGGCGATCGGGTCGAAGGCAACCTGCTCGCCTGTGCCCAGGAGATCGACAAGCTGCACCTGCTGCACGGCCCGATCGCCCTCACGCTCGAGGACGTGCTGCGCGCGGTCGCCGACAGCGCACGCTTCGACGTCTTCGACCTGGTCGACTCGGCGCTCGCCGGCGATGCGGCCCGCAGTGTCCGCATTCTGCGCGGGCTGCGCGAGGAAGGCGTGGCACCGCCCCTGGTGGCGTGGGCGCTCACCCGCGAGATTCGCAGCCTGAGCCGTATGGCCGGCGATCTGGCCGGTGGCGCCGCCATGGATCAAGTGATGCGCCAGCACCGAGTATGGGACAAGCGCCGGGCGGCGGTAGCCGGCGCGCTTCGCCGGATCTCCGCCGAGAAGTGGTTGGATATCCTGCGCCAGGCGGCCACAACCGACCGCGTCACCAAGGGTGGCGCCCGCGGCCGGCCCTGGGACGCCCTGGAATCCCTGGCGCTCGCCATGACCGGCGTGATGTCGAGCCCGGGAAACCCCTATAATCGAGCCACACCAGGGTAATCGGCATGGCTAGACCAGCAGATATCATCAGGCCAGCGGACGATGTCGACGCCTACATGCAGGGCGTCGGCCGTGACGCGCGCGCCGCCTCTGCAGTGCTGGCGCGCGCGACCACCGCGCAGAAGAACGCTGCGCTCATGGCCATCGCCGAGGCCATCGAAGCCGACGCAACGGCGCTCGCCGACGCCAATGCCGACGATCTGGCGGCGGCCCGCACGCAGGGCCTCGACGCTGCGCTGCTCGACCGTCTCGAGCTCAACACGCAGCGTATCGCCGCCATGGCCCAGGGACTACGCGAGATTGCGGCGCTGCCCGACCCCGTCGGCGAGATAAGCCGGCTCGTCAACCGGCCCTCGGGGATCCAGGTCGGGCGCATGCGCGTACCGCTGGGCGTCATCGGCATCATTTACGAGTCGCGCCCGAACGTGACCGCCGATGCCGCGGGGCTTTGCCTCAAGGCCGGTAACGCCACCATCTTGAGAGGCGGCTCGGAAGCCATTCGTTCCAACCAGGCGATCGCCGCCTGCATTCATCAGGGGCTCGCCCGCGCGGGGCTGCCGGCGAGCGCGGTGCAGGTGGTGCAAACCGTGGATCGTGCCGCCGTCGGCGCGCTGATCACCATGGACCGTTACGTCGACGTCATCGTGCCGCGCGGCGGCAGGAGCCTCATCGAACGCGTCAGCCGCGAGGCGACCGTGCCCGTCTTCAAGCACCTGGAAGGAATTTGTCACGTCTACGTGGACGACCACGCCGACTGCGACAAGGCCATCGCCATCGCCTTCAATGCCAAGACCCAGCGCTATGGCACCTGCTGCACCATGGAGACCCTGCTGGTGGCGCGCGACATCGCCGCGCGTGTGCTGCCGCCGCTTGCGGCCAAGTATCGCGAAGCCGGCGTGGAAATGCGCGGTTGCCCGGAGACCGTAGCCCTGCTCGACGACTGCAAGCCGGCCAGCGACGAGGACTGGGATACCGAGTACCTCGCGCCAATCCTGTCGATTCGCGTGCTCGCCGGTATCGACGAGGCCATGGAGCACATTCGCGTGCACGGTTCCGGACATACCGACAGCATCGTCACCGAGGATCTCGGCCGTGCCGGCCGATTCCTGCGCGAAGTGGACTCGAGCTCCGTCATGGTCAACGCCTCGACGCGTTTCGCCGACGGTTTCGAGTACGGACTCGGTGCCGAGATCGGCATCAGCACCAACAAGCTTCATGCACGCGGCCCGGTCGGCCTGGAAGGGCTGACCACCCAGAAGTTCATCGTCCTCGGCGACGGACACGTGCGCCAATGAAAGCACGGCCCGTGCGCCCCTGAAGCCTGAGTGGCAGGCATCGGAATACTCGGCGGCACTTTCGACCCCGTGCACTGCGGTCATCTGCGGCTCGCGCTGGAAGTGCGCGATCTGCTCGCACTCGACAACGTGCGCCTGCTGCCGGCCCCCAATCCGCGTCTCCGCGATGCACCGCGAGCCGATGTGTCGCGGCGCCTCGAGCTGCTGCACGCAGCCGTCGACGGCGAGCCGGGTCTCGAAGTCGATCCGCGAGAGCTCGCGCGCGACGGCCCGACCCATACGGTGGAGACGCTGGAATCGTATCGCCAGGAATTTTCCGACGACGTCATTGTCTTCATACTCGGAATGGACAGCTTCCGGAGCCTGGACCGCTGGCATCGTTGGCGGGAGCTCACCAGTCTCGCGCACCTCGTGGTCGCCCAACGACCCGGCGGATCGCTTCCCGGCCCGGGCCCCGTCGCCGATCTGCTCGAAGAGCGCCGCTGCGACGATCCCGCTTCGGTCATGGCAAAGCCTGCCGGTCACATCATGATTTGCGCACCGCCGCCGCTCGATATTTCCGCAACCCGCGTCCGGGCACTCATTGCCGAAGGGCGCAGCATACGATTTTTGGTTCCCGACAAGGTGATTGAATTGATCGACCGTACCAGGTGCTACACCGATGCAGAGTAAACGCTTGTGCCAGCTCGCCGTCGATGCGCTGGAGGATTTGAAGGCCGTGGATATCGTACGGCTCGATGTGCGCAAGCTCAGCGACTTCACCGACTACATGATCATTGCCAACGGACGTTCCGCAAGACAGGTAGCGGCGCTTGCCGAGAACGTCATCGCGAAAGCAAAGGACGCCGGGGAGATGCCGATGGGGGTGGAGGGCCTGCGCGGCGGCGAATGGGTTCTGGTGGATCTCTGTGATGTGGTGGTTCACGTCATGCAGCCGGCAGTGCGCGAGTTCTATCAGCTGGAAAAGCTGTGGGGCGGCCGCGAGGCCGGCGATCGGGAATCGCCACGGGGTGCGGCCAGCTGAATGCGGATCCGGGTCGCCGCCGTGGGCACACGGCTGCCGGACTGGCAGCAGAGAGGTTTTCAGGAATACGCACGGCGTCTGCCGAAGGCATGCGCTCTCGAGCTCGTCGAAATTCCGGCGGCGACGCGCGGTAAGAGCACCTCGACCGAGCGCGCGAAAGCCAGGGAAAGCGATCGTCTGCTGACGGCCGTGAACGGAAACGATTTGGTGATCGCTCTGGATCAATCCGGCCGTGAGTACACCACCGAAGGGCTCGCCGCGCTCATGGAGGATTGGCTCGCGGGCGGACACAATCCTGCAATGCTGATCGGCGGCGCAGACGGCTTGTCGGACGCCTGCCGGACGCGCGCAGAGATGGTCTGGTCGTTGTCGAAGCTGACCCTGCCGCACGGAATCGTGCGGGTGCTGGTTGCCGAGCAGGTTTATCGCGCCTGGTCGATTCTGCGCAACCACCCCTACCATCGCGGCGAATGATCTACCTCGCCTCGCGCTCGCCGAGACGCAGAGACCTGCTCAATCAGCTCGGGGTGCGCTTCGCGGTTCTCGACGTCGCCATCGACGAGACGCCGCGCGCCGGCGAGCCGCCCGCCGCGCTCGCCCGCCGCCTGGCCACCGGAAAAGCCGAAGCCGGACACGCACGCTTGCAGGGCGCAACCGATCCGGTGCTCGGCGCCGACACCATCGTCGTGCTCGACGAAGAGGTGCTCGGCAAGCCGCGGGACCGGGCCGACGCACGCGAGCTGCTCGGACGCCTGTCCGGTCGCTGCCACCAGGTGTTGAGTGCCGTGGCCCTGGCGCACGCCGACGGCACCGCGGTGCGCCTGAGCGAGAGCCGCGTGTGCTTCCGTGATCTTTCGAGCGACGAGTGCGACGCCTACGCCGCTACCGGTGAGCCGCTCGATAAGGCCGGTGGATACGCAATCCAGGGCCGCGCCGCCGCGTTCGTGCGCGACCTCAAAGGAAGTTACTCTTGTGTCGTCGGACTTCCGCTCTACGAGACAGCGGAGCTGCTGCACGACGCGGGAGTCGACATCTTCGAGGACGGGAGGGGATCGACGTGAAAGAGATCGACACACATATCAAAAATCTCGGCAACGGGCTGGTGGACGCGTTCCACCTGCTGGCGCTGTTCATTATCGGCGCGACCGTCGTGTGGGCGGCGGTGCACGAGTACCTGCGCATGATCGACGAGGGGCGCGCCGGGCTCGACGGCATCCTGCTGCTGTTTATTTATCTCGAGATGGGCGCGATGGTCGGGATCTATTTCAAGACCAATCATTTGCCGGTGCGGTTTCTGCTCTACATTGCCATCACCGCGCTCACGCGTCTGCTCGCCGTCGACGTGAAGACCATGCCGGATCAGCACATTCTCACGATAACGGGTTCCATCGTGCTCCTGGTATTGGCCGTGGTCGCGATTACGGTCATCCGCTTCAAGTTTCCGGGGGAAGAAACCCGCTGACGCTTCCTCGATCTAGAAGCGATCTTTGAGTGCGTAGTAGAGCATGCCGGCGACCAGCAGCGGTTTTCGTAGTAGCCGGCCGCCCGGAAATCTGCGGTGAGCGATGTTCGCGAACACGTCGAAACGTTCGGCGCTGCCGGCGACCGCCTCCGCCATGAGACGGCCGGCAAGCTGCGACAGCACCACTCCGGACCCCGAGAATCCCTGCACGAAGAAACCCGACTCGCCGAGTCGCCCGAAGTGCGGCAGCCTGTCCATGGTGATGGCCAGATGTCCGCTCCACGCGTAGTCGATGCGCGCGTCGTGGAGCTGGGGAAATACCTTGAGCATGTAGTGCCTGACAAACTTTTTGATATTCGCAGGCTCTTCATATGAATAGGACTCGCCGCCGCCGAACAGCAAGCGGTGATCCGCCGAGAAGCGGAAGTAGTCGACCACGAACTTCGTTGCGCACACGCAGCAGTCGTCGCGAATCAGCGCGCGGGCGCGCGCCTCGCCGAGCGGCTCGGTCGCCAGAACATGATTGGCGATGGGCATGACGGTGGCGCCGATACGCGGCTCGACGTCGCCGAGATAAGCGTTTCCGCACAGCAGCACGTAACGGCAGCGCACCTGGCCGCGGGCGGTTTTCACCACCGGAGGTGAGCGCCATTCGATGCGCTCGACCATCGAGCCCTCGTGAATGCGCACGCCGGCCTCGAGAGCCGCCCCGGCCATGCCGAGAACGAAGTTCAGCGGCTGCAGGTGACCACCGCCGGCGTCCATGCGTCCGCCGCAGTACTGCTCGCTCGCGACCGCCTCGCGCATCTCGGCCTCGTCGAGCATTCGATAGCCGTCGTAGCCGTAATGCTTGGAGACGAGCTCCGCCTCTGCGGCGAGTGAGGGAAGAAAACGCCGGCGGGTCGCGGCCAGCAAGTTGCCGCGCTTGTAGTCACAACGGATGGCGTGGCGCTCGATGCGATCCGTGACGATACCCATGGCCTCGGCTGCCAGGTCCCACAGCGCCCGGGTGCGCTCGCGCCCGAGCCGCGGCTCGAGATCGATGACGTCCTTGCGCAGGCCCGTGCCGAGCTGGCCGCCGTTGCGTCCCGATGCGCCCCAGCCGATGCGCGCCGCCTCCACCAGCACCACCTGATAGCCGCGCTCCGCCAGGTGCAGTGCCGCCGAGACACCGGTGAAGCCGCCGCCGACAACACACACGTCGGCGCTCACCTCGCCTTCGAGAGGCGCATGACGCGGATGAGGATTGGCGCTGGCGGCGTAGTAGGTGTCTGGATGGTCGGCAGAGAAGCGAAGCGTGTTCACGCGTGGACGGTCGTGGGTCTCGGACTGGGACGATTCGATTCGGACAATCAGAATTGCGGCTTGTCGGGCGCAGTCCGATAGCGCTCTACGGATGCGACGATCTCGGCCTTGGCCTCCTCGGGACCCAGCCAGCCCTCGATTTTCACCCACTTGCCGGGCTCGAGATCCTTGTAGTGATCGAAGAAGTGCGCGATTTGTGCGAGCAGTGAAGGCGGCAGATCGCCAAACGAGGTTACCCCCCGGTAGAGATCCGTCAGCGAGTCGATGGGCACGGCGAGTATCTTGGCATCCGGACCGGCGTCGTCGGTCATGCCGAGCATGCCCACCGGCCGGCAGCGAATGACCGAACCGCTGATCAGGGGATACGGCGTCACCACCAGCACGTCGGCGGGGTCACCGTCCTCGCTCAGCGTGTGGGGCACGTAGCCGTAGTTGCAGGGGTAGTGCATGGCGGTCCCCATGAAACGGTCGACGAATACCGCACCGGTGTCCTTGTCCACCTCGTACTTCACCGGGTCGCTGCGAAACGGGATTTCGATGACGACGTTGACGTCGTTGGGCACGTCATCGCCGGGGGTGACGAGACTCAGAGGCATGCCTGCTCCTCGGCCGATAACCCGCGAGAGCGGCAGTATAACAAGGGCGAAGATTGTCGAAGATGCCTAATTCCACTATAGTTCGGCGGCTTCGCAGGGGCCTTCGGGGAGATACTCATGAGCTTTAACGCCCTCTTGCCGACGATCTTCGGGATCATCGGCCTGGTTGTCGCGTATTACATCTACCAGAAGATTCTGGAGTATCCCGAAGGCGAGGCCAAGGTCGCGGAAATCGGTGACGAAATCCATCTCGGCGCCATGGTCTTCATGCGCCGCGAGTACAGGATGCTGTTCTGGTTCGCGCTGGTGCTGTTTCTGGTCCTGCTGTTCTCGCCGGGACTCGGCGTCGGCACCGCCATCGCCTTCGTGGTCGGCGCGTTGGCGTCCGCCGGCGCCGGCTACATCGGCATGAGCACCGCGACGCGCGCCAACGTGCGCACCACCACGGCGGCGCATACCAAGGGACCGGCAGAGGCGCTCACGGTGGCGTTTTTCGGCGGCTCCATCATGGGGCTGGCGGTGGCTTCTCTCGGCCTCATCGGCCTCGGCACCCTGTATCTGTTCTTCGGCGGCGATCCCGAGACCGCCCACACCATTCACGGATTCGGCATGGGCGCGTCGAGCGTGGCGCTGTTTTCCCGTGTCGGCGGCGGCATCTTCACCAAGAGCGCCGACGTCGGTGCCGACCTGGTGGGCAAGCTGGAGGCCGGAATCCCGGAGGACGATCCGCGCAATCCCGGCGTCATCGCCGACAACGTTGGCGACAACGTCGGTGACGTGGCGGGCATGGGCTCGGACATCTTCGAGTCCTATTGCGGCGCGATGATTGCGACCATCGCCATCGCCTCGACCCTGACGGCGGATATCCTCGATCCCCTGGGCGAGCGCCAGGCGCTGATGTTCCTGCCCCTGGCGCTGTCGTCGGTGGGCCTCGTGTGCTCCATCGCGGGCATATTTCTGGTGCGACAGTTCTCCAGCAAGAGCCCGGAGGTGGCGCTTCGCATCGGCACCATCGGCGCCACCATCGCCTTCATGCTGCTCTCCTTCCTGGTCATCGTCTCGGTCGGCGTTACCGCCAAGGTGTGGGGCGCGGTGCTGTTCGGCGCCATCGGCGGCATCGTCATCGGCCTGGTAACCGAGTTCTACACCTCCAGCAGCCCGGTGCGCCACATCGCCAAGCAGGGCGAGACGGGACCGGCGACGGTCATCATCGCGGGCATCGCCATCGGCATGAAGTCGGTTGCTATTCCGCTGCTGACCATCTGCACCATCATCGCCGTTTCGAGCCAGCTGGTCGGCCTCTACGGGGTCGGCATCGCGGCGGTCGGTATGCTCGCCACCGTCGGTATCACCATGGCCATCGACGCCTACGGACCGGTGGCGGACAACGCCGGCGGCATCGCCGAGATGGGCGGCCTCGGCCCCGAGACCCGCGCCATCACCGATTCCCTGGACGAGCTCGGCAACACCACCGCCGCCATCGGCAAGGGCTTCGCCATCGGCGCGGCGGCGCTGGCGGCGCTCGCCATCATCACCGCCTTCGTCGAGACCGTGTCGCATCACGTGCCGGGATTCTCACTCGAGCTCAGCGATCCGATGGTGCTCATCGGACTGTTCATGGGCGGTATCCTGCCGTTTCTCATCGGCGCCATGACCATGGAAGCGGTGGGCGACGCGGCCTTCGACATGATCAACGAGATCCGCCGGCAGTTTCGTGAGATCACGGGGCTGCTAGAAGGCAAGGCGAAGCCGGACACGGCGCGCTGTGTCGACATCGCGACCACCGCGGCGCTCAAGAAAATGGTGCCCCCCGGCGTGCTGGCGGTTGCCGCGCCGTGGGTGGTGGGAGTCGGTCTGGGGCCGGAAGCGCTCGGTGGGCTACTCGGTGGAGCACTCCTCGGCTGCGTGCTGCTCGCGCTGACCATGGCCAACGCCGGCGGCGCCTGGGACAACGCCAAGAAGTTCGTCGAGAAGGGCAATCACGGTGGCAAGGGCTCTGACACCCACAAGGCGACCGTGGTCGGCGATACGGTGGGCGATCCCTTCAAGGACACCTCCGGCCCGTCGATGAACATTCTCATCAATGTGATGGCCATCGTCAGTCTGGTGATCGCGCCGATGCTGGGCTGAACGCAGTCACCCTACCGGATCGCGTCACAGCTCGAACGTCGTATTGAGCTTTTTCGGCACCGCCTCGTTGCGCAACGTGACGTAGTCCGGCAGGCCGTTCTTGTAAGGGGGATAGCTCTCACCCTGAATGAGCGGCCGAAGGTAGCGACGGCAGGCTTCGGTGATGCCGAAGCCGTCCTCGCTGATGTACTCGGGCGGCATTTTCTTCTCCACATTGGCCACGTCCTCGAGCTTCGCGGTTCCGACCTGCCATTCGTAGGGCTCGTCGGAGGTGCGAACGATGACGGGCATCACCGCGTTGTTTCCCTGCACCGCCAGCTCGACCGCCGAGCAGCCCAGCGCGTAAGCCTGCGCGACGTCGGTCGCCGACGCGATGTGCCTCGCCGATCGCTGCAGGTAGTCTGCCACCGCCCAGTGATACTTGTAATTCAATCGGTCCTTGA
>JBFICP010000011.1:0-27223 GCA_041581935.1 Gammaproteobacteria bacterium | reverse complement strand
GCGCGTCGAGAAGATTTTCCAAACGGTCCAAGTCTTCGTTGCCGAGCGACGCAAGGCCCGAGGTCAGAAATGTCTGCAGCAATAGGTCCAGCTCGCGCATCCCACGTCGGCAGCGCCAGGCGATTCGAGCGTGACGCACATCGGACGAGTCCGCGGTCACATTTGCCTTAAAGCGACCGCGCCACCAGCAGTTTCTTGACCTCTGCGATGGCTTTGGCGGGATTGAGATTCTTGGGACAGGTCCGGGTGCAGTTCATTATCGTGTGGCAGCGATACAAACGGAAGGGATCCTCGAGCGCGTCGAGCCGCTCCCCGGTGTATTCGTCGCGGGAATCCGCGATCCAGCGATAAGCCTGCAGCAGAATCGCCGGCCCCAGGTAGCGATCCGAGTTCCACCAGTAGCTGGGGCAACTGGTCGAGCAACAGGCGCACAGTATGCACTCATAGAGGCCGTCGAGCTTGGCTCGATCCTCCTTGGACTGCAGCGTTTCCTGGTCGGGCGGGTGGGGCGTCTGGGTTCGCATCCACGGCTCGATCGACGCATACTGGGCATAAAATTGCGTCATATCCGGCACCAGATCCTTGATGACCGGCATATGCGGCAACGGATAGATGGCGACGTCGTTTTTGACCTCGTCGATGCCCTTGAGACAGGCAAGAGTATTCGTGCCGTCGATGTTCATGGCGCACGAGCCGCAGATCCCTTCTCGACACGACCGACGGAACGTCAACGTTGCATCGGTTTCGTTCTTTATCTTGATGAGGGCATCGAGCACCATCGGCCCGCACGTGTCCAGGTCGACGTCGTAGGTGTCGGTGCGCGGGTTTTCGCCGCTGTCGGGATCCCAGCGATAAATCTTGAAACGCTTGGTGCGCTTTGCGCCGTCGGGGGCCGGAAAGCTTTTGCCTTTCCTCACGACGGAATTCGCCGGTAGAGTGAATTCAGCCATTCACGCGTCTCCCGTCAGTAGACCCTGGCCTTGGGTGGAATCACCTTGGCTTCGTTGGTGAGCGTATACATGTGCACGGGCCGGTAGTCGATGCGTGGCTCGCCTTCTCCGTTGGCCCAGATCAACGTGTGCTTCATCCAATTTTCGTCGTCGCGGTCGGGATAGTCCTCGCGTGCATGCGCGCCGCGGCTTTCGGTGCGATTGCGCGCCGAAAAAATCGTCACCACCGCCTGGCGGAGCAGATTGTCGAGCTCCAGCGTCTCGAGCAGATCGGTATTCCAGATGAGGCTACGGTCGCTGACGCGGACATCGTTGAATGATTCCAGTACCTTGTTTATGAGATCGACACCTTCGTCGAGCGTTTCCCCGGTACGAAACACGGCGGCATGGCTTTGCATGACGCGCTGCATGTCGAGACGAATCGCCGCCGTCGGAGCGCTGCCATTTGCATGGCGCAGTCGGTCGAAACGCCCGAGCGCCGCGTCGTCGCTGTTGCGTGGCGCAGGCGGATGACGTTCGCCCGGCGTGATGAGTTGCGCGCAGCGCTTGGCGGCCGCACGTCCGAACACGACGATATCCAGTAGTGAGTTCGAGCCCAGGCGGTTCGCGCCATGCACCGATACGCATGCGCACTCACCGATGGCCATGAGACCTCGGACAACGTGATCGGGATCGCCGTCTTTGAGCGTGACGACTTCGCCGAGATGGTTCGTGGGTATGCCGCCCATGTTGTAGTGAACCGTCGGCAAAACCGGAATCGGTTCCTTGGTGACGTCCACTCCCGCGAATATTTTCGCCGTTTCAGAAATGCCCGGAAGACGCTCGTGTAGAACATCCGGACCCAGGTGCTCGAGGTGCAGATAGATATGGTCCTTATGCGCACCGACGCCGCGGCCCTCGCGTATCTCGACAGTCATCGCGCGGCTGACGACATCGCGACTCGCGAGATCCTTCGCGTTCGGGGCATAACGTTCCATGAAGCGCTCACCGTCGGAATTGGTCAGGTATCCGCCTTCGCCGCGCGAACCTTCGGTGATAAGACAGCCCGAGCCATAGATCCCGGTAGGGTGAAACTGCACGAATTCCATGTCCTGCAAGGGCAGACCGGCGGCCAGAACCATCGCGTTTCCATCGCCCGTGCACGTATGCGCCGAGGTGCAGGAGAAATAGGTGCGTCCATAGCCGCCGGTGGCGAGGACCGTCATGTGGGCTCGAAAGCGGTGAATCGTCCCGTCTTCCAGGTTCCATGCGATCACGCCGCGGCACGCGCCTTCCTCATCCATGATCAGGTCGAGCGCGAAGTACTCGACGAAGAACTCCGCCTGGTGTTTGAGGCTTTGTTGATAGAGCGTGTGCAGAATCGCATGCCCGGTTCGATCGGCGGCGGCGCATGTGCGTTCAGCGCGGCCTTCACCGAAGTGTGTCGTCATGCCGCCGAACGGACGCTGATAGATCTTTCCGTCCTCAGTGCGCGAAAACGGCACGCCGAAGTGCTCGAGCTCGATGACGGCCTCGGCCGCTTCGCGGCACATGTACTCGATGGCATCCTGATCACCGAGCCAGTCGGACCCTTTGACCGTGTCGTACATGTGCCAGCGCCAGTCGTCCTCGCCCATGTTGCCGAGCGCCGCGCTCATGCCGCCCTGTGCCGCTACCGTGTGGCTTCGCGTCGGGAATACCTTGGTGATGCAGGCGGTGGAAAGTCCCTCTTCGGCAAGACCGAATGTCGCCCGCAGACCGGCTCCGCCGGCGCCGACGACGATGACGTCGTATGTATGGTCGACAATGTCGTAGCCAGCCAGCATGGACGAACCTCAGCTTGCGAATGCGATTTTCAGCACGGCGAACAGGCAGGCAGCGGCAAGCAGCAGCGACACCAGCTTCGTGAGCACGATGCTCGCGAGCTTGAGCCCTTCGGCATGCACGTAGTCTTCAAGCACCACCTGGAGGCCGAGCTGGCCGTGATAAAAAACTGCCACGATTAGCGCGCAGCCGAGTATGGCTGCCGTCGGCGAGGCGAGCCATTCGACTACGGTTGCATGGTCCGCTGTCGCCAGCGCAATCAACGAGGCGACGAACCACAGGCTCAGGGGCACCAGCGCCACCGCCGTCAGGCGCTGCATCCACCAGTGGTGGGTGCCCGATTTCGCCGAGCCGAGACCTCGCGCGCGGGCCAGTGGAGCACGAAACTTCATGCGCCAGCCCGCATGAAATAAGCGAGGCCCCAGGCAGCGAGCGTCATGGCAACGGAAACGATGACGACCGCCATTCCGGACGCGTAGGTGGTCTTCAGCTCGAAGCCGAGGCCGACGTCCCAGAACAGATGACGGATGCCGTTGCACAGGTGAAAGAACAACGAAAAGCTGAACGCCAGGAGTAGGGTTCTCCCGAGCCACGAACCGAGGAGTGACTGCGCCGATGCGTAGGCCTCGGCGCCCGATGCGGCCGCAATCAGCCAGTAGACGAGCACCAGGGTGCCTGCTACGAGCGCGATGCCGGTACCCCGGTGAGTAATCGACAATACCGAGGTGAGCTGAGGCCGATAGATCTGCAGATGAGGCGAGAGTGGACGCTGACGCTTTTCCATAGACAGGGAGCCTTACGCTCGACTCTCGTGAAGTTGCCGATTGCCGTGATTGATTGTTGGTTTTTACGGTACCCGAAACCGCCTTCGAGCACTCATCGCGCGATAACGTTACTTGGTTTGGCTGTGACTGTGCAAGGCAGCCGAACCGCGGGCTCGGGCGCGCCGCCGCGCGCCGGGTCAGAAATCCGAGCAGCGTCCGTTGCGCTCCCAGTCTCCGTAGCGAGTCGGTTCGGGTCCCTGTGGTCCGCCGAACTCTTTCGGCCGTGAGGGGCGTGCGATCTGCGGAGTCGGCGGGTGTTGAGGGCTCTGTGGCGTCTGCCCAGCCCGCTTCCCCACAGCGGTCTCCTGCTGCTCGGTGACCGGCTTGGTCATTCTCGGACCTCCTCTCGCGACCAGGGAAGCTCTTCCTTGTGCGGTGCACAAAATAAGTATGCCGGCCGGAGCCGATATGCGCAAGGGTCCCAGAACCCTTATTGCCCGCTCGTGCAGGCGCTATGGTCAATGTGGCTTGCCCAACCACGCGTGGTGCCCATGCCACACGCCGACGCGCGCCCCATGACTATCAGACTGAGCCCGTCACGCCAGCTGATGCTCGCATTGACGATGCTCCATCTTGGTGCTCTGGTCTGTGCATTCGCTAGCGATGTGGCCGCGATCGTGCAATGGCCTTTGGCGCTGTGGGTGGTGATGGCCGCGTATCGTCACATCGCGCTGCACGCCATCGCCCGCTCGACGCGATCCATCGTCGTCATCGCGTGGGACGGGCGGGACCGGTGGCGACTCGTGCAGCGCGACGGCCGGGTGCTCGATGCGGTGCTCGAACGCGGCGCATACGCACATCCGGCGCTGATGGCGCTGCCGTTCCGCACCCGGCACGGGCGGCGCCTGCGAGTGCTCATCGTGCCGGACATGGTCGATGCAAAAAGCCTACGCCGTCTGCGCGCGGGCCTACGTTGTGCGCGCAGTGGACCCATCGTGGCCTGACCATTGGTGCGCGGTGTGATAACCGCGTCACCGTTCCGACGGTCCGACGGTCGATCCTCGGTGATGTTCCCCGCGGCCATCTCAAGTGATACGCACGGCTGCCCGATAAATTGGATAACTCACCGATTCAGTTCGCCCGGAGAACAGGGAAGCCGACGTTCGCCGAGCATCCGCATCGAGGATTTTGCTTTGAGCCATCAGCGATCAGTGAAGATCGACGACACTGAGACGGTGCTTTTGAGCGCCGAGATTCTGCAAAAAACGGAGTTCGAGGTGTTCGAGATGGCCTACCAGGCCTGGTACCGCGAGGTTCCCGAGACGACCCGACTCGAGCGCATATTCGCCCGCTACATGTTCGACGGTATCGCCCCTTTCTGGGTACGTCAGTTCACCCGCTCGACGCTGGACGCGCACTGGGAGTGGCGCCGCGACGAGGAGATGACCGTCGGCGCGTATCTCGGCGGCTGCCTGCGCGCCACGGTGGCGGCGATACGCGCGACCAGCGGCCTCGCGTTGAGCTTGTTCCTGCCCGGAGTCATATTCCCCGGTCTCGACACCGACTTCGCGGCATTACCCGCCTGATTCCCGAGCCCGCGGCCCTCCCTTGCGGGTTGCTCAGGCGCTGACCGCGCGCGCCGCGATTGGCTACACTGGCAGCCGGAGTGCAGCAGGCGGCGAGTTCCCATGTTTACAGTGAGCGAGGCCCTGTCCGGAGAAGGGCCTCTGAAGGATTGCGTCGAGGGATATCACGGCCGACCGCAGCAGCAGGAAATGGCGGCCGCAATCGCGCGCACCCTGGACGAAAACGGCGTGCTGATCTGCGAGGCCGGCACCGGCACTGGCAAAACATTTGCGTATCTCGTCGCGGCGGTGCTGTCGGGCCGCAAGGTGATCGTTTCCACCGGCACCAAAAACTTACAGGAACAGCTGTTTCACCGGGACTTGCCCCGGGTGCGCGATGCCCTCGCGGTGCCGCTGGAGAGCGCGCTGCTCAAGGGGCGCGCCAACTACCTGTGCCTGCAGCGCCTCGACGTGCATGCGGCGACGGCCGGGGACCTGGAGCCCGCCATTGCCTCGGATCTGGCCGTCATCCGCGAGTGGGCGGGGCGTACCGAGGCGGGCGATCGCGCCGAGCTCGTGGAAGTCCCCGAGAGTGCCTTGGCCTGGCGGCTCGCGACCTCGACCACCGACAACTGCCTCGGTGGAGAGTGCCCGCGGTACGACGATTGTCACGTGCTGAAGGCGCGGCGCGCGGCCCAGGATGCCGATATCGTGGTGGTGAATCATCATCTGCTGTTCGCGGATCTCGCCATCCGTCAGGAGGGCTTCGGTGAGCTTCTGCCGGGTGCCGATGCGGTCGTCGTCGACGAGGCGCACCAGATCCCCGAGCTGGCGACGCGCTTGTTCGGCGTCTCGCTGGCCAGCGGCCAGGTGACCGAACTGGCACGCGATGCGCGTGCCGCTTACGCCGCCGAAGCGGGCGATGTGCCGGAGTTTCCACCTCTGACCCAGCAACTGGAAATCGCGCTGCGCGACTTCGTCGATTGCGTGACGGGTAAGGCGCCGCGCGTTCCTTGGGATCAGCTGCGCGCGCAGCCTCGCGTGTTCGACGCGACCGAAGCGCTGCAACGCGCCCTCGCGCGCGTTGCCGAGGGGCTCGATGCCATGGCCGAGCGCGGGCGCGCGTTGAGCGCGGTCGCGCGACGATCCCGGGAGCTCGGCACGAAGCTCGCCATGCTGAGCGGACCGTCCGATGCGCAAAGCGTGCGCTGGCTCGAGGTGGAGTCGCGTTCGCTGCGCTGGCACGCGAGTCCGCTGGACGTCGCAGAACCCTTCTCGGCTTGGGTACGTGAGCAGGGTGGCGCGTGGGTAATGACCTCCGCGACGCTCGCGGTGGGCGGGCACATCGAGCCGTTCGCGTCGCGGCTCGGTCTCGAGGATGCGCGCATGCGCGTGTGGGAAAGCCCGTTCGATTTCACGCGCCAGGCATTGTGCTATCTGCCCGTCGGACTGCCCGAACCCCGGGACCAGGGCTACCTGGATGCCGTGGTCGCGGCCATCGTACCGGTTCTGAAAGCGAGCGAGGGGCGCGCTTTCGTGCTCTTCACCAGCCACCGGGCGCTGCGCCGGGCGGCTGAAGCGCTCGATGCCCAGTTGGACTTTGCCTTGCTCGTGCAGGGCACGGCGCCCAGGGATGAGCTGCTGCGCCGCTTTCGGACCACGCCCCGTGCGGTCCTGCTCGGCACCGCGAGCTTCTGGGAAGGCGTCGACGTTCGCGGCGAGGCGCTTTCCTGCGTAATCATCGACAAGCTGCCGTTTGCGCCGCCGGACGATCCCATCAACGAGGCGCGTGCGCGAGCCATGAAAGCATCGGGGCGCGACCCGTTCATGGAATATCAGCTGCCTCAGGCCGTGATCGCGCTCAAACAGGGTGTCGGTCGTCTGATCCGTGACGCGCGAGACCGCGGCGTTGTAGTCTTGTGCGATCCACGTCTGCTTTCCCGGGGTTACGGACGCGTGTTCATCGATAGCCTCCCGCCGATGCCAATCTGTCGCGACATCGATGACGTGGTGGACTTCTTCACCCGCCCGTGAAGGTGCTGGCCGTCGAAGCCGCCGGCGACGCGTGTTCCTGTGCGATCGTGTCTGACGGCACGTATTTCGAGCGTCACCGCATTGCGCCACGCCGGCACGCGGAGCTGGTGCTATCGATGGTGCGGGAGCTGCTCGAAGAGAGCGGGTTTGCGCTCGGCAATCTGCAGGTGCTGGCCTTCGGCCGCGGGCCCGGTTCGTTCACCGGGGTGCGGGTGGCGGCCGGCGTCATCCAGGGCCTGGCCTTCGGTGCGGATCTGCCGGTGGTGCCGGTGTCGTCGCTGCAGGCACTCGCCCAGGGCGCGCTGCGAGAAAACGGCAGCACGCGCGTTCTCGCGGCCTTCGACGCGCGCATGGGCGAGGTTTACTGGGGAGCGTACGAAAGCGCTGAAGGCGCATTGATGAGCGCGCGCATCGAAGACTGCGCGTCGGCCCCGCAGGCCGTTCCGCTGCCGGCCGGCGATGGATGGCTGGGTGCCGGGCAGGGCTGGAGTGTGTACGCGGAGGTGCTCGCCGCGCGCGTCGGCGACAAGCTCGGCGGCACCGAGCCCGGGCGCCTGGCACGCGCACTCGACGTCGCGATCCTCGCGCGGGCCGCACATGGACGCGGCGAGAGTGTGCCCGCGTCCAACGCGCTCCCCGTCTATGTCAGAAACGAGGTGGCGAAAAAGCGCGCCCGGTGAGCGTCGCCGATGGCGGGCATGCCGCGGTGTCATTTAAACTGACCGGCGACGACGCGGCACCTGCGCGCCACGCCGGCCCGCAGGGCGGCGCCACCGAGAAGGACAAATTCGGGACGCAACCGTGAAAGTAGAAGACCACGCCCTGACTCTGTGCTTCTCGACGCCCATCTGGCGGCTCACTTTTGCGGACTTCGAGCCGGTCAATAACGCCATTCGCGACGAGCTGGAGGGGCTCGGCTGGGACAACATCGACGCTGCGCAACGGGCCATGGTGCACCCATCGCACTCGTTCAGCGAAGATCGCTTCGTGTCGGTGGACGAGGTTCCCTCGATGCGCGTGATCCTCGAGTTTTTCGTGAGCGGCTGCAATGCCATCGCACGCGAGCGCAACTGGGATATGCGCGAGCAACAGGTGTCGTTGCAGAACTACTGGATACATGCGACCGCACCGGGCGAGCTCACCCAGCACCACGATCACAAGCCGGCCATTTTCAGCGGTGTCTACTACGTCGATAAGCCTGCGGACAGCGGCGATCTGGTATTCGTCGACGTGAACCCCTATCACGAGTACACGCCCCGGGTATTGCCGGGCGAGAGCGATCCGATCAGCCGTTCGGAGATCAGCCTGTCGGCCGACGAGGGCACCATGCTGATCTTTCCGGGTTGGCTGCCACATAAGGTGCCGCGAAACGCGAGCCACCGGCGGCGGGTCTCCATCAGCTTCAATGCCATATAAAAAACTATTTAAATCAATAAGATATGATCTTATTCTTATCTTTATTCTGAGATAATCCAGCATGCTTCCCAGAGGCTCGCGGAGACGCGCGTCGGCATTGCGAACCCATTCGCGGCTCGAGGGAAACTTCTGAGCGGCGCCGATTGCAACCTGTGGTGGCCTCATAACGGGTGTGCTTTAATGCCGCGCCATGTTCAAACCCCTCGAAGCCTACGTGGGGCTGCGCTATACGCGCGCCAAACGCCGTAATCACTTCATCTCTTTCATCAGCCTGAGCTCGATGCTCGGGATCGCTCTCGGTGTAACGGCGCTCATCACGGTTCTGTCGGTGATGAACGGCTTCGAGAAGGAGCTGCGCGAGCGCATTCTCGGCATGGCATCCCACGCCACCGTCTCGCGTTTTCGCGGTGCCCTCGACGACTGGCCGAGCGTCGCCGAGCGGGCTCGGCACCACCCACACGTAATAGGTGTCGCACCCTACGTTCAGGGCGAGGCGATGCTGACCCACGGGCGCTACGTGCGCGGCGCCCTGGTTCAGGGCGTGCTACCGGCGCAGGAGCCCGAGGTATCGGACATCGATCAGTTCATGATCGCCGGGAGCCTCGATTCGTTGCGGCCCGGTGAGTACAACGTCCTGCTCGGCAAGGGGCTGGCGGGTTCACTCGGCGTGCGCATCGGCGACAAGGTAACCCTGGTCGCGCCGAAGGCCACGTCGACGCCGGCGGGCATACTGCCGCGCCTGCGCCGATTCAACGTCACCGGGATCTTCGAGGTCAAGCACGGTCAGTACGACACGCAGCTGGCGGTGGTGCACGTGGACGATGCCTCGCGACTGTTTCAGCTGAAAAACGGCGTCACGGGCCTGCGCCTCAAGCTCGACGACATGTTTCTCGCACCGGCAGTCGGACGTGAGCTCGCCGCGGACCTGCCGGGAACGTACTGGGTGAGAGATTGGACCCACTACCACGCCAATTTTTTCCGCGCTTTGAAAACCGAGAAGACGGTCATGTTCGTGATCCTCACGCTGATCGTCGCGGTGGCGGCCTTCAACATCGTCTCCGCCCTGACCATGGTAGTGACCGACAAGGAATCCGACATCGCCATACTGCGCACGCTCGGGGTCACGCCGCGCAGCGTGATGCTGATTTTCATCGTTCAGGGAACGCTCATCGGTCTGGTCGGCACCTTGCTCGGAATGGCGGGCGGCGTCGCGCTCGCCAATAACGTCGAAACGCTGGTACCGGCCATCGAGCAACTTTTCGATACGAAGTTTCTGTCACCCGATATCTACTACATCAGCGACGTTCCATCCGACATGCGCTGGTCCGACGTCGGGCTGATCACCAGCGTGGCCTTTTTGATGTCCATCGTTGCGACCATCTATCCCGCATGGCGTGCCTCGCGCACCCAGCCTGCCGAGGCGCTTCGTTATGAGTGACGCGGTTTCCATCGAATGCCGCGGCCTCTCACGCAGCTTTCAAGAGGGCGGGCTGAACGTCGATGTGCTCGACAGTGTCGACGCGAGCATCGCTGTTGGCGAGCGCGTTGCCATCGTCGGTGCATCGGGTTCGGGAAAGAGTACCCTTTTGCATCTGCTCGGCGGGTTGGACAAGCCGACGCGCGGCGACGTGTGGGTCAGCGGTACGCGCATGTCGGAGCTGGGTGAGGCCGCGCGCGGGCGACTCCGCAACGAGGCACTCGGCTTCGTTTATCAGTTCCATCATCTGCTGCCGGAGTTCACCGCTCTGGAGAACGTGGCAATGCCGTTGCTGGTGCGTGGGGTGCCCGTCGGCGATGCGCGCCGCGGCGCAATCGAGATACTCGAGCGTGTCGGACTCGAAAATCGCGCGCGCCACAAGCCGGGCGAGCTCTCCGGTGGAGAACGTCAGCGCGCGGCCATTGCCCGCGCGCTCGTGTCGAGGCCCCGCTGCGTGTTGGCCGATGAGCCCACCGGCAATCTCGATCGCCACACCGCGGAGCGCGTCTATGCGCTGATGCTGGAGCTCAATCGCGAATTCGGCACGAGCCTCGTGCTCGCTACGCATGACATGGATCTGGCGGCGAAAATGGACCGCGTGCTGCGCCTCGAAGACGGCAGACTACACGCGCAGTGAAGGAACCGGCCGGACGGCCGTGCGCGCCCGGTTACGTTCCCGGCGGTAGCTTGGTGCGCGCTTCACGGCGCCGGCGTCTTTCCCGCCACGAGCTCATGACATGGATGCGCCAGATAACCCGCACCGCCATGTGGCCGATGGCGGCACTGACCAGTCCGAGCACGAAGCAGCCGAGTAGAAAGGGCTCCCACACGGCATCGAGCTCGGTGAGCAGCCATTCGGTGGACAGCTCGAAATTCACCTCTCGTGGCGCTTGACCGAGAATCCAGGCCCCCGTTTTGTAGGCCGCGTAGAACAGTGGCGGAATCGTGATCGGATTGCTGACCCACACGACGCAAATCGATATCGGTAGATTGCAGCCGATGACAATGGCCGCGGCCGCAGCCAACGGCATTTGAAACGGGACCGGGACGAAAGCGAAGAACAGGCCGACCGACACGCCCCAGGCGACCGAGTAACGATTCAGATGCCACAGATCGCTGTTGTGCAGCAGCTCGCCGAAAAGGCGCCGCAGCTTGTGGTTTCCCTCTTCAGAGTGGAAGCGCCCCAGAATTCTTTTGAGTGCTTTGCGCGGCATGGATGCTGTATTGGGCGCGTTTTCAATGGGCTTTTCGCCGTGCGGCAAAGTTTAGCCAATTCACCGCCCATCGGCAGTGCTATCCTGGCCTGCGCGCACCAAGCGCTACCGTGGCCGGGTGGGAATGGCCGACATGCGCACAGGGATTGTGCTGATGGCATCGGGTGTGTTGCTCGCGGCCCAGTGGCCGTCGATGCCCGACGCCGCATGGGTCGCATTCCTGCCAGTTTGCGTGCTCTCGACCTGGCTCGTGCCACGAGCGCGACCGCTGGCGCTGTTTTGCTGCGGATTTCTCTGGGCGCTGATGCGCGCGCACTGCGTGATGCTGGCAGCCCTGCCCCAATCACTCGAAGGCGAGTCGCTCGTGGTTCACGGGCGCGTGGCCGGACTGCCCGAGGGTGATAACCGCCGCCTGCGGTTCGATTTCCTGATTCTTCGCACCGAGCGCGCCGGAGCGTCCCGGCAATCCGATTCTGCGGCTGAGTTTTCCGGCCGGATTCGCCTTGCCTGGTACCGTGACGCACCCGCCATCGAGCCCGGCCAGCATTGGCGACTCGTCGTGCGGCTCAAGCGCCCGCGCGGTCGCGTCAATCCCGGCGGATTCGACTACGAGCGCTGGCTGTTCCGCCACCGCATCGCGGCGACCGGTTATGTGGTGTCGGGCGCCGGCAACCGGCTCGATGGCACGGGCGCCGCAGCGGGACTCACCCGGCTGCGCTTCGCGTTGTCACGTGCCATCGCCCGGCGCCTGGCAGGGCGAGAGGCGGCGCCCGTCATTGTCGCCCTCGCGGTCGGTGATCGGAGCGCCATGACCCGTGAGCATTGGCGCACTCTTCGGGCCACGGGCACCGCGCATCTGATGGCCATCTCCGGCTTGCACGTCGGATTGGTGGCAGGCCTGGTCTACTTCGCCGCGCGCAGGCTCTGGTCCATGAGCGGCACTGCGGTGCTGTGGCTGGCGGCGTCGCGTGCGGGGGCGCTGGCGGCGCTCGCCGCCGCCGTCGTCTATGCGGGCCTGGCGGGATTCACCCTGCCGACACAACGCGCGCTCGTCATGCTCGTGGCGATCCTCTCGAGCATCGTCGCCTGCCGGCACGTGCTGCCGACGACGTCCCTCGCTCTGGCGCTCGGGGCGGTGCTCGTGATCGACCCATTCGCTGTGGTCTCGGCGGGCTTCTGGTTATCGTTCGCCGCGGTGGCCGTCATCCTGTGGGGCATGACCGGACGGGTCGCCGGTGAGCCGGCGGCGCCCTGGCAGCGTGTGTGGACACGTTGGGGACGCGTTCAGTGGCTGGTGGCGGTCGGTCTGCTGCCGATCAGCATCGGTTTGTTTCTCGAGTATCCGCTGGTCGCGCCGCTGGCCAATCTGGTGGCGGTGCCCTGGGCCAGTGTGGTCCTCGTGCCCCTGGTGGTGGCGGCGACGGCTCTGGTGTTGCCCGTGCCGGGCCTCGGTGGGGCGATTCTGGAGATGTCGCGGTGGGCGGCGGACGTTCTGTGGTGGTTTCTCGAGCATTTGGCGGCCCTCGAGTGGGTCCTGCGACCCGCCGCCCAGGCGCAAGCGCCGGCCGTGGTCGCGGCCTGCGTGGGGGGGCTGCTGCTGATTGCGCCGCGCGCCGTCCCGGGACGTCTCGTGGGTGTCGTGTGGCTGCTGCCGTTGCTGTTCGCTTCCGGGGCACGACCGTCGGCGGGCGACGTCCGGCTGACGCTCCTCGACGTCGGTCAGGGGCTGGCGGCGGTCGTGCGTACCCGCTCCCACGTGCTCGTCTACGATGCCGGTCCGCGCTATGGGCAGGGCTTCGACGCCGGGCGGGATGTGCTCGCCCCGTATCTGCGCAGCCAGGGAATCGCGCGCGTGGATCGCCTGATAATCAGCCACGAGAACAGCGACCATGCCGGCGGTGCCGACGGGTTGCGCGAAGCGGTGAATACGGTGGAGATCGTCACCAACGCACCCGCCTGGCGCGGTATCGCGAAGCCGTGCCGGGTCGGCGCACACTGGGTCTGGGACGGCGTCGAGTTCGAAATTCTGCATCCGGCGAGCGACCACGACGGGCGCGGCAATGACGGCTCGTGCGTCCTCAAGGTCACCGGACCCGGTGGCCGCGTGCTGCTGACCGGTGACGTGGAAAAGCGCGCCGAGGCCGCGATGGTAAAACGCGATCGGGCGCGATTGCGCGCCGAAGTGCTGGTCGTGCCCCATCATGGCAGCAGAAGCTCCTCGGGCGCCGCATTTCTGGATGCGGTGCGCCCGGCGATCGCGCTATTTCCGGTCGGCTATCGAAATCGTTACCGCTTTCCCCACGCGCAGGTCCTGCAACGGCTCTCCGAGCGGGGCGCGCTGCCCTTCGATACCGCCAGGCATGGCGCGATCACCCTCGAAATCGACGCTCGGCGCGGTATTCGCAGCCCGCGGCTCGAGCGCATTGCGAGCAGCCGAATTTGGCGCGCTCGCCCGTGAGGCGTCGACCAACGCATGGCGCTCGTGTTTGGACGGCGCGCGTTCGTCCGTGTACGAAGCCGAACTGTTGCGAGAAAATCCTATTTGATACAGTCTTCGCCGGTTCGGCGCGATCTCGAAGTTTTCGGAGGTGATTGGCTCTTGCTCGAACTCGTCAAAGCCGGCGGCTGGTTGATGGTGCCGATACTGCTGTGCTCGGTGATTGCCATGGCCATCATCGCCGAGCGCTTCTGGACGTTGCAGCGAAAGCGCATCACTCCGAACAATCTGGTCGTACAAGTCTGGCAGTGGGCGAAGAGCGGTAATCTCGACGACGATCGTCTTCGTGCATTGCGCAAAAGCTCCCCCCTCGGGCGCATTCTGGCGGCGGGACTTGCCAACCGGGACAGCAGCCGCGAGATGATGAAAGAGAGCATCGAGGATGTCGGGCGCCACGTCGTTCACGATTTAGACCGGTATCTCAATACGCTGGGCACAATCGCTTCGATTACACCGTTGCTGGGTCTACTCGGAACGGTCATCGGAATGATCAAGGTCTTCGCGGTGATCACCACCCAGGGCGTAGGTGATCCCGGTGTGCTTGCGGGAGGAATATCGGAGGCATTGATCACGACCGCGGCCGGTTTGACGGTGGCGATTCCCACGCTCATGTTCCATCGTTACTTTCGCGGTCACGTGGACGAGCTCGTGGTGACCATGGAGCAGGAGGCACTGAAAATGGTAGAAGCGATGCACGGTCCAGAAAACGAGCGGGCGTGAGCCAGGTGCAAGGCGCGTGAATCTTCGACCCAAACCGCAGGAACCCGCCGACATCAACCTCACGCCGCTCATCGACGTGGTTTTCCTTTTGTTGATCTTCTTCATGGTTTCGACGACCTTCAACCGGGACTCCGAGCTCAGCATCGAGCTGCCGTCAGCGTCCGCGCAAGCGCAGCCGCGCCAGCCCGAATCGATCGAGGTCGCTATCGATGCCCAGGGCCGGTTCTATGTGAACGGTCGGCAGCTGCTGAATACGCAGTCGAAGACCCTGCGTCAGGCCCTGCGCACCGCCGCCGGGGACAATGAATCGCCCCCGGTCATCATCAGTGCCGACGCCAAGACGCCTCATCAAGCGGTCGTTCAGATCATGGACGCGGCCCGGGAGCTGGGATTCGTGCGATTGACATTTGCCACTCGCCTGGTCCCTGACAGCGATCGGTAGTGCACCGAGATTTGCCGCCCGCGCGCAATTGAATGGTAATGAGATTTGGGAGCGGTTTTGTCTCCCGATCCACTGCTTCGACGCACAGCGGTGAGAAATGCGGGTTAACTTCGACGCATTGTGGTATCGCACTACGCCACTCGGTCTGATGCTGGCGCCATTCGGATGGCTGTACTACGTGCTCGTGGTGTTGCGGCGCGCGGCATACCGATTCGGAATTTTTCCCACCGGCAGGGTCGGGGTGCCGGTGATCGTGGTGGGTAATATCAGCGTCGGCGGCACCGGCAAGACGCCCCTGGTCATCTGGATTGTCGAATATCTCAGGGCCCAGGGGCTGCGTCCCGGGATTGTGTCTCGCGGCTATCGAGGCCGGGCTGACAAGTGGCCCCAGCAGGTTCGTCCGGACAGCGATCCGGTGATGGTCGGCGACGAGCCCGTGATGCTCGCGCGGGCAACGCGCTGTCCGGTCGCCGCGGATCCCAATCGTCTGCGTGCCGCCCGCACGCTCGTCGAGCATGTCGCGTGCGACGTGATCGTCAGTGATGACGGACTGCAGCACATGGCTCTGGGGCGCGACGTGGAGATTGCCGTCATCGACGGTGTCCGCCGACATGGGAACGGTCGCTGTCTTCCAGCCGGCCCGCTGAGAGAGCCGGTCTCGCGGCTCGCATCGGTGGACATGGTGGTCGCGAACGGTGGCGGTCTGTCCGGCGAGGTCGACATGCGCATGTGCCCGGGCGACGCGGAGAACCTGGTGGAAGCGTCGCTTACGCGACCGCTCGGCGCGTTCAAAGAGGCGCCCGTTCACGCCGTCTGCGGCATCGGCGCTCCGGAACGCTTCTACGACACCCTCGAACACGCGGGGCTCACGCTCATACGGCACCGTTTTCCCGACCACCATGCCTTTTCCGCTGCCGACATCGACTTCGATGACGGGCTTTCGGTGCTCATGACCGAAAAGGATGCAGTCAAATGCCGGCGCTTCGCGGGCCCGAGGCACTGGTGTGTGCCGGTGAGGGCCGAGCTCCCGCAGGCTTTCGGCGCCCGGCTGATGTCGCTGCTCGGCGGATCTGTTTCCGGCGTGGCGGAATCGTGACCTGGGGCGTTGCAAAATGCCCGGAGTCTGGCAGAGTGCGCCAATCGCCATGGTCTATGCTTGGCATGACAGTGGCATCACTTCGTGGCCGGCGGCCCCCCCGAGGCACGCTCGCGGCGATTCCTGTGACCTGACATGATCCGCGTCCTGTTCGTTTGTATGGGTAATATATGCCGCTCGCCGATGGCCCAGGGGGTCCTCGAGTATCGTCTGTATGAGGAGCAACTCGAAGACCGGGTGCAGGTGGATTCGGCCGGAACCCACCACTACCACACAGGTGAATCTCCCGACCCGCGCGGCACCGCGGCCGCCGCGCGCCGCGGAGTCGAGATCCGCCACCAGCGTGCACGGCCGGTGCGCGACAACGACTTTCTGGAGTTCGATTTGATCCTGGCCATGGACTCGGACAACGAGCGTTCGCTGCGTGCGGCGTGCCCGCCGGCGTACGGTGATCGGGTCATGCTGGTCACTGACTTCGCGCCGGAGCTGCGCGAGCGCGAGGTTCCGGATCCATACTACGTCGGCGAAGAGGGATTCGAAAAAGTGCTGGATATGCTCGAGCTGTGTATGGAAGGGCTCTTGGACGAGCTGCACGACCGGCTGGACGGGCGAGACAAGATCGCCTGAATGGGTGCAGAGGAACCTCGCGCCGACATGAAGGTATCCGAATTCCGCGAAGGGTTGCCCACGCCCGAAGTCTCGGACGCCCAGGCCGTGGTGCGCTTCCCTCTGAACGAACACGGCCGTGATTTTGTCGTCGGTGATATTCACGGCATGTTCACATACCTGAGTCGGCTTCTCCAAGACGTCGAGTTCGATGAAAAAACAGACCGCGTGTTCTCGGTGGGCGATCTCGTGGATCGCGGACCCGAGTCGAATCATGCGCTCGATTGGCTCGATAAACCGTGGTTTTTTGCCTGCCGCGGCAATCACGAGCAGTTCGCGATCGATTCTGAAGACCCAGAGCAGCTCGACGTGTGGGTGAACTACAACGGTGGCGAATGGTGGCTCGATCTGAACGAGGAAGAGCAGAAAGTTTATCGTGCCCGATTCGTCAATCTGCCCATGGCGCTCGAAGTAGAAACACGCTGGGGACGCGTCGGCATCGTGCACGCAGATGTGCCGCCGTTGCTGCCGTGGGAGCGATTCATGGATTTGCTCGAAGCGCATGACAGAGACGCCGCGCTCTACGCCATGTGGTCACGCAATCGAATCTCGGGTATGTGCACGAGCCTTCCCGTCACCGGTAGCGTTCATCGTGTGTACTGCGGACACACGCCGACGCGTGAAACCGTGCAGATCGACAACGTTTACTACATCGACACGGGAGCCGCTTACAGCTTCGACGGCTACGAGGAAGCGAGACTCACGCTGGTCGAGATCCAGCCCGATTGCCACCAGGAGTATTCCATCAATACTCACCAGGGAGACTGAAGGGAAGGCGCCCGCGCTGCTACAGGGGTATGCGGACGGATCGGCGAGGCTGGGTTTTCAACGCACGCGGTAGGTGATGCGGCCCTTGGTCAGGTCGTACGGCGTCAGCTGCACGGTGACCTTGTCACCGGTGAGTATGCGGATGTAGTTCTTGCGCATTTTTCCGGAGATATGAGCCATGACCACATGGCCGTTCTCCAGCTCCACTCGGAACATGGTGTTTGGCAACGTCTCGATAACGGTGCCCTCCATCTCTATGTGATCTTCTTTCGGCAATGTTTCCTCGCTTTGTGGGGCAATGCGCGCCAACGCCCGCCTGGCCAGCCGCCATCAACGGCTCGGCAATGGCCTTATCCGGAAAAGGTCGATAGTGTGCCCAAAACTCGCCACGCTGGCAAAGCGGGGCCGAGGGCGGGGTCAACGTTCACACAGGCGCCAATGCCCGTCGATGAACCGTTCCTGGGGCAGAAATTCCCGCTTGTAGAGCATTTTTGCCGACTGGGCGATCCAGTACCCGAGATACAGCCAATCGAGACCGAGACGCCGCGTCTCCTCGATCTGCCACAGAATACAGTATGTGCCGATACCCCGCCTCGAGTAATCCGGGTCGTAAAACGTGTACACGGCCGACAGTCCGTCGATGAGGCGATCGGCGACCGCCACGGCAACCAGGTGTCCGCCCAGCCTGAACTCATGCAACATCGTGTCGGCCCACGAGCTCAGCAGAAACTCACGGTATTGCTTGCGGGTCGGGTTGTCCATGCCGCCTTTGGCATGGCGCGCGCCGAGGTAGCGATCGTAGAGCAGAAAATGCTCTTCGCAGAATACGCCTTCACGGGTGACGACACGCAGATCCTGGTTGGCGCGCAGTGTGCGCCGTTGACTGCGTCGTGGCACGAACCTGTCGACCGGCACCCGCACGGGCACGCACGCGTTGCACTCGTGGCAGTTGGGTCGATAGACGTGCTCGCCACTGCGCCGGAAGCCGTTTCGCGAGAGCAGAGTGTAGACTCCGGCATCCTTGGGGAACTCGGGGTCGACGAAAAGCGTGGTGGCGTCATTTCCCGGCAGGTACGTGCAAGTGTGCGCGGGGGTCGCGAACAGCGTGAGCTTTGCGGGTTCCACCCGGACGGTCATGTCAACCTCGGTCGAGATCGATCTGCGGCGCACCGCGCCAGTGCCGAAGCAGGCGCATGAACTGGCGGCGCGGAATGTCGATGGCGCCCAGGCGCTTGAGGTGATCGCTCGGCAACTGGCAGTCGATGAGCTCGTATCCGCTCTTGCAAAGCGTTGCCAGCGCGACCTTGGAGGCATCCGAGACGCGACTGAACATCGATTCACCAAAAAACACTTTGCCGATGGCCACGCCGTAGAGCCCACCGGCGAGGTCGCCGTCCTGCCAGCACTCCACCGAGTGAGCAAAGCCACGCGCGTGAAGCTCGCAGTAGGCGGAGATCATGTGGCCGGTGATCCACGTATCGTTTTGATGACCGCGGGGCGCGGCGCACGCCTCGATAACCCGCCGAAAGGCGCGGTCGAAGCTTACCTGGAAGATCTCCCGGCGCAGCGTCTTCCTGAGGCTGCGAGAGATTTTGAGCTCCGGTGGAAACAGCACCGCGCGCGGGTCCGGAGCCCACCAGAGGATCGGCTGACCGTCGCTGAACCACGGAAATATGCCCCGCTGATAAGCGTGCAGCAGGCGTGCCGGGGTCAAGTCGCCGCCCACTGCCAGCAGCCCGTTGGGCTGGATCATGGCGTAGTCGACGTCCGGAAAGGCGTGTACCGGTGCGTCCTCGGTAATCCAGATCGGTTGCAGCGTCATCGCGCGGGCCCTCCGGGAACGTAACGCGCTCCTGGCCCATTCAATAGTGTAGGGCAAAGGCACCTCCATTGGTGCCCCCCGGTCCTTTCAGACGCGCCGTTCATCATCCGATTCGATGCGAAACGGCAGATGCCGGCCCATGACGTCCATATGGTGGCGAATCTCGATACGCTCCCGGCGCAGAAAGTCGTCGATGGCATCGCGGAATTGCGCGTCCCGGAACCAGTGTGCCGAATGGGTCGCTCGGGGCAGAAATCCCCGCCAGATCTTGTGCTCGCCCTGAGCACCCGCCTCGAACACCGAAAGGCCGTGCTCGATGCAGTATTCGATTCCGCGGTAGTAGCACATCTCGAAGTGCAGCGAGGGTAGGTATTCGCTGCAGCCCCAGTTGCGTCCGTAGAGCGCGTGGCGGCCGCGAAACAGGTGTGCCCCGGCGACGCAGCTCCGCCCGCGGTGGGCGAGCACCAGCATGGCCGAGTCCGGCATGGTTTCCCCGACCTCGCAGAAGAATCCCGGTGTCAGGCTCGGATAGCCCCATTTGCGATCGTAGGTCGCGCTGTAGAGACGGTGATAGGCGTGCCAGTCCGCTTCGCTGGCGTCGGCACCCATCATGACGCGAATCTCGACATCGCAAACATTGGCTTCGCGCCTTTCGCGGCGCACCTGCTTGCGGCGCTTCGAGCGCAGATGATCGAGATAGTCTTGAAAATCGCGGTAGCCGTGGTTTTGCCAGTGGTACTGACAACCGATGCGGGTCGCGTGCCCGTGGGTCGCGAGCAGGCGCGCATCGTCCGCGCTCGCGAACAGCCATTGCAGCGACGCGACCCGGGCGCTGCGCGCAATCGCTACCGCCGCCTCAACAATGGCAGCGCGTACGCGAGCGCTGTCGGCGTCGGCGGCACACAGCAGTCGCGGACCGGTCGCGGGCGTGAAGGGAATGGCGCACACGAGCTTCGGATAGTAGGCGATGCCGGCGCGCTGATAGGCATCCGCCCAGGCCCAATCCGAGCCGAACTCGCCGAAGGAGTGCGTCTTGACATACATGGGGGCGGCGCCCACCAGGCGCTCGCCGGCGTACACGAGAAGATGACGCGGGTACCAGCCGGAATCCTCTCCGACACAGCCGTGGCGCTCGAGCGCGGTGAGGAACTCATGGCGCAGAAACGGATTTTCGTCACCGGCGAGGTGATTCCAGGCGTGCGCCGGAATCTCCGACAGGCGCTCGCTGACCGTTGCCTGCAGCGTCTCGGCGCCGGGCGTGGGGCTCGATCCGGGGCCGCTATCGGGGCCGCTATCGAGGTCGCGGGGATCCGATTGCGGAAGGTTAGCCATGCGGGATCAACCGGCCTGCAGGGCGTCCAGATACTTTTCCGCGTCGAGGGCCGCCATGCATCCGGATCCGGCCGAGGTGACCGCCTGGCGATAGACGTGGTCGGCGACGTCGCCGGCGGCGAATATGCCTTCGATGCTGGTCGCGGTGGCACTGCCATCGAGACCGCTGCGGACACGGATATAGCCACCCTGCATTTCCAGCTGGCCCTCGAAGAGCTGCGTGTTCGGCGTGTGGCCGATGGCGATGAATACGCCCTTGACGTCGAGCTCCCGGGTCGCACCGTTGGCCGCGTGGCGCAGGCGCACGCCGGTGACGCCGCTCGCGTCGCCGAGGACCTCGTCGAGCACATGGTCCCAGGCGATGGTCACATTGTCGTGGGCACTCTTCTCGATCAGCTGACTGGCGAGCATCTTTTCGGCGCGGAATTTGTCCCGGCGGTGCACGACGGTCACGTGGGAGGCAATGTTCGAGAGGTACAACGCTTCCTCGACGGCGGTATTGCCACCGCCGATCACGGCCACCGGTTGCTGGCGATAGAAAAATCCGTCACAGGTCGCGCAAGCCGACACGCCGCGTCCCTTGTACGCCTCCTCGGAATCGAGACCCAGATAGCGGGCCGAGGCACCGGTTGCGATGATGAGCGCATCGCAGGTGTAGGTCGTGCTCCCGCCGGTGAGGCGAAAGGGCCGCGTGTCCAGATCCGCCTGCTCGATGGTGTCGAAGACGACCTCGGTTTCGAATCGCTCGGCGTGCTTGCGCATGCGCTCCATCAGCTCCGGCCCCTGGAGACCGCTGACGTCACCGGGCCAGTTGTCCACGTCCGTGGTGGTCGTCATCTGGCCACCGACCTCGAGACCGGTGATCAGCACCGGCCGCAGGTTGGCACGGGCCGCGTAGATGGCCGCCGTATACCCGGCGGGTCCCGAGCCCAGAATCAGCAATCGACAGTGTTTGACATCGGTCATGAAGAAACGCTCACGTTTTCGGCCTCGTTTGTCGGCGATGATGGTCCCGGGACCCGGGCAGGGGAATCCGGCCGCGCACGCCATCGCTGCGCGCCCGCCACAACATGGAGCAAGGGCCGGGAATTTTCAATATGCGTCTCGGACAGGCGCCCGAGGCCAATCAAATATCGAGCAATGTGCCGGCTCTGCCTTAAAACCCGACTGGATTAGTCGGAAATATTCGTTAATAATTACACAGTTATCGGATCAATCTATAAACGAGCTTAACTGATGGCCCAGGCATCCCGACAGAAAGTCCCATGGCACATGGCGTGGCGCGCGCCCCTTGCGCGGGGCACCCGCGAGGGCCTGTTCATATTGATTAGCGCTACAGCGGCATTCCTGCTGCTGTCTCTGACGAGCTTTTCTCCCGACGATCCCGGCTGGTCGCACACCGGTCGCGCGGGTCACGTCCTCAATCACGGTGGGGTGGCGGGCGCGTGGTTGGCCGACGTGCTTCTCTACCTGTTCGGCTACATGGCTTACCTGTTTCCCATCATGGTGGGCTACGCGGGCTGGGCGTTTACCCGGCTGCCCGCCGGACGCATCGCCGGTCAAACCGTCAGCAAGGGCGATCCGCTCGACGGCTTTCACGTGTCGGCCCGCGTTATCGGTTTCGTGCTGACGCTCGCCGCCGGCTGCGGACTGGCGAGCCTGCACTACGCGTCTGCCACCAGCTTGCCGCTCGATGCCGGTGGCGTTCTCGGCGCCGTGGTCGGCAACAATTTCCGCGACATCCTCGGCGAGCTCGGGACCACGCTGGTGTTGCTGGCCCTGTTCCTGTCGGGGTTCTCGTTGTTTACCGGTCTCTCGTGGCTCGCCATCATGGACGCGACTGGGTACGCGACCCTGTGGCTCGCAGGCCGCCTGCTCGCGAGCGGACGGCGCCTCTCCGAGTACCGCGCGGCGCGGCGCGCGCGCCAGATACGCGAGGCAAAGGTTAACGTCACCAAGGCGCGCACCAAGGAGCGGATCGCGCCGCGCATCGAGCCGGTGGTGGCACCGCCGGAGCCCAGCGTGCGATTTCACAAGGAGCGCCAGGTGCCTCTTTTCGACCTGCCGACGGACGCCTCGGGACTTCCGCCCCTGGGGCTGCTCGACGAGCCGCCGCGAACCCGCCACACGATTTCTCACGCCGCCCTCGAAGCGATGTCCCGCCAGGTGGAGCTCAAGCTGCGGGATTTCGGTATCGAGGTGGAAGTGGTGGCCGTTCATCCGGGGCCCGTCATCACGCGCTTCGAGCTGCAGCCGGCACCCGGCGTCAAGGCCAGCCGCATCACCGGTCTCGCGAAGGATCTGGCGCGCTCGCTCTCGACCATGAGCGTTCGTATCGTCGAGGTCATTCCGGGCAAGTCCGTCATCGGGCTGGAAATCCCCAACGAGGAGCGCGAGCTCGTGTGCCTGAGCGAGATCGTCAAATCGTCGTCCTACGATCGGGATCCGTCGCCACTGTCACTGGCGCTCGGCAAAGACATCGGCGGCCAGCCGGTGGTCGTGGATCTGGGACAAATGCCCCATCTTCTGGTGGCGGGCACCACCGGCTCCGGCAAGTCGGTGGCCATCAACGCCATGGTCCTGAGCCTGCTGTACAAGGCGAAAGCCAGCGATGTGCGCCTGATACTGATCGATCCGAAGATGCTGGAGCTGTCGGTGTACGAGGGCATTCCACATCTGCTCGCGCCGGTGGTGACCGACATGTCCCAGGCCTCCAGCGCGCTGCGCTGGTGCGTCGCGGAGATGGAGCGACGCTACCAGCTCATGTCCGCGTTGGGTGTGCGCCACATTGCCGGCTACAACCGCAAGCTCAAGGAGGCCGCCGACAAGGGCGAGAAGCTGCGCGATCCGCTCTTCACGCCTACCGAGCAGGAACCGGAAGCGCCCGAGCTCGAGCGCTTGCCGCTCATCGTCGTCGTGGTCGACGAGCTCGCCGATCTCATGATGACCACCGGCAAGAAAGTCGAGCAGCTCATCGCGCGCTTGGCACAGAAGGCGCGCGCATCCGGTGTCCATCTGATCCTCGCCACCCAGCGCCCGTCGGTGGACGTCATCACCGGTCTCATCAAGGCCAATATTCCCAGCCGCATCGCTTTTCAAGTCTCTGCAAAGGTGGATTCGCGCACCGTCATCGATCAGATGGGTGCCGAGAGCCTGCTCGGTCATGGCGACATGCTGTATCTGGGACCGGGCACGACCGATCTGGTGCGCGTGCACGGCGCCTTCGTGTCCGATCAGGAGGTGCACCGGGTGGTGAATCATCTTCGCAAGCAGGGCAAGCCCGCCTATCTGCAGGGCATCCTCGATGGCACCAGTGAAGACGTCGGCGGGTTCGCGGCGAACGCCTTGCCGGGCCAGATATCCGACGCCGAGAGCGATCCGCTCTACGACCAGGCGGTGCATATCGTCACCGACACGCGCCGCGCGTCCATCTCGGGCGTTCAGCGGCGTCTCAAGATCGGCTACAACCGAGCCGCGCGCATGCTCGAGCAGATGGAAGAGACCGGCGTTGTCGGCCCGCTTCAGTCCAATGGCGCGCGCGAGGTACTGGCGCCACCACCACCGTCAGGGTAGATTGCAGCGCCGATGGCCTCGGCCATCGTACCCGGCACACCGCCGGGCCAATGAGGCATCGCCGGTGAAAGCAATCGCACTCGTGCTGGTCTCCGCTCTGGCAGTCCCGGGGTTGGCCTCGGCTGCCAGCGGACCCGACCGCCTGCACGCATTCCTCGACCAGGTGCATTCGTTGCGTGCGGATTTCCGGCAGAGCGTATTCGACGAGGACGGGCGCCAGCTCGACGACACGAGCGGCAAGGTGTACATCGCGCGCCCGGGCCGCTTCCGCTGGGATTACACCGAGCCCTATCCCCAGGAGATCGTCGGTGACGGCGAGAAGGTCTGGATCTACGACAGCGAGCTCGAGCAGGTCACCGTGAGGCCGCTCGGTGACGCGCTCGGCGACACGCCGGTGATGCTGCTGAGCTCCGACGAGCCGGTGGAGCACAGCTTCGAGGTGCGCGCCGTCGAGGGCCCCGACGGCTACGCGTGGGTGGAGCTCACCCCGTTGGGCGACCAGGTGAGCTTTACCGGTATTCGGCTGGGCTTCGACGGCGAGACGCTTCGGATCATGGAGCTCAGGGACGCCTTCGGGCAGCTCACACGGCTGCGCTTCGAGAGCGTCGAGCGCAATCCCGAGCTCGAGCCCGCGCTGTTCCGGTTCACGCCGCCGCAAGGTGCCGACGTATTCAGTAACTGAATGAAGGTCCTGCGGCGCGCCTGTGCGGCGCTCCCGCCATCAGTCCGGCAAACCGGCGCAACGCAGGCCGTCGGTCTCGCGCTTCATCCGCTTGCCATCCCGGTACCGACGTCCGCGCTGCCAGGCGCTGATTGTGAATCGGGGAAACAGTCTGAGCGCTTGATCGCCGTAGCGGCGGGCTTCATCGACGTGATTGAGCTCGCCGTGCAGCCCGGCGAGCGCGACGTGTACGATGTAGAGGTCCGGGTCGCGTTGAATCGCGTCGTTCAGCACCGACTCCGCCAGTGCGTACTCACCGATGAGCTTGTGGCAGCGGGCGATGACCATGAGGTACCAGATTGGGTAGATAGGGCAGAGTTGGATTGCTTTTTCCATGCTCCGGAGCGCTCGCTCGGGCTCATCACACAGGCTGAGGATCATCGCATGAACCGCCAACAGGAATGAGTGGCCCGGAGCGAGCTCGGTGGCACGTTCACTCGTCGCGACGGCGAGCGTATGTTGTTCATTTTCGAGATGCAGCAATCCGAGCAGCGCATAGGCGTCCGGTGTCTCGGGATCGATCTTCAGGGCTCTGTTCACACATGCCAGAACCTTGTCCAGGTCCCGCTGTGATTCCGATGTCCAGCCGTTGAAATACATCGCCCAGTGGCTCCAACCGAGCAGGAGATGCGCCATGGCGTACTCCTCATCGCACAAGACGGCGCGTTCCGCCAGGGCTCGGGCTCTTTCGGTATCCTCTCGGTGGTGAAGTTGGATGAGCATCAAACCCCGCGCCGTCAGTTCCCACGCTTCGAGGCTGCTCGTCCCTCTCGCCCAAACGCGCGCCTGCTCGCCGTCGCTGAGCTCGACTCTCAACGCCGTTGTGATTTCACGAGTGATCTCATCCTGAATTTCAAAGACGTCCCCGGAAGCCCGGTCGTAACGCTCCGCCCACAGAGGAATGCCGGTGGTGGTATCGACGAGCTGCGCATTTATTCTCAAGCGCGAGCCGGATCGCCGCAGGCTGCCTTGCATCACATTCCGAACTCCGAGATCGTGACTGACCCCGCTCAAATCCACCGTGTTGCCTCGATACTGGAAGCTCGCGTTTCGCGCGACAACCTTGAGCTTCGAGATCTTCGAAAGTGCCGTAATAATGTCTTCGGCGATACCATCGCAGAATATGTCGTCGTCGGTATCACCTCCCATATTCGTCATCGGCAGGACCGCGATGGACGGCACATCGGAAATCTCGACATTCGTCTCGGCGGCGGACGCGGAGTAATTTTCTCCCCAGAAGACTCGGTATGCGCGCACCGGATCGGCGATATTCTTTACCCGCTGCTCGCCCAGGTACTCGAACCGCACAGGCAATCTTCTATCCACCGCGCCGCGTACCGCCTCTGACACGCAGATCCCATCAGGGTCAGCCAACGCTTCCAGCCGGGCGGCGACGTTTACGCCGTCACCATAAATATCGCCGCGATCGTGGATGACGTCGCCGAGATTCAGGCCGATACGAAATCGCAGCTTTCGTTCTTCGGCCAGTGGGGCATTTCGAGCGGCGACCTCGTTCTGCATTTCTACCGCGGCACGCACGGCATTCAGCACTGCGTCGAACATCACGAGGACCGCGTCTCCCGCATAATGCATGACGCGTCCGCCGTTTTGCTCCACGGTCTCGGAAATCGCATCGAGATGACCGCTTAACGTGCGGTGGGTAGCGTCCTCATCATCACCCGTGGCGCGAGAGTATCCCGCCACGTCGGCATACAAGATAGCGGCTAATCTGCGCGGAAAGCGGTCCGTGGTCATGTCCGACGATATCGGCAGTCAATTGCTTGATTTGCTAGCTTACGCTCATTTCACGATGGTTGTGGAGCGGGAATCCAGGGCAGATGAGGTCAAGGCGCGAGTAATTGAACATCAGCAACGTTTATGTACTTCTGCGAGATTCGCGAACTTTCAATCCGTCGAAGATATCGACCGGGTAGAGCACCCGGGCAGTTCTTTCGACCGAATTTCCGGTTCCAAGCTGCGATCGTCTGGCTGACTACGACTTAGGAGAGTCGTCACCGTCATCGAGCGCCTCGATGGCGCCGATCTGTCCGTCGAGAACGTTGCGGATCTCATCGAATTCGTCGTGCAGCCGATCGGCCACTTCGAGCTTTTGCTCGAGCTCCATCTTCGCCTTTTGAATCTGGGCTTTTTGTCTGGCGACCTTATCGGCGAGCATTTTGAGCTTCTGGAACTGCGCCGCCACCTTCGCCTGGCTCGCGGACTGATTCTGCATCCATTTCTCGCGGGCGTTCTCGACCTGTTTCTTGATGACAATCATGGTCGCCTTCTTGAGCTGCTCCTTCCACTCGGCGAGCTGCTGCTCGCAGCGGCGCCGTTCGGCCTCGGCAAAGCGCTGAAGAATC
>JBFICP010000010.1:0-27781 GCA_041581935.1 Gammaproteobacteria bacterium | reverse complement strand
ATCATTGTCGATACGGATGACCGGGAAGAAGCGGAGAACTTCATCGCCAACGATCCGTTCAGCAGGGCCGGACTGTTCGAAAGCGTCACCGTGACGCGATGGCGCAAAGCTTTCTTCAACGGCGAACGCCTGGTGTGACCGAAGATGATCATCCTCAATACGGAGAACGGATCATGAAAGCCCGCGATCTCATGACAACGAACGTCGTAACCGTGAAACCGAATACCAAGGTCCGTGATGTCGCCGCTTTGATGCTCGAGAAGCACATCAGCGGCGTGCCGGTGCTCGACGACAACGGCAAACTCGTCGGCATGATAAGCGAAGGCGACCTCCTGCGCCGGCCGGAGCTCGGTACGGAGAAGCACCGGCGTCGCTGGCTCGCGTTTTTCAGCCGCGCCGACGAGCAGGCCCGCGAGTTCACGAAGTCCCATGCGCTGCGTGCCGGCGACGTCATGACCAAGCAAGTCCTGCACATCGCCGAGGACACGCCACTCGGCGACGTCGTCGGACTCATGGAGAAGCACCGAGTCAAGCGACTGCCCGTGCTTTCGAAGGGAAAGCTCGTGGGCATCGTAAGTCGCGTCGACCTGATTCGCGCGCTCGCGACACGCCAGGCAGAACCGATGCCGCCGCCCCCGGACAGCGATGCCACCATACGCGCTGTCATGAATGATGTTCTAAAGAATCAGGACTGGGCCTTGAGCGCGGTCGTGAACGTCGTCGTCTCCGATGGCGTCGTGCATCTTTGGGGCGTCATCGATTCTGACGAGCAACGTCAGGCGCTGCGTGTCGCTGCGGAGAATATTCCCGGTGTCACGGCTGTCGAAGAGCATCTGACATTCAGCCTGCCGACCTGATAATTCCCGCGACTTCGGCGCTGCGCGGCGGAGGAGGACAGACGAAATGAAGATCGGGTTTATCGGGCTCGGCAACGTCGGTTCAAAGCTCGCCGGGAGCCTGCAGCGAAACGGCTTCGATCTGACCGTTCGAGATATGGAAGCGTCGGCGGCGCAACCGTTGCTGGCAGCCGGCGCTGCCTGGGCGGAATCGCCGAGCGAGCTCACTCAGGCCGTCGATCTGGTCATCACCTGTCTTCCGTCTCCACAGGTCGTCGCCGAAGTGATGGAGGCCGACGATGGCGTGATCGGGGCACTGGTACCAGGAAAGATCTGGCTCGAGATGAGCACCACTGACGAATCCGAGGTGAAGCGCCTGGCGAAACTCGTGCAGGCAGTCGGTGCGACACCGCTCGACGGACCGGTTTCCGGGGGCTGTCACCGGGCGGCCACGGGAAATATTTCCATCTTCGTCGGCGGCGACCGCGCCGCGTTCGAAAGAGTGTTTCCGGCGCTGTGCGCCATGGGCAGGCACATTCTGCATACCGGACCGATCGGATCGGCATCGGTGCTCAAGGTGGTGACAAACTATCTTTGCTCGGTTCACCTGGTTGCATTGGGCGAGGCAATGATGGTTGCCAAGCAGGCCGGGATGGATCTCGGAACCGCCTACGAAGCGATACGCATCTCGTCGGGCAACTCGTTCGTGCACGAGACAGAGAGCCAGGTCATTCTCAACGGCAGCTATAACATCAACTTCACAATGGATCTCGTTGTCAAGGACATGGGCCTGTTCGACGGGCTGTCGCGACGGCTCAACGTGCCGCTCGAAGTGTCTCCTGTGGTGCTTGACATCTTCAAGGATGCTCAGTCGCGTTACGGAGATCGCGCCTGGTCATCGATGGTGGTAAAACGTCTCGAAGACGCATGTGGTACCGATCTGCGTGCACCGGGTTTTCCGGAAGAGATCGTCGATGAGGAAGCGAAGCAGGAAGGCCGCGAGGTCGGCGTCTAGTTCACGGCAATAGGGCAAGCGAAATGGTTACGACAAGCCGCGACTATCTCGACGAGATGTTCGGGCAGAGCGGGCGCGTCGCCGTGGTCACTGGCGCATCCAGCGGCCTGGGCGCGGAGATGGCGAGGGTGCTGGCCGGCGCCGGCGCCGAGGTCATAGCCGTCGCTCGTCGTGAACAGAGATTGCTCGAGCTCGCCGACTCCGCAAGCGCGTTGGCTGGCAGCATCTCCCCCTGTCCAGCGGATCTGGCCGGACAGACGGGTATCGACGGCGTCGCGCGGGCGATCGAGAGGTGCGGTCGCTGCGACATCCTGGTGGCGAATGCCGGAACCGCCGAGGTGGGCAACCTGGAGAGCATGGAGGACGAGAGCTTTTCCCGCGTGATGGCGCTGAACTTGACGGCGCAGTGGCGTCTCGCGAAAGCATTGTTTTCGAAGCTGGTCGAGTCCGACGCAGGCCGCGTCATCAATGTCGCTTCCATTTACGGAATCTCGGCGCCGGTTCGCACGGGACTCGGCGCGTACGCGGCCAGTAAGCACGCACTGGTCGGATTGACGCGAACCCAGGCGATAGAGTGGGCCGGGCAAGGCGTTACCGCTAATGCTATTGCTCCCGGGTATTTCCCCACTGAGATGACCGAGCAGCTGCTGGCGAGCAAGGCGGCAAAACGCCTGCAGCGATTCGTGCCGATGGATCGATTCGGCAAACCGGAAGAGCTCGCGACGGCGTTGTTGTTTCTTGCCTCGCGGGCCAGCAGCTACGTCACCGGCGCCGTCCTGCCCGTCGACGGCGGATGGTCTGCCTGGTAGCGCAACGGGACCATTTGCAGAGCCCTGAGGACTTTTGCTGTTCGACGAGTTTTGACGAATAATTCGTCAAAGGCACCGGTCAGTTCCCGCGGGTAACCGGTCGGTGGGTGTCGATTGCTGGACCCGCGATGTACGAGGATTCGGAATGAACATTTATGTGGGGAATTTGCCCTATAGCCTTACCGAGGATGAACTGAGGGCAGCTTTTTCGGAGTTCGGGGAAGTCTCGAGTGTAAATATCATCATGGACAGAATGTCCGGACAGTCCAAGGGTTTCGGGTTCGTGGAAATGCCCGACAACTCGGAAGCAGACGAGGCCATAAAAGCGTTGAACGAGAGCGCGCTCAACGGACGCAACATTAAAGTCAACCAGGCGCGACCCCGCGGGGAGCGTTCTCCCCGCCGACCGAGGTACTGAACCCCCCACGTCCTGTCAGCTCGATACCGTCGAGCGCAAGCCGTTGATATCAATCGCGCTCAGGCAGGCGCATGAGCGCCTCGGTATAGCCGTGACGGTCCCCGGCTTCGCCTAGACAGCTTGTCCGCGTATTATCCTCTTAAGGCACACTCGGGGAGAAACCGAGCGATGAGCGACGCACAAATGGAAGCCGAAGAGCTGGTCAATGCCATGCTGCCCCACGCAGAGGGCATGCTGGCTGCACACGGTGAGTTTTTTCCGTTCGGAGGTGTCATGACGGTGAACGGAAATATCGAGGCGCTTGCCGTCAGCGAAGAATATCGGGACTCTTCGGTCGAAGCGATCGTCGAAGAGCTAAAGAGTCGGCTGCGAAAAGGCGCCGATACCAACGCTTATCGGGCCACGGCGCTGGTATTCCCCATTCAAGCGCAGCTACCAGGAGCGGGAAACGACACCGATGCCGTGGCCATCTCTCTGGATCACCTGAAAGACTTCTCGGTGATACTTATCATTCCATATGAGTTATCGGGCGGCGCTGTCGAGTTCGGTGAAGCCGTAGCGCAGCAGGGCGAGCACGCAATTTTCCAGCGTCGGCACTGAGATCCTTTCTCGCGAAGGTATCAAGTCGAGGGGTGAATTTTCATGCCTCCGAAAACCTGCTCCGTCGGTTGAAGCTCGATGAGGCTCACGTTGACCCGCCACGGTGCATCCAGCGCATAGACGATGGCATCGGCGATGTCCTGGGCGGTAAGCTCGTTGATTCCGGTTTCCTTGATTGCTGCCCGCCGGGCCGGATCGTCGATTGCGACATCGAAAAACTCGGTGCTGACGCGGCCAGGGCAGATTTCGGTCACGCGCACCCGGCTCCCCGCCAGCTCCAAACGAAGATTCTGGCTCAGTCGATGCACGGCGCCCTTGCTCGCGCCGTAAACCGGAGAAACCAACGGATACAGCGCCGCCACCGAGCTCATGTTCACCACGTGACCGCGGTTGCGGGTCAGCATCCCCGGCAGACATGCACGCAGGACGTGAAGTGCAGCGCGCACGTTGGTATCAATGGTTGTGTCGATATCCTCGAGCCGTGCTTCGTGAAGATTGCCGTAACCTCGTCCGAGCCCTGCATTGTTGACGGAGATGTCGGCGCCGAGCCCGCTGATTAATTCAAACACCCGTTTCGTGTCGCGCACGTCGAGCGCATGGGGAATGCAGCCGGTTTCATCGGCGAGCGAGTCGAGGCGCTTCTGACGGCGTGCCAGCGCATGCACCGTCAAGCCTCGAGCCCGCAGGCTGCGCACCACCGCGGCACCGATGCCGCTGGATGCCCCGGTGACGAGCGCGGTCGAATAGTCCTCGAGAGCCATGTTCAGTCTCCTCGTACGATCCGTTTCAACGTGTGGCGGCGATTCTTAGTGTAGGGTCTCACCTGCGTGGGCCAACGTCCCTGGTCGATGGCTTGCGCCCACGCATCGCTCACCAGGACGTCGGGACTTTCGATCTCGTAGATCGCGCTGTACTTGGGCTCGCCCGGAGCCTCGATGGTACGTCGCTCGCCTGCCATGATCATTGTCAACGGCTTGCTTTCCAGACGCGTGATAGAAATGACGCCGGGCACCTTCGAGAGCAGCGGCACGTGTTCCTGGTCGTAGACCTCGTTGAACAGTTCTTCCTTCTCCGGATCCACATCCATGCTGGCGATGAACAGGTAGTGGGCTTTTGCAGACATGGTGATTACCTCTCGGCTTTGCACATCGTGGCAACGCATCGTCGGACCGTGGCTGCCCGCCATTGTAACAAGGAGATGCGACCGTCTCGGAGACATAGTACTGGGTGCTCCTGTCGCAACCGCATACAATGGCGGGCGGCATCATCAACCTCCGTCGGGGGGTCATCATGGCGCGCGATAGCACTTATCGGCTGGGCACCGGCGCGGGCTTCTCCGCGGATCGCCTCGATCCGGCCGTAGACCTGGTGGAACGGGGGAACCTGGACGCCATCGTTTTCGAATGTCTCGGTGAGCGCACTCTGGCATTCGCCTATCGTGATCGCGCCGCCCACGTCGACCGCGGCTACACGCCGCTTCTCGAGCGCCGGATGCGCGCAATACTCCCGGGGGCGGCAATCAATGGCGTGCAGATAATCACCAACATGGGCGCTGCGAACCCGTCCATGGCGGCGCGGATCACCCGCGACATCGCTCGCGAGCTCGGCCTGCGCGGCTTACGAGTCGCCTACGTCGAGGGCGACGACGTGAGCGATCGCGTCGGCCCCGACACGCCTCTTTGGGAAGGCATGACGGTTGGCGAGGTCGGCCGGGGCTTCATCGGCGCCCATGCGTATCTCGGCGCCGAGGCGCTGATGCCGGCGCTCGAGTCGCAGGCCGAGGTCGTCATCACCGGCAGAGTCGCCGACCCCTCGTTGTTCGTCGCGCCGTTACGCCATCATTTCGGCTGGTCCGGCGACGATTGGCAAAGGCTCGGCGCGGGCACGGTGGTAGGGCATCTCATGGAATGTGCCGGTCAGATTACCGGCGGCTACTTCGCCGACCCGGGATTCAAGAACGTCGACGGCCTGGAACGCCTCGGCTTTCCCATCGCCGAGGTCGAGGCCGACGGCAGTGCCTGTATCACCAAGCTCGAGCGAACGGGTGGGGTCATCGACGAGCGTACCGTCAAGGAGCAGCTTTTTTACGAGGTCCACGATCCGTCCCGCTACCTCACCCCCGACGTGTGTGCGAATTTCACCGGCGTGCGTATCGAACCCCTGTCCCGGGACCGGATCGCGGTGAGCGGAGCCGGAGGATCCGCCGCCCCCGACACCTATAAGCTGACAGTCGCATTCGACGGCGGCTATCTGGCCGAGGCGGGCATCTCGTATGCAGGTCTCGGGGCACAGGCCCGCGCCGAGCTTGCCGGACGTATCGTCGAGGAACGCATGCAAACCGTGCATGCCAGTAACGCGCCACTTCGGATCGACGTAATCGGCGCCGCATCTCTGCACGCTACGACGCGACGCTATCACGACGATGCAATGGACGTGCGGGTACGTTGCGCTCAACGTACATCGTCGATGGAGCAGGCTGAGCTGCTGTTATGGGAGGTCGAGTCCCTGCTCTGCTGTGGACCGGCCGGTGGCGGAGGATTCCGCGGTGCTGTTACGCCATCGGTTATCACCTATTCCGCATCCATGGCACGCGACGAGGTGCACGTGCGAACGGAGATTCTCGACGTATGAGCCGGCCGGTATTGCTCAGAGAGATTGCCCATGCCCGCTCGGGCGACAAGGGTAACTGCTCGAACGTGAGCGTGTTCGTGTACGACCGGGCGCATTATGGCGCGGTCGCTGCTCAGCTGACCGCGGAATATCTGAAACGCAGCTTCGGCGAGTTGCTGACCGGCAGCATCGTGCGCTACGAGCTTCCTTCGCTCAATGGCTTCAACTTCGTCATGCAGAATGCCCTCGAAGGGGGCGTCAACACGTCGCTCAATCTCGACGGCCACGGCAAGTCGTGGAGCAGCCTGATACTCGGACTGAAAATCGACGTCTAGGCGATTGAGGAGGGAGCGCCGTTCTTACCGGGGCTCGAGCGATCGATCGGGCACGGAAGAGCCGGGTCAATTTTCGGCCAGAGTCACTTCAAAACAGCTGCCGCCGCCTTCCCGGGGTAGGTAGCGCGCATCGCCACCGTGGCGTCGTGCAATCTGGCGTACCAGGGCAAGGCCGAGTCCGCTGCCGCTTTCGTTGACGCCTAGCGCCCGGTAAAACGGTGTAAAGATACGCTCGCGTTCGCCTTCCGCGACACCGGGCCCCGAATCTCTGACCACGATGCGCGCGATACCTGTCTGCGAATTCTCGACGCTCGCATCCACGGCCGCTCCGCGCCCATGGCGCTGGGCGTTTTCGAACAAATTTCGCAGCATACGTCTGAGCAAGCGCGCATCGCCGCGCACCGTCGTCGGCGTGCCGCTGACATGGGCGCCGATGCGTGCGCCTTCCTCGGCGCAAAGTCCGAGCAGCTCCACCGGCTCGTTGCTCTCGAGGCTCTCTCCGGCGCTCAGACGACTCGCCAGCAGGAGCTCCTCGATCAGCTCGTCGAGCTCGGCAATGTCACTGCCGATGCGTGCACGCAGCTTGCACTGGCCGTCGCCGGCGAGCAGCTCGAGGCCCATACGTATGCGCGTGAGCGGCGTGCGCAACTCGTGTGAGGCGCCGGCGAGTATGCCCCGCTGGGCTTCGACGAGCCTTTCGACGCGGTCGGCTGCGCGGTTGAAGCTGCGCGCGAGCTCCGCGACCTCGTCGTTTCCCTGCACCTCTACCCGCGCGCTCAAGTCGCCGGCACCGAGCTGTTCGACCCGCTTGTGCAGACGCTCGAGCCTTCGAGTGATGCGCCGTACGATAGGATAGGCGCCGATGGCGACCGCCGCGGCGAGAAGAATCAGCATCGCGAGCCAGGCGGCGCCGCGTTCGCGTTGCGCGCGCACGACCAGCCAGCGTCCATCGTCAAGATTCAGCGCGACCCTCGGCCCTTTGCCCGTGCCGCGTATCCAGCCGCTTGCTCTGCCGTCGAAATTGGGGGCCTCGAGAGGTTCGCCCGAGAACGCCAAGAGGGTACCGTCGGCGTCATACATCGAAAGGTCTGCGCCGAGCTGATCATAGAGACGCTCGAGCGCGGCGCGGGTCTCTTCGATCGGACGTTCCTTGGACGGCAGCAGATCGCTCAACACCGCTGCGCTCCCCGTCATCAATCGCTGGCGTTCGGCATCCGGCGGCAGTAGCGCCCAAGTCGCGAAGACCAGCGCGCCGAACAGAATGAGAATCGCCACGAGCGCGACGTAGATCTGGATATAGAGGTGGCGCACCGATTTCAGCGCTCGTCCTGACGCCGGGCGAAAACATAACCCGCGCCGCGAACAGTAATTATCCGGCGCGGATGCCGGGGGTCGTCCTCGATGGCATTACGAATACGCGATATGTGCACGTCGATACTCCGATCGAAAGCTTCGAGATTTTCACCCCGCACCCGATCCATGAGTGCATCACGGGACAGCACGCTGCCGGCGCGCTCGGCAAGCGCGCAGAGAAGATCGAACTGATAGGCCGTCAGTGGCCGGGCATCGCCGTCGACACGCACGCTGCGCTCGTCGCGGTCGATCTCGAGACGTCCGAAGCGCCACACGCGCGCCGGCGTCGTTCCCGGCGCTCCGCGTCTGCGCAGAATGGCACGCAATCGCGCGAGTAGCTCCCGTGGGTTGAAAGGTTTCGGCAGGTAGTCGTCGGCGCCCAATTCGAGACCGACAATGCGATCCGTCTCGTCACCCCGGGCGGTGAGCATGAGAATAGGAATGTCGGAACGCGAGCGCACCTGGCGGCAGACATCGAAGCCGTCGCCGTCGGGGAGCATGACGTCGAGGATCAATGCGTCGAAGCTGCCGTCGGCGAGGGCTTCTAGGCCGCCCCGTGCATTCGGACTGGCGCAGAGTTCGATACCCAGCGGTGCGAGATACTCCTTCAACATGGCGGAGAGATTCTCGTCGTCCTCGATCATGAGTATTCGTTCGCTCATTGGCTAAACGCCTTGCTACGCAGAATTTTCCGAATTCAGACGCGCACCCCCACAGGGAATCCGCTTGCGCAGGTACGACGCAAACGCCAGCATACGTTCTGAACGCCTGCAGGCAAAGCGGGGGCGTGGCGTTGCGCTCCCCCTCCGGATCACCGACAGGGGGAGCGCATGACGATCAACGCCGGTGGCGGGCGATCATGGCGGTGAGCTCCTCGCGTTGCTCGTCGGTCAGAACGTCGGTGACGTCGATGACGGCATCCATGACCGTTTTCGATGCGAGCTCGATGGCGGCGACTCCGTCGGCACGGATTTGCTCGAGCGCGGCGCGGTCCACCTGCGGACGAGCGAGCTCGGTGATCAGCTGCCGGCGGCGCGCGTGGTGCTGGTCACGCAGGGGGTAGAGTTCCCCGACCAAGGCGCTGACTATCTCGTTTACGCGCGTCTGCTGCTCGGCGGATGCATCGATCCGTCCGAGCACCCAGGCGGTGCCATCGAGGGCGCGCTGGCGTACCTGCTCTTCGCTCTTTGCCGATCGCCAGTGATGACCTGCGGCGTGCCAGCCACCCGTGCGGGCCGCGTGCACCGAGACGGCCGTGCCGAGCACGGCGCCGATACCCAGCAGGGTGATCGCGGCCACGATGAGCCGCGCACGCCGTCCCAACCAGTGCCGGCGATCCTCAGGGCACGCGGCGCTCTTGTGTGCATTCTGTTCGCTCATGATCCACTCCTGTTATGTGAAAATGTGGATGGCTCCCGGATGCGGGAACCTGGCGAACGAGCCTAAGACACACGTTTTTCCGGCTTCTGTCGCCAACGTAAAGATTTTTTAAGCCGGGTCGTCGAGCGCCGGCCCGACGGGTGTTACCATTCGAGCGCATGGCAACCCGAACCAGCACGAGGCAATTCGACGAGGTCGGCCGCGTTCCCGCGCCGGGGGATAACGTCGCCATCGCCACGTGCCGGCTCGAGGCCGGCACGGAGATTATTCTCGCAGACACTCGGTGGGTGCTTTCCCACACCGTGCTCGAGGGCCACCGATTCGCGTTGCGGCCGATTGCAGCAGGCGAGCCGCTGCTCTCCTGGGGTCTGCCCTTCGGCCTCGCCATCTGCGACCTCTCTCCTGGCGCATACGTGTGCAACGAGAAGATCCTCAAGGTACTGTCCGAACGGGACATCGATTTTGCGCTGCCCGAGCGGGCGAACTTCCGCGACCATATCGAAACGTACACCTTCGATGCGCAATCCTTTCGCCCGGGACAGCAGGTCGCTCCGGTCGACATTCCCGCGACATTCAGCGGATATCGCCGGCCCGGTCGACGTGGGGTCGGCACGCGAAACTTCATCGTCGTTCTCGCGACCACTTCCGATGCTTGCGCGTTCGTCGAATCGGTAGCCGCGCACTTCCAGGACATCAACCGGACGTTTGCCAACATAGACGGCGTCGTCGCCGTTACCCACACCGAAGGTGGCGGTAACCTTCGGCCCAATAATCTCGACTTCGTGCTCCGAACCCTGGCGGGATTCCTTTTGCACCCCAACGTCGGCGCCGCCCTGGTCGTCGACTACGGGACCGGAAGCTTCAGCAACGAGACGTTGCGCAACTTCATGAAGGAGCACGCATACGCCGATGCAGATGTGCCACACGCTTTCATGGACATCGGGGCTGGGCGCAAGCACGAGCTCGAGCGTGCCATAGGCATCGTCGACGGCTGGTTGGGACAGGTGAACGCCTGTGAGCGCTCGATTGAGAGCGTGGCGAATCTGCGTCTTGCACTGCAGTGCGGCGGTTCCGATGCGTTCTCGGGCATTTCCGGCAATGCGCTCGCCGCCTGGGTCGCCAAGGAGGTACTGCGCCACGGTGGCAGCGCCAATCTCGCCGAGACCGATGAGCTCATCGGCGCCGAGCCTTACGTGCTCGAGAACGTGCGTGACGCGGCCACTGCAGAATGCTTTCTCGAGAAAATTGCAGCATTCAAAGCGCGTGCCGCGGATCACGGTACCACGGCGGAAGGCAACCCTTCCGGCGGAAACAATTTCCGCGGCCTGTACAATATCGCATTGAAGTCGATCGGCGCGGCGCGTAAGCGCGATCCGCAGGTGCGCCTCGACTACGTCATCGATTACGCCGCGCCCATGACCGAGAGCGGATACTATTTCATGGACAGCCCGGGCAACGATCTGGAGAGCATTGCAGGCCAAGTGGCATCCGGTGCGAACATGATCCTGTTCATCACGGGCAATGGCTCGATTACCAACTTTCCGTTTGTCCCGACGCTCAAATTCGTCACCACCAGCGGCCGGTTCGAGATGCTCGCCAATGAAATGGATGTAAACGCGGGACGGTACAATGATGGTGAGCCCATGGGGGAGCTCGGCGCCGAAACGTTCGAGCTGGCGCTTCGAGTCGCGTCGGGGGAACGCAGCAAGGGAGAGCTTGCGGGGCATTCCCAGGTTTCTATCTGGCGCGACTGGCCCCAGAAGGACGGCCGCCGGCTGGACATCATTCGACGCGCACCGACACCGAAAGGCGATCCCCTGAACGTCGTAGCGGCCGAGCCGGTGAATCTCCGGTTCGACGCGTATATCACGCCGCGCGGCCACGCCGTCGACCAGGTCGGCCTGATCATGCCGACCAGTCTCTGCTCCGGGCAGGTGGCGCGTCTGGTGGCGGACGACCTCAATGCGCGCAGTCTGCCGGGGGTGTCGCGCTTCGTTGCGCTCGCACACACCGAGGGCTGCGGCTCGGCCAATGCCGACCATTTGTATCTGCAGACACTGCTCGGTCATGTCGAGCATCCCGGCGTTCGCCGCGCGGTGCTGCTCGAGCATGGCTGCGAGAGAACCCACAACGATGCCGTTCGGCACTATCTGAGCTCGCGCGGCATCGACTCGAGTCGCTTCGGCTTTGCCAGCGTGCAGCTTGACGGAGGGCTCGTCAAAGTGCGCGAGAAGGTGGGCGAGTGGTTCGCGCGTGCCCTCGACGAGGAGGGCGAGCTTAGCAGCGAAATCGTGGGAGCCGATGCGCTTCGTCTCGGGCTCACGACCGTTGGCCCGGTTGCGGAGTCGATATCAAGCGCTATCGCACGACTCGTTCGCGGCCTCGTGGCAGCCGGCGCGACGGTGGTCATCGCGGACAATGCCTCGGTGCTCGCGGACGAGAGCTTTACCGGCACGCTTTTCGAGAACGGCACGTGGACGCCCACTCTCGGTTACGGGCAGCCTTCCAAAACCGCTGGATGCCACGTGATGGAGACACAAACCGGAAATGCGGCGGAAGTGCTGACCGGTCTCGGTGGTACCGGTGTGGAGATCATGCTCGCGCACGTCGCGCGAGCACCACTTCAGTCGCATCCCATGATTCCGCTCGTGCAAATCGGAAGCGACGGGGCATTCTGCGAGCGGTTCGGCGAGGATCTCGATCTCATGTTGCAACCACCGTCGGCGCACCAGGTCATCGAAGCGTCGCTCCTCGACTGCATCGGCGAAACCGCGTCGCGCAACTACGTGCCGAAGCTTTTCGGCCAAGGTCACAGTCAGTTTCAGTTGACCCGCGGTCTGCTCGGGCTGTCGTTGTAAGGGCGCATTCGGCATTGGACGAGCTGCCGCCATGGCCTCGCAACGTTCGACAATTTCCTGCACGCACGTAGCTCCGGTCTGAACTTCGTTCACGCGATGCCGCCTCCGTCCCGTTCAGTGCTGGCCGTTCCCCTGCAGGCCATCGCGATCTCGGTCTTCATACACATTTTGTGGGGTGGCAATCCGGTCGCCGTGAAGTACAGCCTGCTGGTGTTCCCGCCTCTGTGGACGGCCTTTCTGCGCTTCACGATCGCGATCGTCTGCGTCGGTATCTGGGCAAAGTCGCGCGGTGTGGCGATCTGGCCGGCCCGCCACGAATGGCCTGCCCTTGCCCTGATCGCCAGCCTGTTCACGGTGCAGATCGCGGCCATGAACATCGGTTTCGATCTCACGAGCGGGTCCATGGGAGCCGTGCTGATCGCCACCAATCCCATATTCGCGGCCCTGTTCGCGCACTTTCTCATCGCCGGCGATCGTCTGACGGTCATCAAGAGCGCCGGGCTGTCGGTCGCCTTTGTTGGAACGGCGCTGGTGCTGTTGCGCGGGGGCGGTGTACTCGAGCCGGCGCATGCCAGCTTGGGCAATGCGATTCTACTGGTGAGCGCGTGTCTGCTCGGCGCTCGTCTGATCATCAGCGCCAGAGTGCTGCAACGAATGGATGAAGCGCGTGTAGTGTTGTGGCAGATGATTCTTTCGCTGCCGTTGTTCGCGCTCGGCGGCTTTCTGTTCGAAACCATACGCTGGGATGCCATGGCCTGGGAGCCGCTGGCGGGTTTGATCTACCAGGGCGTCATCGTCGCGGGATTAGGATTCTCGGTCTCTTTCTATCTCATGAAACGCTACGCGCCGAGCGTCATCGTCAGTTTCAATTTCGTCTCGCCCATCGCGGGCGTTCTGCTGAGCGCGTGGCTACTGGGCGACGTCATTTCCGGCCACCTGTGGGCCGGCATGTTGCTGGTGGCGGCAGGCCTGTTTCTCATCGCCCGCAGGCCGGTTCGTGGCACAATAGTCGCGGGGGCGTTGCAGACAGAAAGTCGAGGGGGCATTCGTGGCGACCATCACGACCGATGACAGGGTAGAGCTGTACTACGAGGAGGCCGGCGATGGCACGGCCATGGTGTTCGTTCACGAGTTTGCCGGCGACTATCGCAGCTTCGAGCCGCAGATGCGTCATTTCGCCAGGCGTTATCGATGCATCGCCTACAATGCGCGTGGTTACCCGCCATCGGGTGTTCCGGAAGCCGTCGCATCCTATTCTCAGGATCGGGCCCGCGACGACATACTGGCAGTGCTCGATGGAGTGTCCATTGAGCGCGCGCACATCGTCGGCATATCCATGGGCTCCCTGGCGACCCTGCATTTCGGCCTGAGCTATCCCGATCGTGCCCTCTCGCTAGTGCTCGGCGGCTGCGGCTATGGCGCCAAAACGGGTCAGCGCGAGCAGTTTCGAAGCGAGGCGGCGGGCTTCGCCAATCGCATCGAGACGGAAGGCATGGCGAAAGTCGCCGCGGATTACGCAAGCGGCCCGGCCCGCGTGCAGTTCGAGAACAAGGATCCCCGCGGCTTCGCCGAGTTCGTGGCAATGCTCGCCGAGCACTCAACCGTCGGCTCGGCAAATACGCTTCGCGGCGTGCAGATGGAACGTCCGTCGGTCTACGATCTCGAAGATCGGCTATTGGCGCTGACGGTGCCAACCTTGATCATGGCGGGCGACGAGGACGAGCCGTGCCTCGATGCGTCGCTCTATCTGAAACGCACGATTCCTTCGGCGGGGCTGGCCTTTTTGCCGAAGACCGGGCACGCGCTGAACCTCGAGGAGCCCGATCTCTTCAATCGCCTGGTGGACGATTTCGTGCACCAGGTCGATGCCGGGCGATGGAGTTTGCGCGACCCGCGCTCGATGGGCGAAACGCTGCTCTCGCAGAAGTAGGCGGTATTGGAGCGAGTGGGAACCGGGTGAAAGCCTGCGCCTGCGGGCGCATTCAAGCTGCGAGCAGCTCCGCCACTCCGTCGTAAAGCAGCTTGAGACCGGCGAGAAACAGCAGCAGATAGCAGACGCGGTAGAAAACGTCTTGCGCCACGATGCGGTGCAGCCAGATTCCGAGCCCCATGCCGAGCGGCGCGAGCGGCAGCAGCACGAGCGACGTCATCAGGTTCTCAGTGCTGAATTGCCCGATCCAGGCATACGGCACGAGCTTCAGGTAGTTCATGAAGAGCACGAAGATCACGCTGGTGGCGAGAAATCGTGTCTTGTCCATTCGCTGCGGCAGCAGATAGGCGCTCATGGGCGGCCCAGCGGCGTGAGCAATAAAGCTCGTGAATCCCGATACCGCGCCCCAGAACGTACCGCGCACCACGTCGACCCCGCGCGCCGCGCGCACCGCCAGCAATCCGCCGAGCCAATGATGCATAGTGAAGCCTACGGCGAGCGCACCGATGAGTACGCGGATGATGCGGGCATCGAGATAACGGAAGCTGAATGCTCCCAGCGTCAGGCCGATGAGCGCGGCGGGCATGAGAATCTTGAGATTGGCTTTGTCCCACCGTCCCCGGTAGACCCACGCACCGTGGATGTCCATCACGCACAGAATCGGCAGCAGCACTGCGGCCGCCTGAATCGGCGAGACGACGAGCGCGGTCAGGGGCACCGCCAGAGAGCCGAGTCCGCCGCCGAACCCGCCCTTGGAGATCCCGAGTATCAGCACCGCCGGCACCGCCAGCAGATAGAAAATCGGGTCCGCGATCAATGTCGCGCAGCGATCGGAGTTCAGCCCGCCGCGGCGGCGGTGGCCAGGTACGCGCCCATGCGTTCGAGAGCGCGGCGGATGTTGTCGACACTGTTGGCGTAGGAGAAGCGCAGATAACCTTCACCGTGCGCGCCGAAGCTGGTGCCGGCGATGGCCGCGACCCCCGCCTCCTCGAGTAATCCCGACTGCAGGTCGCGAGCGCTCATCGCGGTCCCGCCAATGTTGGGAAAAGCGTAAAACGCTCCGCCGGGTGTCCGGCAGCTGATGCCTTCAATGGCATTCAGTCCTTCGACGATGACGTGACGGCGCTCGTCGAAGGCGGCGACCATCTCGTCGACGCTCTCCTGCGGTCCGTCGAGCGCCGCAATCCCGGCATGCTGGGTGGCCGCGTTGACGCAGGAGTGACAGTTGATGGCGAGTCGGGTGGCGCCCTCTACAAGTGATTGCGGCCACACGGCGTAGCCCAGTCTCCAACCCGTCATTGCATAGGTCTTGCTCCAGCCGTCGAGCAGTATCAGGCGATCTTCGAGCTGGGGGTAACCGAGGAGGCTCACATGCTCGTGCCCGTCGTAGGTTATGCGCGAATAGATTTCATCGCTCAGCACGACCACTCGAGGGTGCGCTTCGAGACCCTCGACCAGGGTGTCGATGGTTTCGCGAGGGATCGCGCCACCGGTGGGATTGGCCGGCGAGTTGAGGATCAGCAGTCGTGTGCGCGGCGTTATGGAGTCGAGGACCGCTTCGGCGTCAAAGGAGAAATCCCGGTCCTCGAGCAGCGGAATCGGAACGGGAGCGGCGCCGCTGAACTTGATGACGGACTCGTATATCGGGAACCCCGGATTAGGATAGAGAACCTCAGCTCCCGGCTCGCCGAGCATCATGATGGCGAAGAACATCGTCACCTTGCCGCCGGGCACCGCGACGATGCGCTCCGGGCTCACATCAACACCGCGATACCGGGCCAGATCGCGACAAACCGCTTCACGCAGGGCCGGGATTCCCGGTGAGGGTGTATAACCGTGATGGCCGTCGCGCAACGCCTTGACCGCCGCCTCGACGATATGCGGCGGCGTTTTGAAGTCCGGCTGACCGATGCCGAGGTTGATGATGTCACGGCCCTCGCGGGCGAGCGCCTCCGCCCGAGCCAGCACCTCGAATGCCGTCTCCGTGCCGAGCTGTGTCATGCGGTGTGCGGGTTGAATCATCGCCGATGCGAGGGCTCAAGGGGGGTCGGTCGAATCTAGCAATATACGTTGGTCCGGACAATGTCGGCCGGCACCTGCGCATGGTTGAACGCCCGCCGCCGACTAGGCTACTGTCCCCGTCCGGGTCGACGGCGCGACAGACCCCGGACATGTCATCCGGTTGCCAGCAGGAGATCGCCAAAGCGTGAAAATTGAGCTGACAGAAAACGAGTACCGATTGCTCCTCGATCTCGTCTACATGGCCAACTGGGTGATCCATTCCCATCATGTGGACGAGCGGCCCGATGTCGTGGACTATGACATGCTGCTTCAGAAGCTGTACTCTTTCGCCGGAGACGCGGGCTGCGCAGAGCTCGTGCACGCTAATCGGGACACGAACGAATACTCCCCGACCCGGTACTTCGAGGAAACCACGAGAGCAATCGATTTGCTCGAAGATTACGATGACGACACGTTCTGGGATGCGCTGATCAGCCGGCTCGCGGAGCGCGACGTCTACGAGCAAGTAGAAGAGGACCGGCGCGATGCCATGGGCATCGATGAGTACCGGGAGCGCTCCGAGTCGATTGAAGAGGCGTATTACCAGGAGTTCCGCCGGAATTCACTGGATCGGCTGCGGCTCGTGGAACGCTGAATGTCATGGTGGAAGAGTCAGTCTCCAAGGGTTCGGCTACGATTAGCTTCGTTTTGATTCTCGCATTGCTGCCGGTGTCGCTCGCGCGTGCCGACATACAGGACGGCGTCAACGCTCTCGGGCGAGGCAACTATTCGAAGGCGCTGACGATTTTCCATCCGCTCGCCGAAGGCGGCGATTGGAACGCTCAGGGATTCCTCGCACACACTTATAGACTGATGGAGAACAACGTCGAAGCGTATGCCTGGTATCATGCGACGGCCAGGTGCGGATCCGTCGACGCGCGTATCGAGCTCAGGTTGCTGGAACCGAGACTGAGCGCCGACGTCATCGAGGACGGAAAGGTGCTCGGTGACATTTACTACGACAGGTACTGTCGATGAACCGACAAGCCGCTCACTGACCCCAATGCTCGAGCTGCGCCCGAGCTGCGAGTCCTGCGGCGCCGCATTGCCGCCCGACTCCACCGACGCCATGATTTGCAGCTTCGAGTGCACATTCTGCAGGACGTGTGTGGAGACGCTGCTCATGAACGTATGTCCGAATTGCGGGGGCGGCCTGAGTCCGAGACCGATTCGTCCGAAGGCCAAGCTCGTCGACCGTCCCGCGTCGACCCGTGAAGTGAGAAAGCCGGTCGATGCCGCGGCACACGCGGCTTTTGCCGCGCCCATCAAGGACGTTCCCCCCGAGCTGCGCTGAAAAATGAAGACGTCGATCATCGGATGCGGGCTAGTTGGCAGAGCGTGGGCAGTCTGCTTTGCTCGGGGGGGTCACGAGGTGGCCCTGTACGACGCGCGCAGCGATGCCGTGCACGCGGCGCTCGCCTTTGCCGACAAGGCCCTCGATGAGCTCGCCGGCTACGACCTGCTCGCGGGTCAGGAGGTTGCGGACGTGCGCCGGCGAATCTCGCCGAGCGGCAGCCTCGACGAGTCGCTCGAAGGCAGCGGCTATGTTCAGGAGAGCACGTTCGAGGACGCCGAGGTAAAGAAGGCGGTATTCGCCGAGCTGGATGCCCTGGCTGCAGAGGATGCGGTGCTGGCGAGCTCGAGCTCGGCGATTCTGCCTTCACGGTTCACCGAGAACCTCGCCGGCCGGGGCCGCTGTCTGGTTGCGCACCCGATCAACCCGCCCTATCTGATCCCGGCGGTGGAAGTCGTGCCGGCCCCGTGGACGAGGCCGGAAATCGCCGCCCGGACCGGCCGCTTTCTCACCGAGATCGGTCAGGCGCCGATCATGATGAAGCGCGAGATCGACGGCTTCGTCATGAACCGCCTGCAGGGAGCGTTGCTCCAGGAGGCATTCCGCCTGGTAGCGGAGGGCTACGCCAGCGCCACCGACGTGGATGTCGGCATTCGGCGCGGGCTGGGACTGCGCTGGTCGTTTCTCGGGCCATTCGAAACCATCGACCTCAACGCCCCGGGCGGTGCCCGCGACTACGTCGAGCGCTACGAGGGTCTTTACGAGAATCTCTGGCGTAGCCAGCAGCACATCGTGCCGTGGAGCGGGCGGGCGATCGACGACATCGAGGAGGCGCTTCGCGACTCGCTGCCGCGTGAGCGGCTCGCCGAGCGCCAGCTGTGGCGCGACCGGCGGCTGATGGCGCTCATTGCCCATCAACGCGCGGTAGACTAGGGCGAACATATCGATAACGACGATCAGGGAGACAGCACCATGGCGGCAAGAGGCAAGGTCATCATCACCTGTGCGACCACCGGCTCGATACACACGCCGAGCATGTCGCCCCATCTACCGATCACGCCGAACGAGATCGCCGAGCAATCCATCGCGGCGGCCGAGGCCGGCGCCTCCATCATCCATCTGCACGCCCGGGATCCGGAAACCGGGCGCCCGACGCCGGACCCCGACGTTTTCATGCCGTTCCTGCAACGCATCAAGCAGTCGAGTGATGCGGTCGTCAACATCACCACGGGTGGCGGCCACGGAATGACCGTCGCGGAGCGTCTCGCCGCGCCGCTGGCGGCCAAGCCGGAGATGTGCTCGCTCAACATGGGGTCGATGAATTTCGGACTCTATCCCATGCTCGATCGCTACAAGGAGTTCAAGTTCGAGTGGGAGCGAGAGCATCTCGAGAATAGTCGCGACTTCATCTTTCGGAACACCTTCAAGGACATCGAGCACATTCTCAAGGAGCTCGGCGAAGGATGTGGCACGCGATTCGAGTTCGAATGCTACGACGTGGGACATCTGTACAATCTTGCGCATTTCCTCGACCGCGGCCTCGTGAAGCCGCCGCTGTTCGTGCAGACGATCTTCGGAATACTCGGTGGTATCGGCGCCGATCCCGAGAATCTGCAGCACATGAAGCGCATCGCCGACAAGCTGTTCGGAGAGGATTACTACTGGAGCGTGCTGGCCGGCGGCCGTCATCAGCTGCCCTTCGTGGCCATGAGCGCCATCATGGGCGGCAACGTGCGGGTGGGTCTGGAGGACAGTCTCTACGCCGGCAAGGGGCGGCTTGCAACGAGCAACGCCGAGCAGGTAACGATCATCCGATCCGTCATTGAGAACTTGTCGCTCGAGATTGCCACTCCGGCAGAGGCGCGCGAGATGCTTGCGCTGAAGGGCGGCGATCAGGTGAGTTTCTAGTCCGGCTTTGATGGCCGGCGTTCGTTTTCCGTAGGGACGGACACGCCCCTAGAGGGGGGGAGTTGCCGGTCAGTTTCCGGATCGGTCCAGCGCCAGCGCCCTGCGCACGAAGTCGGGTAGGCGCCAGCCGGCAATCGCATCGGGAACGAAGCCGGGCAGCCCGCGTTCCTTGCCGGTATCGATGCTGACGGTCACTGTCATTCCCGCTCGCAGCACCGGCTCGTGGTCGCGGCGCTCGATGCGCAGCAATACCGGTATGCGCTGCACGACCTTGACCCAGTTGCCCGTGGCGTTCTGCGGCGGCAGCAGGGCGAACTCGGCGCCCGTGGCCGGGGCAATGGTATCCACCGACGCCCGCCAGCGGTGGTCGGGGTACGCATCGACGGTGACCGTCGCCGACTGTCCGGGCGAGACGTTGGTGAGCTCGGTCTCCTTGAGGTTGGCCTCGACCCAGACCGGTGACGTCTCGATAAGGCTGAATACCGCGGTGCCCTCCTTGACGTACTCGCCGACCTGCAGCTTCATGTTGCTGACGATCCCCTCGGCGGGGGCGCTCACGGTGGTACGTTCGAGGTTCAACGTGGCCTGTTCGCGGATCGCCACTGCGCGCCTGTAGTGCGGATGCTTCTCCACCGGCAGGTCGGCATCACCGCCGAGCGCCGCGAGGCTGCGGGCAATGCGCTGATCGAGCTTGCGCAGCGACTCTTCGCCGACCTTGAGCTCATGCAGTGCCTGGTCGTAGGCCTCCTCGCTGCCCATGCCGCGCTGCTTGAGCTTTTTCTGGCGCTCGAATTGCTGGGTCAGGAATCGCAGCCGCTCGCGCGACTCGGCGGCTTCGGCCTGGGCCTCGCGCACGTCGTAGCGCAGCTGGGAAAAATCCGTGCGGATGACTTCCATCTGCGCTTCGGCTTCGGCCACGGCGATGCGAAACGGCATCGGGTCGATAGTGAACAACGGTTCGCCGGGCCTCACCAGCTGGTTGTCCTGGACCTTCACGTCGACCACCCGGCCGGACACATCCGCGCTCACGGCGATGATATTGGCCTTGACGTAGGCGTTCTCGGTCACCACGTGCCGGCCGCCGCTCGCATACAGATACAAGGCAACGATCGCCGCCACCAGCGGCACGACCAGCATGAGTGTCAACCGCACGATGCGGCGAGCGACCGGTTTGCTTGGAGCACGCGCGCCCTTGGCCATGGTTCAAGCCCGTCCCTGACCGTTTGTCCTCGGAGCGCCGTTGACCTGGGTCATGAGATTCGACTTGATGGTGAGCAGGGTATCGACGAAGCGATCCCGGTCGGCGGCGCTCAGGCCCGATAGCGCATCCTCGCGCACCCCGGCGGCGATTTCGCGCATGATCTGCATCGGCGCCTCCACCTGGTCGGTGAGGAATACCCTTTTGGCGCGCCGATCGCGGGCGTCCGCTGCGCGCCGCACCCAGCCCTTGGCCTCGAGGCGATCCAGGAGCCGGCCAAGGCTCGGTTTCTCCAGCTCCAGCATCTCGGCCAGCTCGGATTGGGTAAGCCCGTCCTTGCGATACAGGTGAGTAAGTACCCACCACTGCGAGCGGGTGAGGCCCAGATCGCGGACCCGACGGTCGTAGGTGGTGCGCAGCAGGCGCGCGACGTCGTGGAGTATGAAGCCGAAGTTGCGTTGCAGGTTTTCGCGCAGCATGCGCGAAATTTTAATTGCCTAGCTTACTATAAGCAAGATTATTAAATGCCCGGCGTCGGCCCGGCGCCCTCCCCATCGCCGGACAGCGGCAGGCTCAGGGTGATGGTCGTGCCCTCATCCAGCGTCGTGTCGACGGCTATCTCGCCGCCGTGCTGCTCGACCACCTGACGCACCAGCGGCAAGCCCAGGCCCACGCCGAAGGACTTGGTGCTGAACAGCGGGTCGAATATGCGCTCGCGGATATCCTGCGGTATCCCGGGACCGTTATCGGCGACGCTGATGGCGAGGCGTGTATCGATGACCCGCGCGGATATGGCCACCGTCGCCTGCATGCGATCGTGCTCGCTTTCCGTCAGCGCCTGCCAGGCGTTCTCGAGCAGATTGAGCACGGCACGGCGCAGGCGCTCCCGGTCGATCAGGAGCGTCGCGCCGCTCTGGCAGTCGACCACCACGCTGACCGCATGGGGTATGTCCTCGTCGACGATGAGATCGGTCAGCCACGGATCGATCTCGACCGGCTCGAGATGCATGTCGCGCACCCGCGTATAGGCCAGCAGCTCGTCGATGATGGTGACGCAGCGGTCGATATTGCGTTCGATGCGCTCGAGCGCCCGAGCCACCGGTCCGTGAGCGGTCTGCAGGTGATCGCCGACGATGGCGAACGACGAGCGGATCGTTCCCAGAGGATTGCGCAGCTCGTGGCTGACGGTGCCGGTCAGCTGGCCGATGGCGGCGAGGCGCTCGCTGCGCACCAGCTCCTGCTGGGCGGCATCGAGATCGCGGGTACGTTCCTCCACCAGCTCTTCCAGGCGCTCGCGGTGGCGCGCGAGCTCCTGCTCGGCGCGCTTGCGGGCGCTGATGTCGCGGCGAATCTGCACGATTCCGCCGACGTGGGTCCGTTGCTCGCGGATTTCCATCCAGCGTCCGTCGCGCAGCCGCTGCTCGATGGGCTCGCCGTTGGCGCGCTGATGCGCCTCGAGGCGGTCACGAATGTAGCCGTCGGGATCGCTCTCGGCCTCGAGGATGACCCCGCTGCGCACCCGCTCCTCGAGAATGTCCGCATAGCGCGTGCCCAGAGGCGCGGGTCGCACCCCCTCGGGCTGGTTGTCGAGATAGGCCTTGTTGACGAGCACCAGGCGATCGTCGGTATCCCAAAGCTGAAAGCCGTCGGTTAACGACTCGATGGCATCGGTGAGGAGCCCCTCGACGCGCTCCAGGCGACCGGTCTGCTCGGCGAGTGCGGCCTCGATGCGTGTCGCGTCCGTGACGTCGCGGTAGACCGAAAGATAGCCGCCGTCGGCGAGATTGGAGCGCCGGATCTCGAGCGTTCGTCCATCGGGAAGCTGCAAGCGACTGCGTTTCGGCCGATGTGCACCGCCGAGCGCCTCGAACTTCTCCCGGGCATGGGCCTCGGTGTCGACGGCGCCGTAGAATCCACGCCGCCCGTAGTGGCGCGTCAAATCGAGCGCGCTGATGCCGGCCTCCACGGTGGCGCTCGGCAGGTCCACGAGCTCCAGAAAACGCCGGTTCCAGCCGACCAGCTGCAGGTTCGCGTCGAACACCGCGAGGCCGTCGTGCATCGCATCGAGGGCCGACTGCAGCAGGGTCGAACGTTGGTTGAGCTTGGCGGCCCGCCACTCGAGCTGGGCAACCTCCTGAAGCAGCTCGTTGCGGGACTTGTGCGACGAAGAGACCTTGCCGATGCCTGGCCTTCGACTCGCCATCAGTCAAAACCTCCGGGCGTGAAACGCCTCACCCTTTAAGTCTAACGTCCGGCGACGGAACTACCACCCTAAAACACGCGGTTGAGTCCGTTGAGCGCCGCGACGCGGTAGGCTTCCGCCATGGTCGGATAGTTGAAAGTGGTCTCCACGAAGTATTTGAGCGTGTTACCCGCCCCCGGTTGGGACATGATGGCTTGACCGATATGGATGATCTCGGAGGCCTGCTCACCGAAGCAGTGGATGCCGAGGATCTCGAGGCTTTCGGTGTGGAACAGGAGCTTGACCATGCCGACGGTGTGGCCGGTTATCTGCGCTCTGGCGATGCTACGGAACATCGCACGGCCGACCTCGTAGGGAACCTTGCGCTCGGTGAGCTCGTACTCGGTGGGGCCAAGCGAGCTTATCTCGGGCTTGGTGTAAATGCCCGTCGGGATGTGCGACACCAGCATCGAGCCGCCGGTTCCTTTCACAATGTGCGTAGCGGCAAAGCGCCCCTGGTCGTAGCTCGCGCTGGCGAGACTGGGAGGACCGACGACGTCACCGACCGCGTAAATGTGCGTCTTCGCGGTCTGATAATGTTCGTTGATGTCGATATGCCCGCGGTGGTCGATGACCAAACCAAGCGCTTCCAGCCCCATGTCCTGGGAGTTGCCGGTCCTGCCGTTGGCCCACAGCAGCACATCCGATTTGAAACGCTTTCCCGACTTGCAGTGCAGGACGACGCCGTCATCCAGGGGCTCCACGTGGGAGTACTCTTCGTCGTTTCGAATCACGACACCCTGGTTGCGCAGATGATATCCGAGCGCGTCGGTGATCTCCGCGTCGAGAAACGCGAGCAGCTGCGTGCGCGTGTTGACCAGATTCACCTTGAGGCCGAAGTTGCCGAAAATTGACGCGTACTCGCAGCCGACCACGCCGGCGCCATAGATCGTAATAGAGCGAGGAGTGAAATCGAGCCGCAGTATCGTATCGCTGTCGCATATCCGAGGGTGTGTGAAGTCGACGTCGGGAGGATGGTACGGCCGAGAGCCACTCGCGATGACGAAGTGATCGGCACTGTAGCGCTCGCTGGTGCCGCGATCGGTCTCGACCTCGACAGTATGATCATCGACGAAGCGCGCGTGTCCGGTCACGATGTCAACGTCGTTTCGATAATAGAAGCGCTCGCGAACCGTCGTTTGCTGACCGATCACCGAGCTCGCTGTTTGCAGGAGGTCGGGGTAGGCAATATCCACCGGACCGACAACTCGCCGTAGTAGCGGATCGTTTCTGTAGTCGGCCACCTGTTGCACGGCGTGACGCAGGGATTTGCTGGGAATCGTGCCCCAGTGGGTGCAACCGCCACCGATCTCGCCGTACCTTTCCATCATGGCGACCTTTCTGCCACTTTTGGCGAGCATCATCGCCGAACCCTCGCCTCCCGGACCGCTGCCGATGACAATGCCATCGTAATGGCGTGTGCTCATTTGAATGACCTTGCTTGAATGCGCTCGCTTGCCGGCACCTGCAGCATGAACGTGACGGGTCCGTCGTTGATCAGTGAAACCTGCATGAATGCGCCGAACTGACCGCTCGCTACTTCGGGGTGCCGTGTGCGGGCGGCGTTTACCAAATAGTCGAACAGACGTCGACCAATATCCGGCTGCGCGGCGGGCGACAAGCTCGGGCGACTTCCGCTGCGGGTATCCGCCGGCAGCGTGAATTGCGGCACTAGCAGCAGCCCACCACCGATGTCGGTAACGCTGAGATTCATTCTCTCCGACTTATCCGGGAATATGCGATAGCCCAGCATGCGCTCCAGCAGCCTGTCGGCGTGGGACTCTACGTCGCCCCTCTCGACACCGACGAAAACCAGCAATCCAACGCCGATACGACCCACAACGCGCTCGTCGACGGATACGGCGGCTTCGGTCACGCGTTGCAACAGGGCCAGCATGTGCGAGTCCGATGCAATCGACGTCTCACGAGGCCGCGCGTGCGGCACGTTTACGCTCGTGTTCCTTCAGAAATTTCTTGCGCACACGAATGCTCGTGGGCGTCACCTCCACCAGCTCGTCATCGTCGATGAACTCGAGCGCCTGTTCCAGGGTCAGTCGAATCGGCGGCGTCAGAAGAATGTTCTCGTCGCTGCCGGCGGCGCGAATGTTCGTCAGCTGCTTTGCCTTCATGGGATTGACGACCAGATCGTTCGCGCGCGCGTGAATGCCGATGATCATGCCCTCGTAAATTTCCTCGCCGGGTCCAATGAGCAATCGGCCGCGCTCCTGCAGATTGAACAGTGCATAGGCGAGACTCCTGCCAGCCGAGTTGGCCACCAGAGCGCCGTTGGCGCGTTGCGCGATATTGCCTTCGCTGCACGGACCGTAGTGGGAGAACGTATGATAAATAAGCCCGGTGCCGGAAGTGCCGGTAAGGAACTCCGTGCGAAACCCGATGAGTCCCCGGGCCGGAATCGTGTAGTCGAGGCGCACGCGTCCGCGGCCATCCGGACGCATGCCGTCGAGCGCCGCGCGGCGTGCGCCGAGAAGCTCCATGACCGTTCCCTGGTGGCGCTCTTCGACATCGACGCTGAGCTGCTCGAAGGGCTCGCAAACACGGCCATCGATTTCCCGGAGAATGACTCTTGGCCGGGAAATGGCGAGCTCGTAGCCTTCGCGGCGCATGTTCTCGATGAGGATCGCGAGGTGTAGCTCACCCCGCCCAGAGACCAGAAAGCGATCCGGGTCACCCGTGTCTTCGACGCGCAGCGCCACATTGTGGATGAGCTCGCGCGCGAGCCGCTCGCGAACCTGGCGGCTGGTGAGAAACCTGCCGGCCCGGCCGGCCAGCGGCGAGGTGTTGACGAGAAAGTCCATGCTCACTGTCGGCTCGTCGACCGTGAGCGGCGGCAGCGCCTCGACGGCACCCGGTTCGCACAGGGTATCGGAGATATTCGGTGCGTCGATGCCCGTAACGGCGACGATATCCCCCGCTGAGGCCTCCTCGGTCTCGACCCGCTCGAGGCCCTCGGAACGAAGAATCTGAAGAATCCGGGCCGCGCGTTTCGCGCCGTGTCTGTCGATTACGGTGACCGGTGTGTTGGTGCGCACCGAGCCGCGTTCGATGCGCCCGATGCCGATCGCGCCGACGTAGCTCGAATAATCGAGGCTGCTCACCTGCATCTGAAACGGACCTTCGAGATCCACGTTCGGCGCGGGAACACACTCGATGATGGTCTCGAGCAAAGTCGTCATGTCCTTTTCCAGCTTCTCCGGATCGCGACTCGCGTGGCCATGCAGCGCGGATGCGTACACGACAGGAAAATCCAGCTGATCCTCGCTGGCATCCAGCTTGTCGAACAGATCGAACGTCTCGTTGAGCACCCAGTGCGGGCGTGCTCCCTCGCGATCGATCTTGTTGATGACCACGATGGGATTGAGACCCCGGGCGAACGCCTTCTGAGTTACGAAACGCGTTTGCGGCATCGGTCCCTCGACCGCGTCCACCAGCAGAAGAACCGAATCCACCATGCTCAGCACGCGTTCGACCTCGCCGCCGAAATCCGCATGTCCCGGGGTGTCGACGATATTGATGCGGTATCCGCGCCAGCGAATGGCGGTGGTCTTGGACAGAATGGTGATTCCGCGCTCGCGCTCCAGGGCGTTGCTGTCCATGGCGCGCTCGAGCGGCGCGGCGCGCGCGCCCAGGGTGCCGGAGTGCTGCAACAGCCGATCGACGAGCGTCGTCTTGCCATGGTCGACGTGGGCGATAATGGCGATATTGCGCAACGCCTCCGCGGCCTTCGGCGCATGGCCCGGTCGTGCGTCACGGGTGGCGCGATTGTTATTGTCCAAAGCGGGGTGCATCGTCGGCAAGGTAGACGACTTCTTCGGCAGTGCTATCCCGGCCGAGAATCACATTGCGGTGCGGAAATCGCCCGAACCGTTCCACGATTTCCCGGTGTCGGCGGGCATAGCTTGCATTGGCTTCGAAGTGTGCGCGCAACGCTTCGGGTACCTCCTCGACGAGCATTTCGAAGTACTGCACCGAAAGCGCCTGAAGTTCGGTGTCCTCGGCGTGCTCGAGCGGCAGATAGAAGAAGGTGCGTTCAATGGGTGAAAGTTTTCGGTCGTGGCTTCGCTCGATGCCTTCCAGGCAGGCGGCCAGGGCGCGATCGTCCTGCCGATAAGCGTCGGCGGTGCCCCGGTATATGTTTCGCGAAAACTGGTCGAGCACCAGGATCAGGGCCAATCGACCACCGGGCGTCTCTAACCACCGATCGAGCTCGCCTCGCGACGCCGCTGCCAGGGTCGCGGTGAAACCCTCGCTGCACTCGCGATCGAAGCGCGCGCCGCCGCGGAACCAGACTTTGTTGCGACGCTCGAGCGCCTCGGGACCGGCCTCGGCGTCCGCGAACCAGAACGCGAGCACGTCCTCGACGTCGGCGACAGCGTTCGTTACCACTCTCATCGCGGGCGTGATCGGGCAGTCGGTGGGCCGCTCAGTCTGCAATCGCCGCGCGCAGCACGACGCCATCGACGCCGTTGATGACGACCTTGGTGCCGGCTCCGCAGTCCTCACACGTGATCTTCCAGGTCGAGTCGTCCACGTGGATCTTGCCTTGACCGTTCACCACGGGCTCATCGAGAGTAAACGTCCTTCCGATGTACTGCTGGCCGCGCCGATTGAGGTTCGGAAGATCGGTCTTCAAGGGGTGGCTCGTGAGATAACGGCGCGCGATGACTACGCTCGCGACCGACAGAACGGCGAATGTCAGTACCTGGTACTCCCAGGCGAGTCCGGGTGCTACCCACAGAATGATGCCGACGATTCCCGCGGAGATTCCCAGCCAAAGAAAAGCCACGCCCGGCGTGAATACTTCGATGATGGCGAGCGCGACGCCGAGCACCAGCCAGTGCCAGAACTCGAGACTCTCCAGTATGCCCGTCATCACTCCGCTCCGCGCTTGCCGGCGAAGGCCGATTTGGCGAGCT